>NZ_WHPN01000208.1 GCF_009735685.1 Streptomyces lycii | reverse complement strand
GGGGTCCGCCGGGGCACCGTCCGGAGCCGCGGTGCCCGGTGCAGTGGTGCCCGGTGCAGTGGTGTCAGGTGCAGTGGTGTCAGGTGCAGTGGTGTCAGGTGCAGTGGTGTCAGGTGCAGTGGTGTCCGGCGCCTCAGTGTCCGGGACCCCGGTGTCCGGGACCCCGGTGTCCGGGACCCCGGTGTCCGGGACCCCGGTGTCCGGTGAGGCGCCCGGGCCGCCGCGCCGGTAGGCCGCGGCCTGGAGGGTGTATAGCTCCGCGTAGAGGCCGCCGCGGGCCAGCAGCTCCGTGTGGCTGCCCGCTTCCGCGATTCCGCCGTCGGCGACGACGACCACGAGGTCGGCCGACCGCGCGGTGGAGAAGCGGTGGGTGACGAACAGCGTGACGGCGCCCGTCCGCCGGCCCGCCCGCCTCGCGTTCCGGGCGTACCGTTCGAACAGCCGGTGCTCGGCCTCGGCGTCCAGGGCCGAGGTCGGCTCGTCGAGCACGAGCAGCAGCGGCTCTTCGCGCATCATGGCGCGGCCCAGGGCGAGCTTCTGCCACTGGCCGCCGGAGAGTTCGGCGCCGTCGGTGTAGGACTTGCCGAGCGGGGTCGCCAAGCCGTCCGGGAGCCGGTCCAGGACGTCAGCGGCACCGGCCCGGCCGAGGGCGGCCGTGACCGCCGCCCCGTCGTCGAGCGCGGGCAGGTCACCGACGCCCACCGCGCGCCCCGCGGGCAGTTCGAACCGCACGAAGTCCTGGAATCCGGCGGCGATCCGGGACCGCCAGTCCTCGACGGGCATCCGGCGCAGATCGGTGCCGTCCACGGTGACGGTGCCCTCGGTGGTGTCGTGGAACCGGCAGAGCAGCTTCACCAGGGTCGTCTTGCCCGCGCCGTTCTCGCCGACGAGGGCGACCGTGGAACCGGCCGGCAGCCGCAGATCGACTCCGGAGAGCACCGGCCGCCCGCCGCCCGGATAGCCGAACGCCACCCCGCGCAGCTCGATGCCGTCCCGGAGGACCGGCGGGACGTCCGCGTCCGGTGGCGGGGGCGCCTGCCGGGCGACGAGGTCCCGCAGCCAGCGCAGCCGGGTCAGCGCCTCGGCCATCCGCTGGAGTTCGCGCAGCAGCGTGACGGCCTGGGTGACCTGCTGGTTGACCTGGGACGCCAGCGTGATGACGAGCACCACGTCGCCGACCGTGCCGCGGCCCGCGACGACCTGCCGGACGACGAGCAGCACCGCCCCGATGTAAGCGGCGGAGAAGACGAGCTGCCCGCCGGCGGTGAGCAGCAGCGCGCGCTTCTCGGCCCGCCACATGCGGTTGGCGGCCCGGTCCCAGGCGGTCTCGTGGCGGCGGAGCACCTCCCGCTGGAGCCGGAAGACGCGGAGTTCCTTGGCGGGTCCGGCGCCCGTCGCGAGGCGGAACAGATGGCGGCCCTCACGGGAGGCGGGGGCGGCCGCGTCGCGGGCCCGGTCCAGCACGCGCTGCGCGCGGCGGCTGGTGACCAGGGGCGGTATCGCGGCGAGCGGGAGCAGCAGCAGCGCCGGGTGCGCGAGGGCGAGCAGCAGGCCGGTGACGACCATGGCGAGGGCGAGCGAGACGACGGACAGCAGGCCGTACATGCCCCAGCCGAGCCGTTGCAGTTCCTCCTTGAGCACGCCCATCTTGTCCGCGTACTCGGGGCGTTCGTGGTGTTCCAGTCCGGCCGAGCCGTTGGCCAGGTCGATGAGTTCCCGGTCGAACTCCAGGATGTTGATCTCGGACAGTTCGTAGTAGGCGATGTGCGCGAAGTGGCCGAGGGTCAGCGCGCAGATGGCCAGCACCGCGACGGCGAGCCCGGCGGTGGTCGCGCCGGCGGTGTCGCGCGCGACCACGGCGTCCGCCGTCCGCTGGAGGGCGAGGGCCAGCAACGGCAGGGCGACCGCGTTGAGCAGCATCAGCACGACCGAGACGGCGGTCTTCACAGGGCTCTGCCGCCAGGCCATGCCGAGCATGGTCCAGCAGCTGCGGACGGTGTCCGTCACGGCGTGTCCTCCGTCGGCTCGGCCGGTGCGGGCACGGCGGGGGCCGCCCCGGGCCGTTCCGGCTCCGCGAAGCGTTCCGCCTGGAGCCGGAACAGCTCGGCGTAGCGGCCGCCGCGGGCGAGCAGTTCGCCGTGCGTGCCGTCCTCCGCGACCCGGCCGTCCTCCAGGACGACGATGCGGTCGGCGTGCCGCACGGAGGAGAAGCGGTGCGAGATGAGCAGCGTCGTCACCCCGCGGGTCAGTTCGACGAACCGGCTGAAGAACTCGCGCTCCGCGCGCACGTCGAGCGCGGCCGTGGGCTCGTCCAGCACCAGGACCCGGGCCCCCGCGTCGAGGGCGTACAGCGCGCGGGCGATCGCCACCCGCTGCCACTGGCCGCCGGAGAGCTGGGCGCCGCCCTCGTACTGCCGGGAGAGCGGGGTGTCGTAGCCGCGCGGCAGCCGCTCCAGCGCCCCGGCGACGCCGGCCTTCTGAGCGGCCGAGCGCACCGCGGCGGCGTCCGGCGGTCGTTCGACGGCACCGAGGGCTATGTTGTCGGCGGCGGACAGCTCGTACCGGTTGAAGTCCTGGAAGATGACCGCGATCTGCCGCCGCCAGGAGTCGACGGCGAAGGTCCGCACGTCCTGGCCGTCGACGAGGACGGTGCCCCCGGTGGGCTCGTACATCCGGGCGAGGAGCTTCACCAGCGTCGTCTTGCCCGCGCCGTTGAGGCCCACGATCGCTGTGCACTCCCCCGCGCGCAGGACGAGGTCCAGGCCGTCGAGCACCGGCCGCCGGCCGCCGGCGTAGCGGAAGGAGACGTCGCGGAAGCGGACGCCCTCACGCGGCAGGCCCCGCGCGTCGCCGGTCGCGTCCGCGGTGACGTCTCCGGGCAGCCGCTCGGCCAGCCGGCTCTCGAAGTCCGCGAGGCCGCGTACGGCGTCCATGCCGAACTGGGTGTTCGCGTCGGACTCCGGATAGTGCTCGCCCAGCAGCAGCGCGGCGACCGCGGCCTGGAGAGCGAGGGCGAGGGCGGTCAGCGAGAACGTCCCCGCGGCGGCGCCCCGCGCGGTCCAGGCCGTCACGGCGCCCGCGGTGAGGAGCCCGAGCGCGGTGTAGCCGAAGTACGGCTTCAGATAGATGCGGCGCCGGGCACGCCACATCGGGTACAGCGAGTCGAGGTGACTGCTCCGGTACCGGTCGCTGAGCCAGCCCACGAGTCCGAACACCCGGATCTCCTTGGCGGCGTCGACGCCGGTGGCGACGTCCCGGAAGTAGGCGGCCTCCCGCTCGGCGGGCAGGTGTTCCTTGAAGACCCGGGCGTACTTGCGCTGGCCGCCACGCTGGCCGTAGCGGAACACCAGGGCCGCGCCGAGGATCGCGGCCCCCGCCGCCGGAGCCGTCACCGCTCCGACGAGCACGGCGAGCGCCAGCAGCCGGGTGTAGCGGGCGACGAGGGCCAGCAGTCCCGCCGTGGCGTGTCCGGGCGTGTGCCAGCTGGTCTCCAGCCGGCGGCTCGCCTCGCGGAGCGCGTCGAGGGTCCGCTGGTCCTCGAGCGGGGCGATGCCCACAGCGGCCAGCGAGGAGGCCATCAGTCGGCGGGTGAAGTAGCCGTCGACCCGCCGCTGCACGCGTTCACCGAGCGCGGCCTGGAGCGGGGCGAGGACCTGCTGCCCGGCGAAGGCGGCGGAGGCGACGAGGAACGCGGTGACGAGTGCGTGCCAGGCTGCCGAGTCCGTGCCGCCCCTCACCGCGTCCGGCACCCGGCCGATGAGCACGCTGGTCTCGACGACGAACAGCACCGGCATCAGCCCGAGCAGGACGTTGACGGCCAGGAGAGCCGCGGCGAGCCCGGCCCCGGCGTGCGGGAGCTGACGCACGATGAGCAGCCGCGGCGCGACCGCCTCGGCCCGGTAGGCGTCCCACCGCTCCCGGATCCCGGCGCGCCGCTCGTCCCCGGCCATCAGCGGCGCTTGGCGCGGATCACGGCGGCCCGCTCCCCGTCGTGCACCACGCGGGCGTCGCAGCAGGCGGCGAGCAGGTCGCACACGTACTCCGGGTCGCCGGCGAGCCCGGCCGCGGCCGCCCCGGGCACCGATTTCGTGTGGCAGAGGTACACGGCCCTCGCCACCCGCAGCCCCTCCAGGATCAGCCGCGACAGGTGTTCGGGCGTCAGCACGCGCCAGAGGTCGAGGTTCACCAGGTCGGCGAACCGGTGGTCCGGGTACGGCAGGTGGATCCCGACGAGCCCGGGGGCCTCGCCGCTCTCCGGCGGCCGGTGGTCGATCAGCTCGACCGGACCGCCCTCGGCCGGCTCCCACGACCGCTTGGCCAGGCCCGCCCCGACCACCAGCCGGCCGGGGGCGAGCGGCGCCGGGAGCGCGGCCAGCGCCTCGTCCCGGGCCGCGCCGGGGACGGCGGCGTGCAGCAGGCGGAGCCGCCGCAGATAGACCGGCAGGGTGTCGCAGACGCTCAGCGGCCCCTCCTCGACGAACTCCGTCTCCAGGCCGCGGTGCTTCTCCGTGATGTACGGCAGCATCCGCTCGGCCTGGGCCCAGTTGTCCCGCTCCCGCCGGAAGTGCGGCAGGTGGTGGCAGAGAGCGTCCGGGTCGAAACGGAAGTGGCCGGGGGCCCGTCCGGCCGCCGTGAACAGCCGGTAGGACAGCTCCAGGTCTTCGTGGCCCCAGCCCGCGAACGCCTCGTCGAAGCCGCCGCAGGCGCGGAACGCGTCCGCGGGCACCGACATGTTGTGGCTGTAGCCGAAGATCCACGGCACCGGATGGCGGTCGAACGCGGCGGGGTCCAGCCCCGTCCGGTAGCGCATGTCCTGCCCGTACGCCGGGCCGCGGCCCTCCCCCGCGCGGACGGCGGGGGCGCCGGCGGCCGCGCCCCAGTCGCCCTCCCGGCGCGCGCCGAGCAGCACCTTGTCCGGGTGGGTGCGGTGGAACCGGGCGTGGGCGGCGAGCAGCGCCGGGTCGGCGAGGGAGTCCGCGTCGAGGAAGAGGAGCCGTTCCCCGGAGGCCTCGGCGGCCCCGCGGTTGCGGGCGGCCGCCCGGCCCCGGTTGACGGGCTGCCGGAGCAGCCGGACGGGCAGCCGGTCCCGGTGCCGGGCCACGACCGGTGCGACGCCGTCGCCCGAGTCGTCGTCGACGACCAGCACCTCGAACGGGCCCGGGTCCGGGCTCCGGTCCGCGAGCGCGCCGAGGGTGAGGTCCAGGCAGCGGAGCTGCCGGTAGTGCGGGATGACCACGGAAAGGCTCATGGGAGGGCGGGTCCTTCTGTGTCCGGTGCGGGCCGGCCGCGCGGCGGCCGGGGCGTCAGGCGGCGAGCCACTGGAGGGGCCCGTCGATGCCGGTGTGGTGCGGCGTGTTCAGGCCGGTGTCGTACACCGATTCGGGGATGACGCGGAAGTCGAAGCTGACCCGGGTCCGTTCGGAGCCGTTGCGCACGTTGCCGTGCATCAGGTCGGCGCTGTCGAAGACCAGCATCCGCCCGTACGGCATGACCGCCGGCCGGTAGTCGCCCCGCCCCTCGGCGGACTCCACCCACAGGGTGTTCTCCTCCGTGACGTCCGTCAGCGGCACCCAGAAGGTGATCTCGGCGGAGTTGTGCCCGCCCATCCGGTCCTGGTGGTAGCTGCCGACACCGTGCCGCCCGGGCAGCTGGATCCGCCAGTTGGGGACGTTCTGGTAGCGCACGGGCTCACCGACCAGTTCGGTGACGGTGGTGGCCACGAAGCGCCGGTAGAGGTCCTCGAAGGCGGGCCCGGTGTCGTAGAGCCGCTGGTGCAGTTCCGAGGCCTGGTTGCCGAAGCCCGGGGTCTCCTCCTCGGGCGTGCACCACTCGTGCCAGCGGGCGAGGTCCGGGACCCCGACCGCCGAGGAGACGGCTCTTGCGAAGTCGAACGCCGTGGTGTCGTAGCCCACGATCAGTTTGTTGAGCATGGCGTTTCCCGTTCTCTGTCGTCCCCGGGCACGGCGGTGCGGGCCGCCGCGATGCGGAAGCGGGGCTCGTGGCCGATGAGATGGCTGAGTTGCAGGTCGATGCCGCCGATGTTGCTGAGGTCCTCGCCGTGCAGCAGGCTCTTCCGCAGGAAGGAGACGGTCTTGCCGCGGTGCCGGGAGCGGGCGAGGAGCGTGGCGAGGGTGGCGAAGTAGCCGGGCCGGCCGCGCTCGTGAAGCGCGACGAAGGGCCCGCGGATGCGGGAGATCAGGGCGTCGGCCTGGGCGGGGCCGGGCACGGAGCGCAGTCCGGCGGTCCGTATCCGGGAGATGAAGTCGCGCTGGACTCCGGTCGGTTCCGCCCCCGCGCCCGTGTCCGCGCCGGGCCCGTCCAGGACCAGGGACAGCAGCAGCCGGTCGTGACGGGCGTAGGAGCGGTGCCCCTCGGCGCGCGGCGGGGCCTCGCCGGACTCCAGCAGATCCGCGGCGTGACCGGTGTCGACGTCCCCGAGGCGGGCCGCGAAGTGCGTGGTGAACTCGCGGTCCGTGCGGTAGGCGGTGGGTACCAGCGCCTGCGCGGGCAGCAGTTCCGAGGTGGCGGCGTGCGCCGAGGCCAGGACGGGCGTGCCGATGTAGGAGGCCTCGACGAGGACCCGGCCGAAGGTCTCCAGTGACGAGGTCGACGGGAAGAAGAGGGTGTCGAACGTCCGGTAGTGCTCCCACAGCCGGGCCCGGTCGATCGGCGGGGTCCAGCGGTAGCCGGGGAGGTCCGGGCCGCCCTGCGCGCCCGGGCCGCGGCGCGGCGGGCTCCCCTCGCCCACGGCGTGCAGCTCGAAGCGGCCCGGGGCGCGCCGGTTCAGCTCGGCCAGCAGGTCCAGCGCCTGGGCGTGGTTCTTGTCGTCGGTCAGCCGTCCGACGAAGCCGATCCGCCGGGTGCGGCGGGCCCCCGGCCGGCGGACCGGGCCGCGGCTCCCGGTCCAGGAGTTCTCCAGTTCCGGTGGGAACCAGTGCAGCAGCGGATAGCAGACGGTCTGCGCGGTGCCGGCCAGATGCGGGAAGAGCGCGCTGAACAGGGCCAGTGAGTAACGGGAGGAGTGATAGAGGACGTCACCGCCGCGCAGATACGGTGCGGCCAGCGCCTCCTGCTGGAGATAGCCGTTCCACAGCGCGGTCCGCACGTCCCGGACGATGCGGAAGCGGAGCCCGAGGCGCTCCCGGAGGTGGAAGTACAGATAGGCGTGCGGACCGGCCGTCGCGACCACCACGTCGCAGCCCGCGAGCGTCTCCCGGGCCACGGCGTCGCTGCGGCACAGCTCGACGACGTCGTGCGGCCGCGGGTCCACGGCGTCGGAGCCGCGCAGCAGCCGTCCCAGCTCGGTGTACGCGAAGTTCGCCCCGTCCTTGCCGGGGTGGCGGGTGTAGGTGCGGAAGGCGTGGAAGCCGACGCGGGTGCGGCGGGACGGGGCGGGCGCTTCAGCGGGCATCGGCGACCGCCGGTGCCGCCGCGGCCAGGGGCGCGAGGTCGGCCAGGGCGTCGTCCGCGCGGGGTTTGTCGCGCAGCGCCGTGGTCCGCGCCCGCAGGGCCGCGGGGGCGGAGTCCCAGCGTTCGGCCAGCACCGCTTCGAGCACGATGCCGGCCAGCTCCCGGATGTCGTCGGCGTCGAAGCCGCGGGAGGTGACGGTGGGGGTGCCCAGGCGCAGGCCGCTGGCTTGGAAGGGCGGGCGCGGGTCACCGGGCAGCAGGTTGCGGTTGGAGAGGATCCCGAGGTCCTGGAGCCGGCGCTCGGCCTCCTGTCCGGACAGTCCGGTGCGGGTGAGGTCGATCACCAGCAGATGGGTGTCGGTGCCGCCGGAGACGAGGTCGAGGCCGCCGTCGAGCAGATGGCCGGCGAGGGCGCGGGCGTTGCCGACGACGCGCTGCTGGTAGGCCCGGAACTCCGGGGTGGCGGCGTCGTACAGGGTCTCGGCCAGGGAGATCAGCCCGGCCAGGCCCACCGAGGACTGGAGGCCGGGGAAGACGGCCGAGTCCACCGCCGGGCGCAGTTCCTCGGAGCACAGCACGATGCCGCCGCGGGTGCCGCGCAGCGTCTTCTCCACGGAGGTGGTGACGACGGTGCCCGGCTGGTCGCACGGATTGTCGTGCAGCCCGGCGGCCACCAGCCCGGCGATGTGCGAGATGTCGGCGACGAGCCGGGCCCCGACTTCCTGAGCGATCTTGGCGAACAGGGCGAAGTCGACGGCCCGGGGGTAGGCGGAGTAGCCGGCGACGAGGACCTTCGGCCGCTCGCGTTCGGCGATCTCGCGGATCTCGTCGTAGCGCAGCAGCCCGCTCTCGGTGTCGACGTCGTAGTGCACGACCCGGAAGAGGTCGGTGACCAGGTGCTTGCGGTGGCCGTGCGAGAGGTGCCCGCCGGAGGCCATGGACATGGACAGCAGGGTGTCGCCCGGCCGCATCAGCGCGCGGTAGGCGGCGAGGTTGGCCAGGGAGCCGGAGACCGGCTGGACGTTGGCGTGTTCGGCGCCGAACAGGGTGCGGGCGCGGAGCGCGGTCAGCCGCTCGATCGCGTCGAAGTTCCCGGTGCCCGCGTACGGCTTGCGGCCGACGTGCCCCTCGGCGGACCGGAACTGGGCGACGCCCCAGTCCCGGTTGTCGCGGACGTCCGCGACGGGCGCGTTGGACGCGGCGATGAGGTCGATGACGTTGAGATAGTGCTCGTCCTCGCGGCGGAGCAGCCGCTCGATTTCGGTGTCGCGCATCAGGTGCTTACCCCGTTTTCTGTCCGTGGTCCGTTGTGGCGTTCTTCGGTGAGCCGTTCTCTGCGGGACCGCCCCGCGGGGCGCCGCCCCCCGGCGGCCGGTGGGCGGCGCGCAGGGCGGCGTACCAGGTCTCGAACATCAGGGCCTTGTACGAGAGCGAGGTGCCCGATCCCACGCCGGTGCGGCCGCGCGCGGCGCGGACCGCTCCGGCCGGGCTGAGCACACCGGCCGAGCGCAGCCAGCCGTCGGCCACGCGGTCGCCGTGCGCGGCGAACAGGGCGGCGTGCCAGTCCCGGGTCGGCGTGTAGAACGGCGTCTTGGGCTTGCCCGCGACGAAGCCGGGGACCAGCGGGGCGGCGGCCGCGCGGAGCCGGTCCTTGGCGGGCAGTGCGTCGTCCCGGGCGTGTTTGCGCAGGCCGGTGACGAGGTCCACGAAGCAGTGGTCCAGCAGCGGCAGCCGGGTCTCCACGCTGTGCGCCATGCACAGCCGTTCGGTCTGGGCGACGCCGTTGGAGCGCAGATAGGTGTCGGCGAGCAGCCGGGTGAGGCGGACCGGGAGGGTGGTGCCGGTGTCCGGTCCGCTCCCGGGCCCGCTGCCGTCGTCGTCCGGGAGCCGGTGCGGCCAGTCCGGGGAGCAGAGCCCGGGCAGCAGCCGGGCGCTGTCCCGGACGACCTCCATGTGCCGGTAGAGGAGGCCGCGGGTGACGCCGGCCGGGTCGTGGCCGGCCAGCGCGGCGCGCGCGGTGTCCACCCAGCGGTAGCCCCAGAAGAGTTCGTCGCCGCCGTGGCCGAGGAGCAGCACCCGGCAGCCCTCGTCGTGCGCGGCCTTGGCGACGGCGTGGTAGGCGGGTCCGGCGAGGTCGGCCACGGGGTGGTCCAGGGCCTGCACCAGGGCGTCGAAGTCCTCGGCGACGTCTGCGGGAGACAGCTCGACATGGGTGAGCCGCACGCCGAGTGCGGCCGCGGCCCTCGTGGCGTGGCGCCGTTCGTCGATGGCCGGGCGGCCGGCGTAGCCGACGCCGACGGCGGTGACGCCGGGGGCGTTCGCGGCGGCCAGGGAGGCGACGATCGTGGAGTCGAGGCCGCCGCTGAGGGCGACGGCGATGGGCGCGTCGGAGCGTACGACGATCCTGCCGATGTCCCGCAGCCCGGCCTCCAGCACGGCCGCGGGGTCTCCGGGGAGTGCGGGTGCCGCCTCCAGGTCCCAGTACACCCCGGTGCGGCTCTTGCCGGTGTCGAGGTCGAGGTCGAGCCAGCTGCCGGCCGGGAGCTGGCGCACCCCGGCCAGCAGGGTCGCCGGTTCGGGGACGTACTGGTAGTGGAGGTATTCGCGGAGGCTGCCGTGGTCGATCTCCAGCGGTACCAGCCCGGAGCGGAGCAGTGCCGTCATCTCCGAGGCGAAGCACCACCCGTCGGGGGTCTCGGCGAGATAGAGCGGCTTCTCCCCCATCCGGTCGCGGGCCAGCAGCAGCCGGCGTTCCGCCGGGTCGAGCAGTGCGAGGGCGAACATGCCGCGCAGGCGTTTCAGGGCGTCGAGGCCCTCGTCCTCGTAGAGGTGGAGGATCACCTCGCAGTCGCCGCCGGTGGTGAACCGGTGGCCGCGCGCCTCCAGTTCGCGGCGCAGCTCGACATGGTTGTAGATCTCACCGTTGACCACGAGCGTCAGGTCCGTGCAGGCGCTTCTCAGCGGCTGGGAAGCCGCTTCCGGACCGATGACCGCGAGCCGGCAGGCGCCCAGCGCGACGCCGTCCGCGACCGCGGCCCCGCGGCTGTCCGGGCCCCGGTGCGTCATCGCGTCGAGCATCGCCGCGACGGCGTCCCCGCCCTTACCCCGCCGTTCCCCGACGGCACCACAGATCCCGCACATACGTTCCCCCGTTGGTCGTCTGGTCGCCGCCGGCTGCCCGCCCCGCGGCCGGCGGTCAGGCCGCGGGCGTCCCCCGCCGGGCGCGGCCCGGCCGGCGCTCCCGGCCGGCGGGTACGACGGTGAGCACGGTGCCGGTGCCGGGCACGGCCTCGCGGGTCACGCGGAAGGCCGGGGCCAGCAGGTCGGTGAAGTAGTCGAGGTCCGTCAGCGGGTCGAAGCCGAGTGCCGGTCCGCGGTCGGTGAGTTCGTCCGAGGCGGCCAGCAGCAGGGTGCCGGCCACGGTGAGCGACTCCGCGATGAACGGCAGCAGGTCGGGCAGCCGGAGCAGCCGCCAGAAGTCGGTGCTCAGCACGGCGTCGAACGTTCCCTCGGCGAAGGGCACGTCGACGCCCAGCAGATGCAGATTGGTGTCCGTGACGGGGCGGCCGTAGTCGAAGGTCATCCCGTTGGGTCCGGCGAGGGGCGCGGTGTCGTAGCCGACGCACAGCGCCCGGGAGCCGTCGCCCAGCAGCCGCTCGGCGACGGGGCGCCAGGGCTCGGCCGAGCAGAGCTTCTCGCGGCGGCAGATGTCCATGACCGTGCGGTAGTCCGCGACGCGGGCGGCGATGTCGGCGAGGGAGCCGGCCAGCACCTCGGGCAGCCCGGAGACGAGTTCCACCTCGAAGTGGCGGTGCTTGTCGCGCAGGTGGGCGAGGCTTTCGCGGTGGTCGGCGTAGGTCCGTTCCAGATCGCGGTAGTGCGGCAGATGCCAGCACAGGATGGACGGCTCGTAGTGGAACTTGGCGGCGTCCCGGCCGAGGTGGCGGAAGAGACGGTACGAGAAGTCGAGGTCCTCCCCGCCCCAGCGGGTGCCGAAGTCCTCGTCGAACAGCCCGACCGCGAGAGCCTCCGCCCGGCCGACGGAGAGATTGTGCGAGAAGCCGTACAGCCAGGGCTCGTCCTGGATGGTGGCGGCGCGTACGTCGTGCCCGCCGGGCGGCGCGGTGGGCAGCGGCCCGCCGTCGGAGACCTCCCGCAGCACGGCCCAGCCCTGCGCGGCCAGTTCGCCGCGGCCGCCCATGACGACGGCGTCCGGGTGCTTCTCCCCGGTCTCGTGGTGCCGGGCGAGCAGGTCGGGCGGGCAGAGCGAGTCGTTGTCGAGGAGCAGCACGCGGTCGCCCCGGGCGGCCCGGATGCCGGCGTTGCGCGCCGCCGACCGGCCGCGGCGGGCCGGGAGCGGCAGTTCGGTGAGGCGGAACGGCACGGTGTGGCGCAGCTCATCGAGCCGCTCCGGTACGGGGCAGCCGTCGTAGACGACCACGACTTCGTACAGATCGGCCGGGAGCGTCTGCCGGGTGAGCGAGCGCAGGGTGAGCTCAAGGCACTGCGCGTTGTAGTAGCTCGGGATCACAACGCTCAGCATGGGTCTCTCCACAGGCCGCGGCTCGATCGGGACGGATGGTGCCAGGTATTCGTCAACGTGATGGACCAAATAGTTCAGCAAGGTTTGTGGGGCGTCAAGCCTCTTCTGTGACAGGTGAGTTCGGGGAATGAAGGCTTCCGGCACCACGGGCCGCCCGGTGGGGCGTCACCGCGCCAGAAGATGAACTCTGTCCGTCGGCGGCACTAAGTCCGGTACGTGGACCGACGGCCCGGGACGGGCGGGGGCGGCGCGACGGGGACGCGGCGAGGCGGCGCGCGACGGCGGTATGGCGCCATGACGGCACGGGGCCGCGGCGCTACGGCTGCGCGCGCTACGGCTCCGCGGCTCTGCGGCTCTGCGGCTCTGCGGCTCTGCGGCACGGTGCTGCGGCGCGGTGGGCGACCGGGCGGCGCCGGAACCGGGCGTGAGGCGGCCGGACGGCGACGCGATCACACCCTGGCACGGCGGCACGGCGGCACGGCGGCGCGGCGGCGCGGCGGCTCTGTGGTCGCGGATTCCGTGCCCGGCCGCTGCCTAGTCCGTGCCGCCCGGCAGGCCCCGCAGCACCGCCCGGGCCACGAGGTCGCCGTGCCGGAAGGTGATGGCGTTGGTGCGGGGCAGGGCGAAGGCGCGGGCCCCGCGCAGCGAGGTGTTCCAGCCGAGGGCGAAGCGCGCGGGCTGCGGCCGTCCCGCGGTGTCCAGGAGACGCCCCTCCGGGTCGACCGCGATCCGGCCCGTCGGATGCCGGTAGCCGCCGGACGGATCGGCCAGCACCTCCTCGGCGGCCTCCCCCGCGTCCCGCAGGGCGCCGAGCAGCGGGTCCGCGGTGTGCTCGACCGTCGGGGCGGGCAGCCGCGCGTCGATGAGCACCCGGGCGGTGACCTCGCCGGGGGCGTTGGCCCCGCGGGCCCGGAAGACCCCGCGCGTCCGGTCGGCCTCGACCCGGGTGCCGGAGCCCAGGAACGTCACGACGCCGCTGCGGCACAGCGCCAGCAGCTCCTCCGCCCGGAACGCGGGCGGCCCGCTGGCCACGAAGTTGAACAGCGAGAACCACGCCCCGTCCAGGTCCTCCGTTTGCGACCGCGCACTGAGCAGCGGGCGGACGCGGGGCAGCCGTCCGAACAGCATGAGCAGCGCCGAATACAGGGCGGTGTCGGCGGAGCAGGCCGGGTCGCCGTTGCGGGCGAGGTCGCGTTCCAGATGCGCGCAGAGGTGCTTCTGGAGCGCCTCCGGTGTGGGCGCGGTCAGCCCCCGCAGGGGCTCGCGGAGTTCGTCGAGGTCCAGCCGGTCGGAGGAGTCGGGCACCGCTGCGGCGACCAGGGCGGCCGTCGCCTCCGGGGTGTCCGCGGCGTCGTGCCGGGACTCGAACTCGGCCCAGGACATGGCGGTGCGCCGGGGCTGGGCGGTGAACAGCTCGCGGTAGTAGGCGTGCCGGAGTTCCTTCGCCAGCAGCGGCCACAGTTCACGGCGGAAGTCCACGGGGCGCCGCTCGGCCGCCGCGCGGGCGGCCGCCGAGTCGACGGCCGCGTCCGTGAAGTGGCGCGGCTGCTCCGGCTTCGGCGCGAGCAGGGTGTGCCGGGGCTTGCAGCGGTACGGCAGCCCGCGCCGGGACCCGGCGTACAGCCGGGGTTCGCGGCCGCTGGGCAGATAGCGCAGGGCCCCGCCGGGTTCGCGGACGTAACGTCCGCCGCGGCCCTCGGTCAGCAGCGCCATGAAGTCGAAGAAGGCCAGGCCCAGTCCTCGTACGACGACGTCCGCGCCGGCGGGGACGGCGGAGAGGTCGAGGTCCGCGGCGTAGCCGGGCGGGAGGTGGAGCAGCCCGTTCTCGGCGGCGAACGCCGCGAGTTCCGCGTCCCGGCCGGACGGGCGGGCGTCCACATGGCCCAGTGCCAGCACGACCGCGTCGGCCGGCAGTCCGGCGCCGTCGGCCGTGCGGATCAGCTGACGGCCGTCGGCGCGGCGCTCCAGCGCGGTCGCCCGCCCGGCGTGGGCGAACACCCGCACACCCGGAGGTGCCTGGCCGGCCAGCTGGTGGAGGAACCAGGTCAGATAGGCGCCCTGCAACCGGCGCGGCGCGAAGGACCGCGGCCCGACCGGCGGCACGTCGTCGCGGAGCCGCTCGTCGGCGACCGGGGGCAGTTCGCCGGCGGCGGTGGCGGCGGCCCATGCGTCCAGTGCCGGGCCGGGGCGCACCGGGCCGGCGCACTCCACGGACTCGTCGGGGAACAGGGTCACGTCCCGGGCCGGCGAGTTCATCCGCATCAGCGGCGACTGGCCGGTGCGCCAGACCCGGCCCGCGCCGGGCGGAAAGGGGTCGACGAGCACGATTTCGAGGGCGCGGCCGGGGGCCAGGACGGGCGCGTTGGCGAGCAGCCGTTCGACGAGGCCGACGCCGACGGGCCCGGCGCCGACGACGGCGATCCGAGCGCCCGGGCGGTCCGGGAGGCGTGCGGGAGGCTGCGGCAGAGTTGATCCGGACGCTGCGGTCACGCGCGTATTAGATCCACACTCCGCGCCGGGTCACAACCGGATTGGGCGTCCGGCGGGTTGGGCGCCCGCCGTTCCGCCCGGACCCGGCTCAGCGCAGCAGCCGGGCCGGATCGGCGTGGATCCGTTCGATGACCAGGCCCGCGGCCCCGAGCACGGCCGCCTCTCCGGCCAGCGGAGAGACCACCACGGGAGGCACGGCGCCGTAGAGCGCCCCGTTCTCGAGCGCCGCTTCCACCGGTGTACGGATCCACCGGGCCAGCGGGGAGAAGATGCCGCCGAGCACGACCGTGTCGGGATCGAGCACCTTGACGGTCGCGGCGAGCGCGGTCCCCAGATCGCGCCCCGCCACGGCCACCGCTTCCCGCGCCTGCGCGTCGCCGGACCGCAGCAGCCGGACCAGGGCCGAGATCGATTCCCTGGGCCCGGCCGAGGAACCGGGCGTCACCCCGGTCAGCCCGGCGGCCCGCAGGATCGCCTCCTGCCCGGCGACCCGTTCCAGGCAGCCGCGGCCGCCGCAGGTGCACTCCGGCCCGTCGGGCGCGACCGCCATGTGGCCGAGTTCGCCCGCGAATCCGTGCGCGCCGCGGAAGACCTGTCCGCCGACGATGAGCCCCGCGCCGATCCCGATCTCGCCCGAGACGTGCAGGAAGTCGCCGAGCGGCCGGCCCGCGCCGAACCAGAGTTCGCCCAGCGCGGCGAGGTTGGCCTCGTTGTCGTGGCCGACGGGCAGCAGCAGCGGGGGCAGCACGTCCCGCAGCAGGGCGGCGGCCGGGACGTCGTGCCAGCCGAGGTTCGGCGCGTGCACCACCCGCTCGCCCGCGAGGACTCCGGGGATCGCGACCACGGCGCCCGTGACGCTCAGCCCCTGCTCGGCCGCCGCGTCGACGGCCTGGTGGGCGAGCCGGGACAGGCCCGCCGCGGTGTCCTCCGGGGACCGGGCGCGGTTGTCCGCCGTGACCAGGTGGCGGTAGCGGATCCGGCGCCCGAGGTCGAGCACGCAGGCCGCGAGATAGTCCACGTTGATCTCCAGGCCCAGCCCGGCGGGGCCCTCGCCGTTGACGGTGACACCCACCCCCGGCCGGCCGCGCTCCCCCTCGTGCACCAGGTCGCCGTCCCGGACGAGTCCCGCCTCCGCCAGCACCGCCAGCAGGTTGGAGACCGTGGTCTTGGTGAAACCGGTGTGTGCGGCGAGCCGTGCCCGGGTGACGGGCCCGTGCGCCGAGATCTCGCCCAGCAGCACGGCGAGATTGCGTTCCCGCATGGTGCCGTGCCGCATGGGCTCCCCGCCGACTCTGAGCATGGCCACAGGCTAACCGCCGACCCCGGGACCCGTGTTGAGCAGGGTTGATGCCGGTACGGGAGCGTACGGGATCACTCGGCGCCGCCGTGTGACACGGCGAGCGGGTCGAACGCGACGCGGGTGACGGCCCCGTCCTGCGTCCACCGCACCTCCGCCGCCCCGCGGTCCGCCGCCGTCACGACCGCGACCCCGGCCGGCGGCCGCGGGGACGGGCTGCCGGTGAGCGAGGCGAGGGCGACGAGGACCGCCGTGTCCTCCCCGGGCGCCGCGGACAGCCGGGGCAGCACCGCCCAGCGGGTGAACGCGGTGCCCTGCGGGGCCCGTACCTCCTGCGGCTCGGGACCGGACCAGCCGTGCAGGCCGAGGAGTTGGGAGGTGAGCGGCTCACCTTCCGCCGGGCCGGGCGGCACGGCCCAGCCGGTCAGCCGCACCCGCGCGGCCGGAGGCAGCCCGGTGACCCGGTGGACGCGCAGCTCGTACCGGCCGCGGACGACGGTGACGCTCGTGACCCGCAGCCCGGGCACCATGGGCGGCCCGGCGGGGAAGACCGGCCGGTGCCAGGACGCGGCCCAGCCCCAGCCGTCGCCGCCGCCCGCGCCCAGCGGGTGGATGCGGCTGCGGACGGACAGGGTGCCGCCCCGCTCGACGGACAGGTGGTTGTCGGCGGTGTTGCCGGTGGCCGTCGGCCCGGTGCGGGTGGAGTAGGCGAGCCGGCCGTAGAGCGGGTCGTGGGTCCCGGGCGCGTCCCCCTCGTGCGGCCGGACGTGGTCGCTGCCGTGGTTGTGCAGCCGGGCGAGACCGTCGGCGCCGGTCGTCTGCACCAGCAGTCCCGGCGCGGGCAGCGCCAGCACCCGGTCCGGGCCCTCGGCGGGCGCCGGTTCCTCCGGGGCGGTCCACAGCGCGTCGCCGGCGGGGGCGAGCAGCGCGACGAACGCCTTCGAGGCCCAGTACGGGGAGCCGGGCCCGGAGTAGCTCTGGAGCGTCGCCTCGTGCGGCCCGTACCAGCCGAGCGAGAGCAGCCCGTCCTCGGCGCCCGCCGCGCCCCGGTCGAGGAAGTGCCGCAGACAGCCGCTGAGGAGCCGCCGGGAGGCGCCGGGCGTGAGCGGGGTGTGCCCGGTGACGGCCCCGAGGCCCACCGCGGCCCCGGCGGCGAAACGGTACGTCATGGAGCGCCCGAAGTGGACGGGCGCGCCGTCGCCGCCGAACAGCAGGGCGAAGCCCTCCAGGTGTTCGCGCAGCCGGGGGCCGTACCGGTCCAGCAGTGTCCGGTCGCCGGCGAGGTGGGCGTGCAGCAGCGGATAGAGGTGCAGGGCCCAGCCGTTGTAGTGGTCGAAGGCGCGTCCGTCGCCGTCGGCGTACCAGCCGTCGCCGCGGTACCAGCTCTCCAGCAGGCCGAGGCCGCGCTCGACGGCGCGTTCCGTCTCGCGGTCGCCGCGCCCCACCGATTCCAGGAATCCGGCGACGGTGAACGGGAACAGGTACCAGTTGTTGGGGGCCGGCGTGTGCCGCAGGGCGCCGCGCAGCCACTCCTCGGCCCGGTCCCGCACACCGTCGTCGAGCCGGTCCCAGAGCCACGGCCGGGTGAGCCGCAGTCCGAGCGCCACCGAGGCGGACTCGACCATGGGCTGGCCCTGGACGTGGTGGTCGAGGATCAGCGGCCAGGACTCCTGGTCCGCGCGGCCGGGGCCGCGGGTGCCGGCCGCGAGGCCGTCCGCGTACCGGCCGAGCAGGCCGCGGGGGTCCGCGCCGCCCGCGCCGGCGGTCCGGAAGGCGGCGGCCAGGAACGTCCGGGCCCACGCCTCCAGCCCGTCGGAGCGGACCCCGGAGCGGGAGGGCCGCCCCGGCAGGTCGAGCAGCGCGCCGCCCGGGGTGGCCCAGCGCCAGGCGGCACGGACCAGTCCGTCGGCGGCCCTCTCCCAGTGCTCCCGGGTCCAGCCGGTGTACGGGCTCAGGGAGCGGTCCTCGGCGGGCATCCGCAGCAGGTCGTGTGTGACGGGGGCGCTCATGCCAGGAAGGCCAGCCTTTCGCGTCGTACGGGATGGGCGAAGCCGTCGCCCGCGGCCCAGCGGGCGACCTCGGCGGTCGTCAGATCGGCGAGCCGCTGCCACTCGTTGCCCTGAGAGCCCGCCAGGTGCGGGGTGATCAGGGCGTTCTCGCAGTCCCACAGGGGGTGCCCGGGCGGCAGCACCTCGGGCTCGGTGACGTCGAGGACGGCGTGGACCCGGCCGGCGGCCACCGCCTCGGTCAGCGCGTCCTGGTCGACGACGGCGCCGCGCGCGGTGTTGACCAGGGTCGCGCCGGGACGCATCGCGGCCAGCAGCTCCCGGCTGACGAGCCCGCGGGTCTCGGGCAGCAGCGGGGTGTGCACGCTGACCGTGTCGCTCTCCTCGAACAGTTCGCGCAGCCCGACGGGGCGCGCCCCGAGGGCTTCGGCCCCGGCGGTGTCCACGTACGGGTCGTACAGCAGGACGCGCAGGTCGTACGGGCGGAGCAGCTCGATGACCCGGCGGCCGATCAGCGACGCGGAGCAGATGCCGACCGTACGGCCGTAGTTGCCGAGGGTGCGGTCGGTGCGCAGCCAGTTCTCGGGAGCGCGGGCGGCCCGGTAGTCGCGGGCGCGTTCCAGGACGCGTTTCCCGGCGAGCAGGATCATCGCGACGGTGTACTCGGCGACCGGGAGGGCGTTGGCCGCGGCGGCCGACGACACCTCCAGGCCCCGCTCCCAGCATGCCTCGGTCAGATGCTGGCGGACGCTCCCCGCGGTGTGCGCGACGGCCCGCAGCCGGGGCGCGGCATCCAGCACGGCGGCGTCGACGGGCGGGCAGCCCCAGCCGGTGACGAGCAGCTCCGTGTCGGCGAGTACGGCGCGGGCCCGGTCGCCGGCGAAGTCGTCGAGTACGGGCGGCGGCGCCAGGTCGCAGACGGCGGCGAGCGCCGCCAGCCCCTCGTGGCCGGGGCCGAAGACGGCCGTGGCGGCGTCCCGGCTCATGGCGAGGGCGGTGCGGGGCCGGTGGCGCGCGGTCGGCATCAGGGTCCTCCGGTTGGTCGTGGTGGGATGCGCCGCGGGCGGGGTGCGCCGCGGACCTCCGGGCCCTATTTGACCGCGCCCGCGGTGAGACCCGACCGCCAGAAACGCTGGAGCAGCATGAACGCGAGAATCAGCGGGACCACCGCGAGCAGCGAGCCGGTGACGACGACCGGGTAGTACTCCGGTGAGACGGTGGCCGAGCTGTTCCAGGCGAAGAGGCCGAGGCTGACCGGGTAGAGCTGCTGGTCGGAGAGCATCACCATGGGCAGGAAGAAGTTGTTCCAGATGGCCGTGAGCTGGAAGAGGAAGACGGTGACGACACCCGGGCCGAGCATGCGCAGCGCGACCCGGAAGTAGCTCGCCAGTTCCCCGGCGCCGTCGACGCGCGCCGCTTCCAGCACCTCGTCGGGGACGTAGCCGCGGCTGAAGATGCGGCCCAGGTACACCCCGAACGGGTTGAAGAGAACGGGGACGAAGACCGCCCAGAAGGTGTTGACCATGCCGACGCCGGAGGCCATGAGGTAGAGCGGCAGCGCGAGGACGGTCTGCGGGACCATGACCGCGGCCAGCACCAGGCCGAACAGCTTCTCCTTGTGCCGGAAGCGGTACTTGTCGAACGCGTAGCCGCAGGCGGTGCTGATGAGGGCGCCGATGGCGGCGCCGACCACCGCGTACAGCAGGCTGTTCAGATACCAGCGCCCGTAGAGCCCGCCGTCCATGGCGAACAGATCGCCGATGTTGGCTGCCAGGGAGAAGTCGCCCGCCGAGAGCAGGTCGCTGCTGAACAGCGCGTCCCGGTTCTTGGCCGCGGCGAGGACCAGCCACAGCACGGGCAGCAGGGTGTAGAGCACCGAGATGCCCACGACGGTGTTGACGGCGGTGCGGCCCAGGGCGCGGGGGCGCAGAGCGGGCGTCGTGGCGCTCATCGGGCGGCCTCCTCGGCGGTGTCCGCCCGGTTCGTCCAGCGGGTGACGCCGTACGACAGGGCGATGGTGCAGGCGAGCAGCACGACGGACGCGGCGGCGGCCAGGCCGTAGTTGTTCCGGGTGAAGGCCGCGTCGTAGATGTACATGCTGGGGGTGAAGCGGGAGTTGATCAACGGCGCGGACTGGCTGAGCAGCATCGGTTCGGTGAACAGCTGCATGCTCCAGATCAGGGTGAACATGGCGACCATCACGACCGCCGGGCGCAGCAGCGGCGTCTTGACCCGCACTGCCGTGCGCACCGGGCCGGCGCCGTCGACCACGGCCGCCTCGATCACCTCGCGGGGCACGGCCTGGAGCGCGGCGTACAGGATGATGACGTTGTAGCCGAGGTTGCTCCACATCGCGATGTTGGCGATGGAGGGGATGACGGCGTTGATCCCGAGGAAGTCGACGGTGATGTCGGCCCGGGCGAGGAGGTCGACGACCGGGCTGAGGCCGGGGGTGTAGAGGTACAGCCAGATGATCGCGGCGATGATGCCGGGCACGGCGTGCGGCAGGAACAGCGACAGCTGCGCCCAGGCGCGCAGCCGCACCGCGCCCGAGTCGAGCAGCAGGGCGAGCGCCAGCGCGCACAGCACCATCAGCGGGATGTAGAGCAGGCAGTACAGGGCCACGGTGGCCAGGCCGCCGAGGAAGGTCGGGTCGGTGAGCGCTGCCGTGTAGCTGCGCAGCCCGACGAAGACGGTCCGCTCGGGGCCGAAGCCCAGGCCCGGCTGGTCGGCTCCGAAGAAGCTCAGCCAGAGGGCGGTGCCGACGGGGACCAGGAAGACGGCCACGAGCAGCACGAAGAACGGGGTCATCAGCAGCGCGCAGGCGCCCAGCCTGCGGCGCCCGGCCCGGCGTGCCGACGCCGGCGGTGCGGCCGTGGCCGGGGCCCGGGCCGGGCCGGCGGGCCGGGAGTCGCCGGTGGTCGCGGACACGGTCGTGCTCATGGGCCCACCTGCCTTTCTGCGCGGTCGGATCGGTCGGCTGCCGGGGCGGCCGGTGGTCTGCTGCGGTGCGCGGCTGTTGCGGTACGGGACTGCTGTCGTGCGGGACTGTTGCGGTGCGGGGCTGCTGAGCCGCCGTCAGTTGCTGTGCTCGGTGGTGGCGAGGCCCAGCGCCTTCAGGTCGGGCATGGTGCCGCGCTGCGCCTGGCGTACGGAGTCGATGAGCGAGCCGCGTCCGTGACCGACCCGGGCGAAGCCGTCCTGCATCACCTTCTGGGTCGCCGTCATGCGAGGGCCCCAGGTCCAGCTGTCGTCGATCATCTCCGCCTCGCGGCGGAACAGCGCGTAGATGTCCTGGCCGCCGTAGTACGTCCGGTCGAAGGCCTCGCGGCCGACCTCGATCAGCTCGGGCGCGGCGGGCAGCTGGCTGCTGGCGCCGCTGGACAGCCGGGCGCGCAGCGCGTCGGGGTGGCTGACCTGCCAGGCGATGAACTCCATGGCGGCCTCGGGGTTCCGGGAGTCCTTGGTGACGGCGAAGGTCGAGCCGCCGTGGGTGCCGGTGGCGGGGCGGCCGGTGTCCCACTGCGGCAGCGGGGCCACGGCCCACTTGCCCGTCTGGCCGGGGTGGGAGTTCATCTGGGCGCCGGCGTCCCAGGCGCCGCTGAGCTTGGCCAGCAGCTGCCCCTGGCCGATCTGGGCGGTGTGCCGGGTGCCCTCGGTGGCGTT
The DNA here is from genome assembly GCF_009735685.1 of Streptomyces lycii. Classification (GTDB taxonomy): domain Bacteria; phylum Actinomycetota; class Actinomycetes; order Streptomycetales; family Streptomycetaceae; genus Streptomyces; species Streptomyces lycii. Next base: position 17,310 of record NZ_WHPN01000208.1, on the reverse strand, counting down.
GATGTGGACGAGGTCCGCGTCGACGAGGCGCTGCCAGTACGCGGCGACGCGGCGGGTGGCGGCGTCGGCCATGGAGACGTTCCAGGCACCGTCGGAGGTGTCGAACCAGCGGGCGCCGGCCTGCCAGGAGTACGCGGCGAACTGCGTCATGCCGTCCGTGGGGAACAGCGCGAGGCGGCGGTCGTCCGGGGCCCGGTCGCGCACCCGGCGGGCGGCCTCCTCGAACTCGTCCCAGGTCGCGGGCGCCCCGTCGACGCCGTACTCCCGGAACAGGTCGGTGCGGTAGTGCAGCACCATCGGCTCGACGTCGAGGGGGACGGTGAAGGTGCGGCCCTCGAAGCTGGTCAGGCCCCAGGCCTGCGGCAGCAGCTTCGCGCGCAGGTCGTCCCCGACCAGGTCGGTGATGTCGCGGGCGACGCCGTCGATGGCGAACCCGGGGACCTGCGGGTATTCGATCGTGGCGACGTCCGGGGCGTTTCCGGCCCGGGCGGCGTTGCTGAGCTTGGCGTAGCCGCCCTGTCCGCCGCTGGGGATCTGCTGGAAGTCGACCTGGACGCGGTCGTGGGTGCTGTTGAAGGCGTCGACGACTTCCTGGCTGCCGCGCAGCGCGGACCAGAAGGTGACCCGTACGGGCCGCCTGCCGCCGCTTCCGCCGCGCGCGGCCGGGGTGTTGTCCTCGACGCCACCGGTACATGCCGCCGTCGCGGCCAGCGGCAGTGCGGCCGTCGCGGCGAGCACGGACCGGCGGCTGAGTCGACCGTGCATGGTGGGCCTCCCGCGGCTCGGTTCGGGACACGGGAATACTGATCGCACACGGCAACCCGGTCAATAGACCGGTCAGAAGAAACTAAAACGGTCAATCGATCGCGGTCCCGACCTGCGGAAAACGCCGGTTCACCCGGCTCCGGCCGCGGCGGGGACGGCCGAGCCGCGGACCTTCAGCTCCGGCAGCAGCTCGATCCGGCGCACCGGGGCCGGGCGGGCGCCGGCCGGCTGCCGCAGCCGGTGCAGCAGCAGTTCGGCGGCCGCCCGCCCGACCTCGGCCTTGGGCGGGGCGACCGCGGTGAGCGGGGTACTGCCGAGGGCGGCGACCACGTCGTCGTAGGCCACCACGGAGCAGTCCCCGGGCACCCGGATCCCGGCCTCCGCCAGCTGCTCGACCAGCATCAGCGCGTCCACGTCGCCGTGCAGCACGGCGGCTGTCGCACCGCGCCGCCGCAGCAGGTCCGCGAGGCCGGACGGGTCCCAGGCGCGGCTGCCCGGCGGACCCGGCACCGCGTCGGGGGCGCTCAGGGTGACCGCCCAGTCCGCCACCTCCGGCCGGGCGGCGGCGATCTCGCGGAACGCGGCCCGCAGCGCCCGCGCGGTCGGGCTGTCGTCCCGGGCGGCGAGCACGATCCGGCTGTGCCCGAGGGAGAGCAGATGGTCCAGGGCGAGGTGGACGCCGTACCAGTGGTCGGAGCAGACGGAGTCCAGCGCGTGCCCCGCGCTGCCGGGCCGCGGCCGGCGCTCCATCAGCACCGCCGGCACCCCGAGCGCGCCCAGCCAGCCGTGGTCCCCCTCCTCGGCGTCGGCGCCGCGCCAGCGCGGGGCCAGCAGCAGCCCGCGCACGCCGCTCGCCAGGGCTCGTTCCGCCATGGCCCGTTCTCCGCCGCCCGCCTGCGGCGTGATGTGCAGCGCGACCCGCAGGCCCGCCTCCTCCAGCACGGTGCGGGCGCCGTGCAGCGCCTCGAAGAGGTACGTGTGCCGCTCGGGGACCACCAGGCCGACCGTGTCCCCCTCGACGGCGGCCGGCCGGCCCGCCGGCACACCCGCCGGCACAGCGGACCCGGCGGGCGCCGCCGCGTCGGGGACGGCCGGGCGGGCCACGCCGTGCCCGCGCCGCAGCTTGCCGAGCCGCGCCAGTTCCTCCACGTCCCGGCGGAGCGTGACCACCGAGACCTCCAGCTCCTGCGCGAGATCGGCGACCCGCACCGGCCCCCGCGCCGCCAGGACCGCGAGGATCCGCTGCCGTCTCAGGTCCACCGGCTCCCGCATGCCGCCCCGCCCCTCGTGTTCGTTTGAGCGTTTCGGGCGCAGCATAACGATCAGCGTGCCGTACGGACAGCGAAAAGCGGCGCCCCGTCGTCGGGGACGCCGCTTCGCGGAACCGCCCGGCCCGGAACCGCCGGGCCCGCACGGGCCGGAGGCGCGCCTCAGTCCTGCGGTTTGCGTCCGAGGCCGCCCGCGACGAGCAGTCCGGCGATGTCCAGCGGTGCCTCGACCGGCTCGTCGGGCATCCAGTACGGCAGGTACACCACACCGGGCTCGACCATCTCCAGGCCCTCGAAGAACGCGGCGATCTCCGCCATGCTGCGCAGCTGCCCCCGGCCGAGCGCCTGCCGGAGCACCGACTCCAGCCCGCGGGCCTGCGGCGTCGAGGAGCAGAAGTGCGTCAGCAGCAGATAGCTGCCCGGGCTCATCCACTTCTTGTACGTCTCCACCAGCCCGCACGGGTCCTCCTCGTCGAGGAGGTGGTGCACCACGGCGTTGAGGATCAGGCCCACGGGACGGTCGAAGTCCAGCAGCCCGGTGACGTCGGGATGGTTCAGCAGGTGCTGCGGCTCCCGGATGTCGGCGGTGACCACGACCGTCCGGTCGTTCCTCGCGAGCAGCGCCCGGCCGTGGGCGAGCACGATCGGGTCGTTGTCGACGTAGACGACCCTGACCTCGGGGTTGATCTCCTGGGCCACCTCGTGGGTGTTCTGCGCGGTGGGCAGGCCGGAGCCGATGTCGAGGAACTGGTCGATGCCCTGGCGGGCGAGGTGGCGCACGGCGCGCACCAGCAGCCGGCGGTTGGTCCGCGCCCCCTCGCCGCCGTCGGGAAAGGCTCTGCCCACCTCCTCCGCGATCTCCTGGTCCACGGGATAGTTGTCCTTGCCGCCGAGAATGGCGTCGTACACCCGGGCGATGCTGGGCACGGAGGTGTCGATCTCGGGCGGTTCCTGGGACGACTGGGTCGCGCTGTCCTCGGCCATGTGCTGTTGTCCTCCTGCGATGTGATGGAGCGTCGGGTTGCGGGCCGTGCGGTGACCGCGGGGGCGCCTTTCGGCGCGGGGGGCCGCCGCCCGCCGGACTCCGGGTGGTCACGCCGGGGTCCGTGCTCGGACGTTCATACGTCGCTTCGGTCAGCAGCTGGGTGCGTGGTGTGGCCGGCGCGGGCGGGCCGGCCACCGGTCGGGCTCAGGATAGAAGGAAATCGGCCTGGCCCGCCTTGGCTCCGTCGATGAACGCGGTGATCTCACCGGGCGTGCAGATCAGCGCGGGGCCGTCGGGGTCGGCGGACTGGCGCAGGGCGACCCTGCCGTCCGGAAGCCGCCTGGCTTCGACGCAGTTGCCGCCGTTGCCGCCGCTCCACGGCTTGAACCAGCCCTCGGTGCCGAGGTCGGTGGCGCGCATGCCGTTGTAAATGCGGTCCATCTACAGCTCCTTGCGGACATCCCGGAGGATCTCCCTCGTGCGTTGTGCCGTGGCCGCCTGGGCCGACATGCGGTCCAGGACCTCGAGGTGGGAGGCCACCTCGGAGCGTTCGTCCAGGTAGACGGCCCCCGTCAGGTATTCCGCGTAGACCATGTCCGGGAGTTCGGGCAGGCCGAAGCGGAAGAGGACGAAGGGGCCGTAGGTGCCCGGGTGGCAGCCGGCGGAGAACTCGGCGATCTGGAGGGTGACGTTCTCCATCTCGGCCGCCCGCAGCAGCACCTCGGTCTGCTTCCGCATGATCTCCGGAGTGCCGACCGGGCGGCGCAGCACCGTCTCGTCCATCAGCACCCACAGGTGCGGGGCGTCGGGCCGGGTGAGCAGGTTCTGCCGCTCCATCCGCAGCGCCACGTGGCGGTCGACCTCGGCGGGGCCGTTGCGGCCGACGGCGCCGGTCCTGAGGATGTGCCGGGCGTAGTCCTCGGTCTGCAGCAGCCCGGGCACGACGTGGGGTTCGTAGGCGCGGATGATCCGGGCCGCGCCCTCCAGGCTGACGTACACGCTGAACCAGTCGGGCAGCACGTCGTGGAACCGCTGCCACCAGCCGGGCCTGTTGGCCTCCTCGGTCAGCCCGACGAAGGTCTCGGCGTCGGGGCCCGCCACTCCGTAGGCCTCCAGCAGCAGGCGCACGTACGGGATCTTCAGCGCGACCTCGGCCGTCTCCATTCTGCGCACCGTCGCCGCGGTGACATGGAGGACCTTCGCCGCGTCCTCACGCTTCAGCCCGGCCTTCTCGCGCAGGTGCTGAAGTCTCTTGCCCAGGACGAGCTGGCCCACGGTCGGAGCCGACCGCGGCTCACTCACCTTGTGTCTCCCCTGCAGCGGTCACCATGTCCGGCAGTGTGCCACGGCCAACGCGCCGCGAACACCCTGCACTTGCAACTCTGCATTTTTCACAGTGCTTCTTGCCAACTGTCCCGGACGGCGAGCATAGTGATGCAGTGACACAGTTCACTTGGCTGCGGCGCCGGGGTCGCTCCGCGTTTCCCGGCCGCCGCCTTCCCGTGTGAGGAACGAGCGTGGCTTCTGCCGAGGCACCACCCGCGCCTTCCGGCGTGCCGGCCCCTCACCGGGACCCGCGGGGGAGGTTCAGCCTGCCCGCGGAATCCTCGTTCGTGGCCCGGGCACGCCACCGGGCCCGCGCCCGGCTCGCCGAGTGGGGGGTGGACACCGACACCTGTGACACGGCCGTGCTGGTGGTCTCGGAACTGTTCACGAACGCGGTGGTGCACACGGACAGCGAGTCGGTGGTCTGCGAGATCCGGCTGGAACCGGAAGCCGTGGAAACAGGGGGCGGACACGTGCACATCACGGTGCGCAGCCAGGGGCTCGCACGCACGGCGGCGGACACCCGGCCGCCCTGCGAGGAACACGGTCGCGGGCTGCTGCTCGTCGAGGCGGTGAGCACGGCCTGGGGCATCCGGGAGAGCGTGCCGGGCCGCGGCTGGACGGTGTGGGCGCGGCTTCCGCTCGGCACGGGACGGCGGGACCGCGCGCCGCGCGGCGGTGTGCCCTGCTGATGCTGTCCTCACGCATCCTCGGCCTGCTGGCCGGCATCGCGCAGGACACCGCCGGACGGAGCGCCGGGATCCCGGCGGGCGGGCGCCGTGTCAGGCTGAAACTGCCGTCCGCCCTCTCCACCCCGCTCGGCTACGACGCCGTGGGCGTGTCCGCGCATCTCGGGTTGCGCGTCCAGCGCCTGCTGCCGCGCACGGGCTGTGTCTTCACCGATCCCGACCGCTGGTGGTGGATCGTGCCGGCGCGGGCGGACATCGGCATCTCGTGGGCCCCGCTGGCCCGTTACTCGCCCGACGCCCTCGTCACCGGCCCGGCCGCCCCGGAGGCGCGGCCCCGGCTCGCGCACTGGCCCGAGGACGGCGTGCCGTACACCCATCCCATCCTGCTGTACATCGCGCTCTGCCAGGCCGCCGGGGTGCGCCCGGACTGGACCGGGGTCACTCCGGCGGGCCTGCCCCGGCCGTTGCCCCGTTGACCTCCCCGTAGCACGGCTCTACGGTTTCGCCGTCCGGCACGGCGGATCGCGTTCGGCGCGGCGAACACCGGTCGGCGCGGCGCGGTCCGGACCGCCCGGGCTTTCCCGGCACCACGCATGCCCCCCACCGGAAGGCAGACCCCCACATGAGCCGCAGACCCCCACCCGGCCGCAGGCTGTTACTGAAGGGCGCGCTCGCAGCCGGCGCCCTCGCGGCCGTGCCGGGCACCGCCCACGCCATGTCTCCGGCCGCACCGGCACCGCACGCCCCGGCACCCTCCGCGCCGGCGGCCGCGCGCTACACGATGACGGCGTTCACCAACACCAGCGAATCGAACATGTACGTGTACGAGTCCTCGGACGCCACCACGTACACCCTGCTCAAGGGCCCCGCCTACACCCCGCCCAGCGGCCTGATCCGGGACCCCAGCATCATCCGGCGCGGCGACGGGGACTACTGGATCGTCCACACCACCGACTGGACCGGCAACACGATCGGCTTCGCCCGCAGCGCGGACCGGGTGAACTGGGAGTTCGCCGGCACCCACACCCTGCCGACCACCGGGACCGCCCGCACCTGGGCACCGGAGTGGTTCGTGGACGAGGACGGCTCCGTCCATGTCCTCGTCTCCCTCGACCTGACGGGCGACTACACCTTCGTCCCGCATCTGCTGAGCGCCACCGGCACCGGTCCGGGCGACTGGAGCGAACCCCGGCCGGTCGCGGGCCTGGACACGTCCAACTACATCGACACCTTCGTCGTCCGGCACGACGGCCGCTACCACGCGATCACCAAGCAGGAGACCACGAAGTACCTGGAGCACGCGGTCGCGGACCGGCTGGAGGGGCCGTACACCTTCCTCGGCACCGGCGACTGGGCGGGCTGGGGCAGCTGGCGCGAGGGCCCGGCCCTGGTGCGGCTGCCGGACGGCGGCTGGCGCGCGTACTTCGACGGCTACGCCGAGCAGAAGTACTGGTACAGCGACAGCCACGACGGGCTCACCACCTGGACGCCGCTCCGCGAACTCCCGGGGCTGACCGGCTTCGCCCGCCACTTCACCGTGCTCAAGGAGGACGTGTGACCCGCCTGCGCTCCGCCCTGCTGGCCCTGGGCCTGGCCCTCGCCTGCGCGCTCTCCCTCACCGCCTCCGCGCAGGCCGCCCCCGTGACCGTCACCAACGGTGTCCAGTTCACCGACACCGCGGGGAACCCGCTGCACGCGCACGGCGGCGGCGTCCTCGAAGCCGACGGCTATTACTGGTGGTTCGGCGAGAACCGCAACGCCGACAACACCTTCCGCTACGTCTCCGCCTACCGCTCCACGGACCTGAAGAACTGGGAGTTCCGCAACCACGTCCTGACCCAGGCCAGCGACCCGGAGCTGGCCGTCGCCAACATCGAGCGGCCCAAGGTCGTGTACAACGACCGCACCGGGCAGTTCGTGATGTGGATGCACAAGGAGAACGGCAGGGACTACGGCGAGGCCCGCGCCGCCGTCGCCACCTCCTCCACCGTCGACGGCGACTACACCTGGCGCGGCTCCTTCCGCCCGCTCGGCGAGCACATGTCCCGCGACATCACCGTCTTCAAGGACACGGACGGCACGGGCTACATGGTCTCCGCCGCCCGGGAGAACTACGACCTGCACATCTACCGGCTCACCGACGACTTCACCCAGGTCGCGCAGCTCGTCGCCAACCCGTGGCCGGGCGGCCACCGCGAGGCGCCCGCCCTCTTCCGGCGCGGCGGCGTCTACTTCATGCTGACCTCCGGCGCCACCGGCTGGAGCCCCAACCAGCAGAAGTACGCCACCGCGACCTCGCTCGCCGGGCCGTGGAGTTCGATGACCAATGTCGGGGACGGGACGGCATACGGCTCGCAGACCGCCTACGTGCTGCCCGTGGAGGGCAGCCGGGGCACCTCGTACCTCTATCTCGGCGACCGCTGGGGCAACTCCTTCGGCGGCAGTGTCGGCGACTCCCGCTACGTCTGGGCGCCGCTGACCTTCCCCAGCTCCACCAGCATGTCCATGGAGTGGTATCCCGAGCTGGAGATCGACACCGAGGCGGGCACGGTCACCGGCCGCGGCGGCCCGTACGAGACGCTGACCGCGCGGCACAGCGGCAAGTGCGCCGACGTCACCAGCCAGTCACTGGAGCCGGGCGCCCTGCTCAAGCAGTACAGCTGCAACGGCGGCGGCAACCAGAAGTTCTGGCTGAAGGACACCGGCGGCGGGTACGTCCAGCTGATGGCGCGGCACAGCTCGCTGTGCGTCACCGAACCGGGTTCGGGCGCCATGCAGCAGCAGCCCTGCGCGGGCGCACCGACCGCCGCGCAGCAGTGGCAGGTGTCCGACGCGGGCGGCGGCCACGTCACCCTCACCTCGCGGGCGACCGGCGAGTGCCTGGACGTCTCGGACAGCTCGACGGCCGACTCCGCGACGATCATCACCTACAGCTGCAACGGAGCCCACAACCAGCAGTGGCGGCGCGGCAGCTGATCCGCGCACGGGGCGTACGCCACCACGCGCCGCGAAGCGGGCGTGCGTCACCGCGTGCCGCTCGCCCGCGCACCGCGGACCGCGGACCGGGCGTACGCCACCGCGCACCGCGGACCCGGCGTGCGTCACCGCGTGCCGCTCGCCCGCGCACCGGATGTACGCCCCGCACGCCGGGCGTGCGCCGCCGCTCCGCGCTCAGCCGCACACGGCCGCAGCGCCGCACCGCCACAGCGCCGCCCGCCGGGGCCTCACCGGTCTCCGGCGGGCGGCGCCCCGGTGGACCGACGGACCACCAGCCGGGTCGGTACGAGCGTCGTGCCCCGCTCGGGGCTCTCGCCCCGCACCTGCCGCAGGACGCCCTGCACACAGCGCCGTCCGACCTCGGCGAAGTCCTGGTGGACGGTGGTCAGCGGCGGCACGAAGGACCCGGCCTCCGGGATGTCGTCGAAGCCGAGCACGCTGACGTCACCGGGCACCGACCGGCCCCGCTCGTGGAGCGCGCGCAGCAGTCCGAGGGCCATCTGGTCGTTGGCCGCGAACACGGCGGTGCAGCCCGGTTCCCCGGCGAGCCGCAGCCCGGCCCGGTACCCGGACTCGGCCGACCAGTCGCCCCGCGCCGGTTCGGGCACCTCCCGCCCGGCCTCCTCCAGGGCGGCCCGCCAGGCACCGGCGCGCCGCTGCGCCGCGAAGGACTCCTCGGGCCCGGCGAGGTGCCAGACGGTGCGGTGTCCCAGGTCCAGCAGATGCCGCACGGCGGCCCGGGTGCCGCCGACCTGGTCGGTGTCCACGACGGTGTAGCGGTCCCCGGCGTCCGAGTCGGCCACCACGACCTGCACGTTCGGCGGCAGCGACACCGTCACCGCGTCCAGCAGGTGCACCTCCATGATCACGATGACGGCGTCGACGGCTAGCTCGCCGAGCCGCGTGAAGGCCCCCCGCACCTCGTCCTGTGTCGGCACGGCGACGGGCAGCAGGGTGATGGCGTACCCCTCGTGTGCGGCGGACGCGGCGATCGCCTCCAGGGTGCGCACGTTGCCGGTGCTGGACAGCGAGAAGAGGATGACGCCGATGGTGCGGAACTCGCCGCGCTTCAGCGCTCGGGCCGCGCTGTTCGGCCGGTAACCGATCTGCTTCATGGCGGCGAGGACCTGGCGCCGCGTCTCCTCCGTGACGCCGGGGAAGCCGTTCGAGACGCGCGAGACCGTCTGCGAGGACACCCCGGCCAGCCGGGCCACGTCCGCCATCGAGGCCCGGCGTCCCGGGTGCCGGGCCCCGGCCGCGCCGGACGGAGCCGCCGGCCCCTCGTCCCGCTGTGCGAATCCCGCGGTCTCGTCCACGCGTGCCCTCTCGTCCCGGCCCCGGCCCGCGCGGATTCCCGCAGAGCCTCTTGACCCCTCTCAGCAGGCAGTGTAGACATCTCGCCAATCCATGGTTACGTAAACATCAGCTGCTCCGGTGCCGCGTCCGACGGTCGTGTTTACGTGAACAAATGTCCCCGCGAGCGATCGAGGAACGACCATGACGGCCTTGTCACCGCCGGGGGCGGCCGAGCGCCCGGCCCTGCTCGCCCGTAGGCCACGCGACCGGCGGCGCTGGGCCGGCTGGGGCTTCATCGGACCGTTCCTGGCGGTCTTCGGCCTGGTCTTCCTCGCGCCGATCGGCTACTCGCTGTATCTGAGCCTCTTCCGCGACCAGATCATCGGCGGCACCACCTTCGTCGGCCTGGAGAACTACGGCGACGCCCTCGCCGACCCGCAGTTCTGGGAGGGGCTCGGCCGGGTGACCGCGTTCCTCGCCGTACAGGTGCCGGTCATGCTGGGCATCGCGCTGCTCGTCGCTCTCGCCCTGGACAGCGGCCGGCTGTACGGCAAGGGCTTCTTCCGGATCTCGATCTTCCTGCCGTACGCGGTCCCCGCGGTGGTCGCCACCCTGATGTGGGGCTTCCTCTACAGCACCCGCTTCGGTCTCGTCGCCAACATCGACGACGCCCTCGGGGTCACGCTCCCCGACCCGCTCTCCCCCGACCTGGCGCTGGCCTCCATCGGCAACATCGTCACCTGGGAGTTCACCGGCTACAACATGCTGATCTTCTACTCGGCGCTGCGGGTGGTCCCGCAGTCCCTCTACGAGGCCGCGGAGATCGACGGCGCCGGGCAGCTCCGGGTCGTCCGCTCGATCAAACTCCCCGCCATCCGGGGCGCTCTGGTCATCGCGACGATCTTCTCGATCATCGGCAGCTTCCAGCTCTTCAACGAACCGAGCATCCTGCAGAAGCTGGCGCCCAACGCGATCACCACGTACTTCACGCCCAACCTCTACACCTACGAGCTGTCCTTCGCCGGCCGGCAGCAGAACTACGCGGCCACGGTCGCGATCATCATGGGCCTGATCACCATGGTCATCGCCTATGTCGTCCAGCTCCGCGGCATGCGAAAGGACGTCTGACCGATGGCAGCCCCCGCCTCCGCCCCGTCCGCAGCCCCGCGCGGGCGCAGCAGGACCGCACCGCCCCGGCTGCGCGCCCCGCGCCGGCCGCGCTCCCGCACCCGCCCCCGCCGCAGCGTCCTGCTGACGGTGCTGACCGGACTGGTCCTGCTCTACAGCCTGGTGCCGCTGTTCTGGCTCGCCGTGAACGCGACCAAGACCCAGGAAGGGCTGCTGGGCTCCTTCGGCCTGTGGTTCGCCGGCGACTTCGCGCTCTTCGACAACATCGCACAGACCCTCACCTACGACGACGGCGTCTTCGTCCGCTGGCTGCTGAACACGCTGCTCTACGTGGTCCTCGGCGCGGGCGGCGCCACCTTCCTCGCGGTGCTCGGCGGCTACGCGCTCGCGAAGTTCGACTTCCCCGGCAGGCGCGCGGTCTTCGCGGTGGTCATCGGCGCGGTCGCGGTGCCGGGCACCGCGCTGGCCGTGCCCACGTTCCTGATGTTCAGCGAGATGGGCCTCACCAACACCCCCTGGGCCGTGATCGTCCCGTCGCTGATCTCGCCGTTCGGGCTCTATCTGATGTGGGTCTTCGCGACAGAGGCGGTCCCCACCGAGCTGATGGAGGCCGCGCGGATCGACGGGGCGAGCGAGCTGCACACCTTCTTCCGGGTCAGCCTGCCGCTGCTGTCCCCGGGCATCGTCACCGTGCTGCTGTTCACGATGGTCGCGACCTGGAACAACTACTTCCTGCCGCTCATCATGATCAAGGACCCGGACTGGTATCCGCTGACGCTCGGCCTCAACGCGTGGAGCGCGCAGGCGCAGTCGGCCGGCGGCGAGGCCGTCTTCCATCTCGTGGTCACCGGTTCCCTGCTCACCATCGTGCCGCTGATCGCCGCGTTCCTGCTGCTCCAGCGGTACTGGCGGTCGGGCCTCGCCGCCGGGGGCGTGAAGGACTGACGCCCCCGCCCCGGCCGGCCGGTGCCGCCACCGGCGCGTACGCCGCCGGCCCGGTGCACCGCCGGCTCTCCAACCTGTCCGTCGCACCCGTCCGTAGCACCTGTCCGTCGCACCCGTCCATCGCACCTGTCCGTCCCACGACGAAGCGAGATGAAGCCATGGTGAAGAGAAACCGCCGCCTGCTGCGCGGCACCGCAGTGCTCTGCGTGCTCGCCCTCGGCGCGGCCGCCTGCGGATCCGCAGACGACGAGCAGGCCTCCGAGGGCTCCCCCGCGGACGTCGAGGCGGCGCTGAAGAAGGGCGGGCAGCTCACCGTGTGGGCCTGGGAGCCGACCCTGAAGCAGGTCGTCGCCGACTTCGAGAAGAAGTACCCGAAGGTCGACGTGGAACTCGTCAACGCGGGCACCGCCGACGACCAGTACACCGCGCTGCAGAACGCCGTGTCCGCGGGCGACGGTGTGCCCGACGTCGCGCAGATCGAGTACTACGCCCTCGGCCAGTTCGCCATGTCGAAGTCCGTGGCCGACCTCGCCCCGTACGGCGCGGACAAGCTCGAGGAGGCCTACTCCCCCGGCCCGTGGAGCGCGGTCACCGCGAACGGCGGCGTCCACGGACTGCCCATGGACTCCGGCCCGATGGCGCTGTTCTACAACAAGAAGGTCTTCGACAAGCACGGCATCGAGGTCCCGGAGACCTGGGACGCGTACGTGGACGCGGCGCGCGAGCTGAAGAAGGCCGACCCAAACGTCCGCATCACCGCGGACACCGGGGAAGCGGGCTTTCTCACCAGCCTCGTCTGGCAGGCGGGCGGGCGGCCGTACACCGTCGACGGCACCGATGTGCGGATCGACTTCTCCGACGAGGGGTCGAAGGCCGTCACCGCCACCTGGCAGAAGCTGCTCGACGAGGATCTGCTCGCGCCGGTCAAGGGCTGGACCGACGAGTGGTACAAGGGCCTGGCCGACGGCAGCATCGCCACCCTGGCCGCCGGGGCGTGGATGCCCGCCAATTTCGAATCGGGCGTCAAGGGCGCGGCCGGTGACTGGCGCGCCGCGCCCCTGCCGCAGTGGGAGAAGGGGAACACCGCGAGCGCGGAGAACGGCGGCAGCTCCCTCACCGTCCCGGCGGCGAGCGGCAACAAGGCCCTCGCGTACGCCTTCACCGAGTACGCGAACGCGGGCGACGGTGTGCGGGCCCGGCTCGCGGAGGGCGCCTTCCCGGCCACCACCGAGGACCTCACGTCGAAGAAGTTCCTGGCAACCGAGTTCGACTACTTCGGCGGCCAGAAGGCCAACGAGGTCTTCGCCGAGTCCGCGAGGAACGTCGCCGACGACTGGTCGTACCTGCCCTACCAGGTCTACGCCAACTCGGTCTTCAACGACACCGTCGGCAAGTCGTACGTCTCCCGCCAGCGGCTGGCCACCGGCCTGGAGGCCTGGCAGCGGAAATCCGCCGAGTACGGCAACGACCAGGGCTTCAGCGTCAACAAGTGACGCCGGAAGGAACACGCATGAGCCACACCCCCGCCACCGCCCGCCACCTGCTGCGCAGGCCGGACGGCGACACCACGCCGAGATTCTCCTACGGCGCCGACTACAACCCCGAGCAGTGGCCCCGCGAGGTGTGGGACGAGGACGTCCGCCTCATGCGGGAGGCCGGAGTCACCGTCGTCTCCCTCGGCATCTTCTCCTGGGCCCGTCTCCAGCTCGCCGAGGACGTCTGGGACTTCGGCTGGCTGGACGAGGTCATGGACCTGCTCCACGCGGGCGGCATCGCCGTGGACCTGGCCACCGCGACCGCGTCACCGCCCCCGTGGCTGACCACGGCCCACCCCGAGATCCTGCCCGTCACCGAGCGCGGCGAGACCCTGTGGCCGGGGGCCCGCCAGCACTGGCGGCCCACCTCCCCCGTCTTCCGCGAGTACGCCCTGCGCCTGGTCACCACGCTGGCCGAACGGTACGCCGAGCACCCGGCGCTCGCCGCCTGGCACGTCAACAACGAGCTGGGCTGCCACAACCTCTACGACTACTCCGACGACGCCGCCCGCGCCTTCCGCCTCTGGCTGCGGAGCCGTTACGGCACGATCGACGCGCTCAACCACGCCTGGGGCACCGCCTTCTGGTCCCAGCGGTACTCCGGCTTCGAGGAGATCCTGCCGCCCCGGCTGGCGGCGTCCCATCCCAACCCCACCCAGCAGCTGGACTTCAAGCGCTTCTCCTCCGACGCGCTGAAGGACCATCTGCGCGCCGAGCGCGACCTCCTGCGCCGCATCACCCCGGACGTCCCGGTCACCACCAACTTCATGGTGATGAACGAGATGCGCGGGATGCACTACGCGGACTGGGCGTCCGAGGTGGACTTCGTCTCCAACGACCACTACGTCCTCCCCGGACCGCGCAGCCTGGACGAGCTGTCGTTCTCCGCCAACCTCACCGGCAACATCGCGGGCGGCCGGCCCTGGTTCCTGATGGAGCACTCCACCAGCGCCGTCAACTGGCAGCCGGTCAACCGGCCGAAGCGGCCGGGCGAGCTGGCGCGGGACTCGCTGCTGCACGTGGCGCACGGCGCGGACGCCGTCTGCTTCTTCCAGTGGCGGCAGTCAGCGGCGGGCGCCGAGAAGTACCACTCGGCGATGGTGCCGCACGCCGGGGCGGACAGCGAGGTCTTCCGCTCCGTCGCCGGGCTCGGCCGCGTGCTGCGCGAACTGGAGCCGGCCGCCGGGTCCGGCCGGGCGCCCGCCCGGGCCGCGATCCTCTTCGACTGGGAGTCGTGGTGGGCCGCCGAGCAGGACTCCCACCCCAGCTCGCGGCTGAACTACAAGCAGGAGGCGCTCGACTGGTACTCGGCCTTCCTGGACCTGGGCGTACGGGCGGACGTGGTGCCGCTCGGCACGGACCTGGACCGCTACGACGTGGTGGTGGCCCCCGTGCTGCACATGGTGCCGCAGCCGCTGGCCAAGGAGCTGACCCGGTGGACCGAGAACGGCGGGCACCTCCTCACGACGTACTTCTCCGGCATCGTCGACGAGAACGACCACGCCTGGCTCGGCGGCTATCCCGGTCCGCTCCGCGACCTGCTCGGCATCCGGATCGAGGAGTTCGCCCCGCTGCTCGACGGCGAGACCGCGGAGCTGGACGACGGCTCCACCGGCACGCTGTGGACGGACCGGATCACGGTCACCGACACCGGCACGGAGGTGCTGGCCTCGTACCGCACCGGCGACCGGGCGGGCGGGCCGGCGGTCACCCGCCGAGCGGCCGGGCGGGGCACGGCCACCTATGTCTCGACCCGGCTCGGGCCCGAGGGCCTGTGTCCCCTGCTGGCGCGGACGCTTCAGGCGGCGGGTGTGCCGGGTGACCTCCCGGAGTCCGTCCGCGGCCGGGTGGAGCTGACGGTCCGCGCGGGCGCGGACGCCGAGTTCTGGTTCCTGGTCAACCGCACCGACGAGCCGGCCGAGCTGCCGGGGGTCACGGGCGAGGTGCTGGCGGGCGACGCGCCGGAGCGCGGGGAGGACGGTGAGGCCGGGCCGCTGGTTCTCCCGCCCCGCGGGGTCACGGTCCTGCGGCGGGCGGCCGCCCGGGGCTGACGGCCGGGGACGCCCCGGGCGGCGGCCGGGTGCGGGGCGCGGGGCGGCGACGTCCCGGCCCGCGCCCCGGAGGGCGCCCGCCCGGGGCCTCCGGTTGTCCCGGGGGCAGGGCGGTTGCCCCGCCCCCGGGGTGCACTCGGCACCACCGTCCTTCCGGGTCCTGCGCCCCGTGTGCCCGCGCCGCGTGATCCGTAGCTTCGGAGCAGTGCCGCCGAACGCGGCGTCCACCGGAGAAACAGGGGGAACGACATGCTGCGACGCAAGCGGAGGACCGCGCGGGCCGGAAGTCCTGAGGCGCTGCGCCTGGTCGGGGTCGGCAAGGTGTACGGAGACGCGGAGAGCGCCGTGACGGCGCTGGACGGGGTGACGCTGGCTCTGCCAGCGGGGAGCTTCACGGCGGTCATGGGGCCGTCGGGCTCGGGGAAGTCGACGCTGCTCCAGTGCGCGGCGGGGCTGGAACGGCCGGACCGGGGCCTGGTCGTGGTCGACGGCGAGGAGATGTCGGGCGGCGGCGAGGCGGCGCTGACGAGGTTCCGCAGGGAGCGGATCGGGTTCGTCTTCCAGCAGTACAACCTGCTGCCGACGCTCACCGTCGAGCAGAACACCACGCTGCCGCTGCGGCTCGCCGGGCGGCCGGTGGACCGGGCCCGTGCCGCGGACATCCTGCGGCGGGTGGGCCTCGGTGACCGGCTGGGGCACCGGCCGGACCAGTTGTCGGGAGGGCAGCGGCAGCGCGTCGCGATCGCCCGCGCGCTGGTCACCGAGCCGGCCCTGGTCTTCGCCGACGAACCGACCGGGGCTCTGGACACCCGCAGCGCGCGGGACGTGCTGACGCTGCTCCAGCAGTCCGTACGGGAGCACGGCCGGACGGTGGTGATGGTGACGCACGACCCGGTCGCCGCCTCGTACGCGGACTCCGTGCTGTTTCTCGCGGACGGGCGGCTGGCCGGGGAGCTGCGGGCACCGACCGCGGACGTGGTGGCGGAACGGCTCGCGCACCTGGGCGACCGGGCGGCCGGCCGTCTCGCGGCGGGGGTGTGAGGCATGCTGACCCTGGCCCTGAGTTCCGTCCGGCGGCGGCCCGGACGCTTTGTGTCGACCCTGCTGGCCGCCTTCCTTGGCGCGGCCATCGTCATGGCGTTCAGCTCGCTGCACGACACGGCGGGTGCGGACGGCGTGGACGACGTCAGCGCGGAGACGCTGGGGATCACGGCGGGCGTCGTCGGCGGCTACGGCTCGCTGCTGGTGTTCTTCGCCGTCGCGTCGACGCTGACGGTGACGGTCCGGCAGCGCGCCGGTGAGCTGGAACTGCTGCGCAGTGCGGGCGCGACCCCGGCGCAGCTGACCCGGATGGTGGTGGGCGAGGCGGCGGTGGTCGGCCTGGTCGGGGCGGCGGCGGCGGTGGGGCCGGCGGCGCTCGGCGGGCGGCTGCTCGTGGAGCGGTTCCGGGACAGCGGGCAGGTCGCCGGCGATGTCGGCCACGTGTTCGGGCCGATCGGCCTGATGTCGGGAATGGGCGTGACCCTGCTGGCGTCCGTGGGGGCGGCGTTCCTCGCGGTCCGCCGGGGGCGGGGGCGCTCGGCGGGGGCGCGGGCGCCGCGCGGCCGGGTCCGTACCGTCGCCGGTGTCGTGGCGCTGGTGGCGGGCGCGGCGGGCGTGTGCACGACGTTCGCGCTGGACGCCACGGAACCGGCGCTGATGGCGCCCGCCGCGTACGGGTCGATCCTGCTGGCGCTGGGGCTCGCGTCGTTCTCCCCGGTGCTGCTGCGGGCACTGCCGGCCCGGCTCCAGCCGCTGCCCGGCGCGCTGGGCGGAGCGGCCGGTGAGCTGGCGGCGCACAATCTGCGGCAGCGGGCGGCGCAGGCGTCGGGGGTGCTGATGCCGCTGATCCTGTTCACCGGGATGGCGACGGCGACGCTGTACATGCAGGCCGCCGAGAGCGACGCGCGAGCCGCGTCGGGGCTCGTGAAGTCGGTCGACGACAAGAACCTGGAGACGGTGAACCTCGTCGTCGTCGGCGTGATCGTGGCGTTCTGCTGCGTCATGCTGGTCAACAGCCTGTACGCGGCGACGTCGTACCGGGGACGGGAGTTCGCCCAGCAGCGCCTGTGCGGGGCGACTCCGGGGCAGGTGCTGCGGACGGTCGGTGCCGAGGGGCTGGTGCTGCTGGTGACCGGGGTGTTCCTCGGCACGGCGGCCGGGCTCGCGGGGCTGGTGCCGTACTGCCTGGTCCGCGCCGACCGGGCGCTGCCGCAGGCGGGCCCCGGGATCTGGCTGGGCGTCGTGGCGGTCGCCGCGGTGGCGACGCTGGTCACCGGCCTGGGC
>NZ_WHPN01000207.1 GCF_009735685.1 Streptomyces lycii | reverse complement strand
CCGCACCGTCCCCCGGCGAGGAGATTCCGGCGGGCACGGCTCCCGACGGCGTCATTCCGGACGGCGTCACCCCGGAGGACACGGATCCGACCAACGGGCACCGGACCGGTCCTGACGGGACGGCTGCTGACGGGGCGGGCCGGGACCGAACCGCTCCCGGCCCGGGCGGGACCGCCCCAGGTGTCCCGGCGCCGCGCCACGGCTCGGCCGGCCCGGCGCCCGGAGTCGGCGGCTCGCGTCCGGCGGACCCGCGAGTCTCGGACGGGGGGAGAGGGCCGGACGGGTCCGACGGGAGGGGCGGGTCCGGCATGACGAACGAGCCCGGCGTGACGAACGGGCCGGGCGGTGCGGACGGCCCGGCCGGGGAGGACAGCCGTGCCGGGGAGGACAGCCGGGCCGGCGGGGGCGAGCCCACCCGCTCCGGCTTCGACTGGAGCGCCGCCGAGCGGGAGCTGCGCGACGCGGTGCCGCCGCGCTTCGTCTCCGGCGACCCGGACGGTGACCCGGGCAGCGCCCCCGTCGACGGTCCCGTGCCCGGCCCCGCGGGGCCGGACCGGCGTACGGACGGGTTCACGGGCCCGCCGGACCGCGCCGCCGCGGACGGCCGGGGAGCGGCGGACGGCCCGGAAGGGCCCGGGCAGCCGCCCCGGACCGGCCGGACCGGGCCGCTTCCCGCCGAGGGGTACGGCGCCGGCGGCGACGGCGACCGTCACGGCGACGGGACCTGGGACGTCGAGACGGAGAACACCGTACGGCTCGCCGACGTCGGCGGCATGCGCGAGGTCAAGGAGCGGCTGGAGGCCGCGTTCCTCGCCCCGATGCGCAACCCGGAGCTGCGCAGGCTGTTCGGCAAGAGCCTGCGCGGCGGACTCCTGCTGTACGGCCCGCCCGGCTGCGGCAAGACGTTCCTGGCCCGGGCGGTCGCCGGGGAACTGGGGGCCCGCTTCCTCACGGTCTCGCTCAACGACGTGCTGGACATGTGGATCGGCCGCTCCGAGCGCAATCTGCACGACGTCTTCGAGACCGCCCGCCGCGCCCAGCCCTGCGTGCTCTTCCTCGACGAACTCGACGCGCTCGGAGCCAAGCGCAGCCGGATGGCCCACAGCGGCCTGCGGAACACCGTCAACCAGCTGCTCACCGAGCTCGACGGGGTGAACGGCGGCAACGACGGCGTGTTCGTCCTCGCCGCCACGAACCACCCCTGGGACGTCGACACCGCCCTGCGCCGTCCCGGCCGCCTCGACCGCACCCTGCTCGTGCTGCCGCCGGACGAGCCGGCCCGTGAGGCGATCCTCCGCTACCACCTGCGCGACCGCCCGGTGGCGGGTGTCGACCTGGCCGAACTGGTGCGCCGGACCGAGGACTTCTCCGGCGCGGACCTGGCCCATCTGTGCGAGTCCGCGTCCGAGCGGGCGCTGATGGACTCGGTCCGGACCGGCGAGGTGCGCATGATCGGCATGCCGGACCTGCTGGAGGCGGCGAAACAGATCCGGCCGTCCACGGACGCCTGGTTCGCCTCCGCGCGCAATGTCGCGATGTTCGCCAACGAGGGCGGCCAGTACGACGACCTGCTGGCCTACCTCAAGCGGAAGCGCAAACTGTGACCGTCCCGGCGGGCGGACCGGCGGGCGGACCAGCTCGCGCCCCGGCAGGCGGCGCGCCGGGGCGCGACCCCGGAGGAGGGCTGCTGGAGCGGGCCGAGGCACTGCTCGGGCTCGGCCGGGACGAACAGGCCGGGGAGCTGTTCGCCCGGATCGTCGCCGACGACCCCGGCAACGCCCCGGCCTGGACGGGCCTGGCCCGCACCCGGCTGCGCACCGGTGATCTGCCCGGCGGGCTGCGCGCCGCCGAGGAGGCGCTGCGCGCGGACCCGTCGTACGCCCACGCCCTGCTGATCCGGGGCGGCATCCTCGCCGCGCTCGGCCGTACGGACGAGGCCCTGGCGTCGCTCCGGGAGGGCGTACGTCTCGTGCCGCAGGCCCCGGAGGCGCATCTGGCGCTCGCCCGGGGCCTGGCCGCGGCGCCGGGCGGCATCCCGGAGGCGTACGACGTCGCGAACCACGCCGTACGGCTCGCTCCCCAGGAGGCGTCGGCGCACTTCCTGGTCGGGGCCCTGGCCCACCGGACCGGGCGGCGCGACATCGCCGAGCAGGCGTACACCGAGGCGCTCCGTCTCGACCCGGAGCACACGGACGCCCGGAACAACCTCTCCGTGCTGCACATGAACCGCCGGTTCGGCGGCCGCCGCCGTTTCGGCCTGGCCCTGGAGGGGTTCGCCGACGTCGCGGCGACCGACCTGACCGACCGTACGGCCCGCTACAACCTGGAGGCGATGCTTTTCACGGTCGTCGCCCGGGCCCGCTGGCTGGGCCTGCTCTGCCTCTTCACCGGGATGACGGGCGCCCTCGCCTCGGGTGCCGGCCAGGGCTCCCCGCCGCACCCCGGTGACCTGCTGCCCCGGCTGGTCACCATCGGGGTCATCGCCCTCTACTGGGCGCTCTGGGCCCTCCGGGTCCGCCACCGGGTGCCGCGGCGGCTGCGCCGCCCGCTGCTGATTCTGGCGCGGAGCTGCGCCCCCGTGGTCTGGACGGCGGGCGCGGTGGCGCTGCTCGCGGCGGCGTCGGTGTGCGTGGTGGCGGTCCCCTGGTCGGACCCGGCCTTCCTCGGCGCCGTCCTGGCCCCGTCCGCGTGGCTCATGGTGATCATGTACTGGACCGCCCGGTGGTCGCTGCGCCGGCGCAGACCGCCCGAGTGAGGCGCAGACCGCCTGAGTGAGCTGCCGGCTCCCTGCGCCCCCACCGGGCATCCCCCGGCGCCGGGCCTCCCTCGCCGGGCATCGCCCACCGCGGCGTCACCGCGCCCGCCCCTGCGCGCCCGGCAGCCCCCGCATCCGCAGCGCCAAGCCCCCGCGCCCGGTATCCCCGGGCGCCGGGTCGCCCGCGCCCGGCGGCCCCTGCGCGCCCCGGCGTCCGCACACCCGGCAGCCCTGACCCGGCAGCCCTCACCCGTCGCCCATCCGGCAGTCGCCCGAGCCCGGCGGTCCGAGCCCGGCTCCCCGCCGCCCGCCCCGACGCCGACCTCCAGCCCCAGCCCCGACCTCCAGCCCCAGCCCCGACCCCCGGCCCCGGAGCCCGCCCCTCCGGCCGCCCGACCCCGGGCCCTCCGGGCGCCCCACCCCCGCCCCTCCGGCCCCCCGCTCTCCGGCCCCCGCTCTCCGGCCACCCGCGCCCCGGCCGCCCCGCACCCCGCACCCCGTGTCCGCCGTCCGCCCCGCGCGTCCGGCAGCCGCCCGCCCGCGGCCCGATAGCATGCCGCCGTACCCGATCCACTGCGCGAAGGAGGCCCGCGATGGCGGGAGAGCCGCAGGCCGACTGCCTGTTCTGCAAGATCGTCGCGGGGGAGGTGCCCGCGACGATCGTCCACGAGACGGACACGACGGTGGCCTTCCGCGACATCAACCCGCAGGCGCCGACCCACGTGCTCGTCATCCCCAAGGCGCACCACCGGGACGCCGCCGCCCTCGCCGAGGCCGAGCCGCAGGTCGCCGCCGACGTGCTCCGCGCGGCCCGTACCATCGCCGCGGACGAGGGGGTCGAGAGCACGGGCTACCGCGTCGTCTTCAACACCGGCCCGGGCGCCGGCCAGACCGTCTTCCACACGCACGCGCACCTCCTCGGCGGCCGCGGCCTCGAGTGGCCTCCCGGATAGGCGGGACAGCCCGTTGTCCGTACGCGAACTCGTCGTCCTCGGCACCGCGAGCCAGGTGCCGACCCGGCAGCGCAACCACCACGGCTGCGTGCTGCTCTGGGACGGCGACGGCATCCTCTTCGACCCGGGGGAGGGCACCCAGCGGCAGATGCTGCTGGCGGGCGTCGCCGCGCACGACCTGACCCGGCTGTGCGTGACGCACTTCCACGGCGACCACTCCCTCGGCCTCGCCGGCGTCATCCAGCGCATCAACCTCGACCGGGTGCCGCACCCCGTCACCGCGCACTACCCGGAGAGCGGCCGGCGCTTCTTCGAACGGCTCCGGCACGCGACCGCGTACCGCGAGACCGTGCAGATCGCCGAGGAACCGGTGACGGCCGACGGTGTGCTGGCCGAGACCGGGGCGTTCACCCTGGAGGCCCGCAGGCTCTCGCACCCCGTCGAGGCCTTCGGCTACCGGCTGACCGAGCCGGACGGCCGCCGCATGCTGCCGGAGCGGCTCGCCGCGTACGGCATCGAGGGCCCCGCCGTCGGCCTTCTCCAGCGGCACGGGACGCTGGAGACGGCCGAGCACGGCACGGTCGGGCTGGAGCAGGTCAGCGAGGTGCGGCGCGGGCAGCGCTTCGCGTTCGTGATGGACACCCGGCTCTGCGAGGGCGCGGAGGCGCTGGCCGAGGGCTGCGACCTGCTGGTGATCGAGTCGACCTTCCTCGACGAGGACCGCCATCTGGCCCATGAGCACGGTCATCTGACGGCGGGCCAGGCAGGTCGGCTGGCCGCCGCGGCGGGCGTACGGCACCTGGTGCTCACCCACTTCTCGCAGCGCTACACCGACGCTTCCGCCTTCGAGCGGGAGGCGCGGGCGGCGGGCTTCGGCGCGGAGCTGACCGTGGCCCGTGACCTGCTGCGGGTCCCCGTGCCGAAGCGCCGCTGAGCCCCGCCCCGCCGCCGGGCGCGGCGGGCCGTGCCACATCCGTCCCGTCCGCCCCGGTAAAAGCACTCGGGCACTGTCGGTGCCCCGTCGTACCCTGGACACCGGAAGAAGCCGCACCATCACGGAGTGCGGCGCGCCGAGTACAGAAGGCGGGATCAGCAGGCCAGAGGGCCGGCCCATGACGCAGACACCCACAGCCCAGAACCCCGAAGAGGGGCAGGCACGCGCTCGTTTCACCGTCCCGGCCAAGCACCCCATGGTCACGGTCCTGGGCTCCGGAGACGCCCTGCTGCGCGTGATCGAGAAATCGTTCCCGTCGACCGACATCCATGTCCGCGGCAACGAGGTCAGCGCGGTCGGCGACCCCGCGGAAGTGGCGCTGATCCAGCGCCTCTTCGACGAGATGATGCTGGTGCTGCGCACCGGCCAGCCCATGACGGAGGACGCGGTGGAACGCTCGATCGCCATGCTGCGCAACGCGGAGGACGGCGAGGCGACCGCCGAGACCCCCGCCGAGGTGCTCACCCAGAACATCCTCTCCAACCGCGGCCGCACGATCCGCCCCAAGACGCTCAACCAGAAGCGCTATGTCGACGCCATCGACAAGCACACGGTCGTCTTCGGCATCGGCCCGGCAGGCACCGGCAAGACCTATCTCGCCATGGCGAAGGCGGTCCAGGCCCTGCAGTCCAAGCAGGTCAACCGGATCATCCTGACCCGCCCCGCGGTCGAGGCGGGGGAGCGGCTGGGCTTCCTGCCCGGCACCCTCTACGAGAAGATCGACCCGTATCTGCGGCCGCTCTACGACGCGCTGCACGACATGCTGGACCCGGACTCGATCCCCCGGCTGATGGCGGCCGGCACCATCGAGGTCGCCCCGCTGGCCTACATGCGCGGCCGCACGCTGAACGACGCGTTCATCATCCTCGACGAGGCGCAGAACACGAATCCCGAGCAGATGAAGATGTTCCTGACCCGGCTCGGCTTCGACTCCAAGATCGTGATCACCGGTGACGTCACCCAGATCGACCTCCCCGGCGGCACCAAGAGCGGCCTGCGCCAGGTCCAGGACATCCTCGACGGTGTGGACGACGTCCACTTCTCCCGTCTGACCAGCACCGACGTGGTCCGGCACAAGCTGGTCGGCCGCATCGTCGACGCCTACGAGCAGTACGACAGCCGTGACGGCGCGCAGCGCCCGGGTGGCCGGGGGAAGTGAACGGCGGCCAGTAGACTGACCGGATCATGTCGATCGATGTCAACAACGAGTCCGGCACCGATGTGGACGAGCAGGCGATCCTCGACATCGCCCGCTACGCCCTCACCCGGATGCGCATCCACCCGCTGGCCGAGCTCTCGGTGATCATCATCGACGCCGACGCCATGGAGCAGCTCCATCTGCAGTGGATGGAGCTGCCCGGCCCGACGGATGTCATGTCCTTCCCGATGGACGAGCTGCGTCCGCCGGCCAAGGACGACGAGGAGCCACCGCAGGGACTGCTCGGCGACATCGTGCTCTGCCCCGAGGTGGCCGCGAAGCAGGGCCGGGAGGCGCCGACGGAGCACTCCATGGACGAGGAGCTCCAGCTGCTCACCGTCCACGGCGTCCTGCACCTCCTCGGCTACGACCACGAGGAACCGGCCGAGAAGGTGGAGATGTTCGGCCTGCAGAAGGCCATCGTCGACGGCTGGCGCGAGCAGCAGGGCCTGACCGGCCCGTCACCGGCCCCCACGACCCGGTGACCGGCCAACTGATCGCCGCCGCGGTCCTGCTCGTCGTCGTCGCCTGGCTGGCGGCCTGCGCCGAGGCGGGGCTGGCCCGCACGACCCGGTTCCGCGCCGAGGAGGCCGTACGCGCCGGCCGCCGGGGCAGCGCGCGGCTCATGGCCGTCGCCGAGGACCCCACCCGCTATCTGAACCTGGCGCTGCTGGTCCGCGTCGCCTGCGAGATGGCGGCCGGCGTGTTCGTCACCTTCGCCTGTGTCCGGGCGTTCGACGAGACCTGGGAGGCGCTCGCCATCGCCACCGGGGTGATGGTCCTCGTCTCGTACGTGGCCGTCGGGGTCTCCCCGCGCACCATCGGCCGCCAGCACCCGCTGAACACGGCCACCGCCTCCGCGTACGTCCTGATGCCGCTGGCCCGGATCATGGGCCCGGTCCCCCAGCTGCTGATCCTCCTGGGCAACGCCCTGACCCCCGGCAAGGGCTTCCGCAAGGGCCCGTTCGCCTCCGAGGCGGAGCTGCGCGCGCTGGTCGACCTGGCCGAGCAGGAGCAGCTGATCGAGGCCGACGAGCGCCGGATGGTGCACTCCGTCTTCGAACTGGGCGACACCCTGGTGCGCGAGGTGATGGTGCCGCGCACCGACCTCGTCGTGATCGAACGGGCCAAGACCATCCGGCAGGCCCTCACCCTCGCGCTGCGCTCCGGCTTCTCCCGGATACCGGTGGTCGGCGAGAACGAGGACGACGTGCTCGGCATCGTCTATCTCAAGGATCTCGCCCGGAAGACCCATATCAACCGGGAGTCCGAGAACGACCTGGTCGCGACGGCCATGCGGCCCGCGGCCTTCGTGCCGGACACCAAGAACGCCGGCGACCTGCTGCGCGAGATGCAGCAGCGGCGCAATCACGTCGCGGTCGTCATCGACGAGTACGGCGGCACGGCCGGCATCGTCACCATCGAGGACATCCTCGAGGAGATCGTCGGCGAGATCACCGACGAGTACGACCGCGAGCTGCCGCCGATCGTGGACCTGGGGGAGGGCAGCTACCGCGTCACGGCCCGGCTCGACCTCGGCGATCTGGGCGAGCTGTACGGCCTGGACCTGGACGACGAGGACGTGGAGACGGTCGGCGGGCTGCTCGCCAAGTTGCTCGGCCGGGTGCCCATCGCGGGCGCGACCGCCCTGGTCGACCTCGCCGACTACACCGCCGACCCCGACCCGGAGGCCCTGCGCCTGACCGCGGAGTCCCCGGCCGGCCGCCGCAACCGCATCGTCACCGTGCTGGTGGAGCCGGTCGGCGCGGCAGCCGACCTGGTGCAACACGACCGGCAAAAGGGTGAAAAATAGGTAAAGCCGACTTCTTCGGGGCGTGCCGGGTAATCACGGAATTCCACTGTCCATCAGCGCAGGAGTTCCCGTGGCCGTTGTCCAGACACCCATGGCGCACTTGGCGGTCGACTGGGGGCAGGGCGTCGCCGACGCCTGGACCTCTGTCGCCAAGTTCATCCCCAAGTTCCTCGCGTTCCTTGTAATCCTCCTGGTCGGCTGGCTCATCGCCAAGGCACTGGCCAAGGTCGTCAACATGATCCTGGAACGGATCGGCTTCGACCGGGTCGTCGAACGGGGCGGCATCAAGCAGGCCCTGGACCGGTCCCAGTACGACGCCTCAGACCTGATCGCCAAGCTGATCTACTACGCGGTGCTGCTGATCGCCCTGCAGATCGCCTTCTCCGTCTTCGGTCCGAACCCCATCAGCACCCTGCTCAAGGGCGTGGTGGCGTGGATCCCGAAGGCCGTCGTGGCGATCATCATCATCGTGATCGTCGCCGCGATCGCGAACGCGGCGAAGACGCTGATCAACGGGGCTCTGGGCGGACTCTCCTACGGGCGGACGCTGGCCAACATCGCCGCCGTCTTCATCATCGGCCTCGGCGTCATCGCCGCGCTCAACCAGATCGGCGTCGCCATCACGGTGACCGTCCCCGTGCTGATCACCGTGCTGGGCACGGTGGGCGGCATCCTGGTCGTCGGCGTCGGCGGCGGCCTGGTCAAGCCGATGCAGCAGCGCTGGGAGCGCTGGCTGGAGAGCGCGGAACGGGAGTCGGCGAACGTCCGCAGCCACGCCGCCGCCCATCGCGCACGCTCCGCCGGATCCGGCGGCGGCCGGGGCGAGTCCGGCGGCAGCGGCGCCACCTCGACGGGCGTCTGAGAGAACACACACCGGCACTCCGGTACTCCGGCGGGTGGCGCCGCCCGGGCCCGGCGCCCCGGGCGGCACCACCGGTGGCCGTCCGGCCCGGCCCCGGGCGGCGCCACCCGTGGCCACCCGGCGGGCGGCCGGTCCTTATGCTCGTCCCATGACCGACACGACGGACAACCCCGCGGGCCCCGGCTCCGGCAGCGCGCTGCCGGCGGAGGACGCGAAGCTGATCACCCTCGCCCGTGCCACCCGGGCCCGCAACGGCGTCCCCGAGGGCGCGGCCGTACGGGACGAGACCGGCAGGACGTATGTCGCCGGGACCGTCGCCCTGGACTCGCTGCGGCTCAGCGCGCTGCAGACCGCGGTCGCCATGGCCGTCGCCAGCGGTGCCCGCTCCCTGGAGGCGGCCGCTGTCGTGTCCGCGGCCGAGGCCGTCCCGGACACCGACCGGGCCGCGGTCCGCGACCTCGGCGGTGCCGCCGTCCCGGTTCTGCTCGCCGCCCCGGACGGGACCCTGAACACGACCGGCACCGCGGGCTGACTCCCCGGCCGGCCGTACCGCCGGCCGCCCCGGCGGCCGTGGTCGGAGCGGGCCCGGGGATCGGGGACAATGAACGCCATGAGTGACCGTTCCCCCTCCGGGCCCGATCCGCAGACCACCCCGCACCGCGCGGGCTTCGCGTGCTTCGTCGGCCGCCCCAACGCGGGCAAGTCGACCCTGACCAACGCGCTGGTGGGGACGAAGGTGGCCATCACCTCCAACCGGCCGCAGACCACCCGGCACACCGTCCGCGGCATCGTGCACCGGCCGGACGCGCAGCTCGTGCTCGTCGACACCCCCGGCCTGCACAAGCCGCGCACGCTGCTGGGCGAGCGGCTGAACGATGTCGTGCGGACCACCTGGTCCGAGGTCGACGTCATCGGTTTCTGTCTGCCCGCGGACCAGAAGCTGGGCCCGGGGGACAAGTTCATCGCCGCGGAGCTGGCCGGCATCAAGAAGACGCCGAAGATCGCCGTGGTCACCAAGACCGACCTGGTCGACAGCAAGCAGCTCGCCGAGCAGCTCCTCGCCGTCGACCGGCTCGGCCAGGAGCTGGGCTTCGAATGGGCGGAGATCGTCCCGGTCTCGGCCACCGGCGGCGACCAGGTCCAGCTGCTCGCCGACCTGCTGGTGCCGCTCCTCCCGGAGAGCCCGCCGCTCTACCCGGAGGGCGACCTCACCGACGAGCCCGAGCAGGTCATGGTCGCGGAGCTGATCCGCGAGGCCGCGCTGGAGGGCGTACGCGACGAGCTGCCGCACTCCATCGCGGTCGTCGTCGAGGAGATGATCCCGCGCGAGGGGCGGCCCGAGAACAAGCCGCTGCTCGACGTGCACGCCAACGTCTACATCGAGCGCCCCAGCCAGAAGGGCATCATCATCGGGCCCAAGGGCGCCCGGCTCAAGGACGTCGGAATGAAGTCCCGCAAACACATCGAGGCGCTGCTCGGTACCCCGGTCTACCTGGACCTGCACGTGAAGGTGGCGAAGGACTGGCAGCGCGACCCGAAGCAGCTGCGCAAGCTCGGCTTCTGAACGGACCGGGCGCGGGACGGGGCACGGGACGGGACACGATGCCGGGGCCGGACGCGCGCCCGGCCCCGGACTCCGCTACACGCCTTCCTTCAGCACCCGTCCGACCAGCTCGCGCTGCGCCGGGGTCAGGCGCGGGTCGGCCCAGTGGACCGTGCGGCCGTCGACGGTGACCTCGTACGCGAAGCCGTCGGGCACGCCGGGGGGAGGGGAGCCGGACGAGCCGGCGGTCGCCTCCTCGGCCAGGGCCCGCCATTCCGGGGCGTCCGGCCGTCCGGAGGTGTCCACCTCGGCACGGCGTTCGATGCCGGCGAACCCGCCGGTGCGCTTCACCTGAATCCGCATGACCGTACTCCTACCCCGGATGGCGCGGATGGCGCGGACGGCTCCGGAACCGCGGAGGACCTGGACGGCACCCGGACACCCGTCCCTGTCCCTGTCCCGGATACCCCGGACCCCGGATACCCCGGACCCCGGATACCCCGGACCCCGGATACCCCGGACCCCGGACACCCCGGACCCCGGACACCCCGGATCCGCGGACGCCCGGGAAACCGGCGGAGAACCGGCGGAGAGCCGTACGCGCTCAGCCGTCGTCCGACGCGGTCAGGCCCACCCGGGACCAGGCCTTGAGCAGCGCCTGCTCCTCCGCGCCCGTCCCGAAGCGGTCCCGTGCCGCGCCGACGGTGAGCCGGGCGAAGGCCTCGAAGTCGCTGTCCGCGGCGAGTTCGCCGCCGGTCAGCACGTCGTACCAGATCTGGCCCGCCTTCTCCCAGGCGTGCCCGCCCAGTTCGGTGGCGGCCAGGTAGAAGGCGTGGTTGGGGATGCCGGAGTTGATGTGGACGCCGCCGTTGTCGCTGCCGGTGTGGACGTAGTCGTCCATGGTCGCGGGCTGCGGGTCCTTGCCGAGCACGTCGTCGTCGTACGCGGTGCCCGGGGCCTTCATCGAGCGCAGCGCCTCCCCGGTGACGCGCGGGGCGAGCAGGCCGGCGCCGATCAGCCAGTCCGCCCGGTCCGCGGTCTGGTTCAGCGCGTACTGCTTGATGAGCGAGCCGAAGACGTCCGAGACGGACTCGTTGAGCGCGCCGGACTGGCCGAAGTATTCGAGGTTGGCGGTGTACTGGGTGACGCCGTGGGTGAGTTCGTGGCCGATGACGTCGACGGGCAGGGTGAAGTCGAGGAAGATCTCGCCGTCACCGTCGCCGAAGACCATCCGCTCGCCGTCCCAGAAGGCGTTGCCGTAGTCCTCGCCGTAGTGGACGGTCGCGTCGAGCGGCAGGCCGGCGCCGTCGATGGATTTCCTCCCGAACTCCTTCAGGAACAGCTCGAACGTGGCACCGAGCCCGGTGTACGCGCGGTTGACGGTGGCGTCGTCGGTCGGTTCCTGGCCCTCGGAGCGCACCACCCGGCCGGGCAGCTGCTCCTGCCGCTCGGCGTCGCAGATGGTCCGCTCGGGGGTGTCGGCGGCCTCTCCGGCGGTCCGGGCGGCACAGCCGCGGACCGTGGTGATGCGGCGGCGGGTGCGCTGCAGGGCGTCCCGCTCCAGGGTACGGCGGGCGGGCCGGTACAGGGCGGGGTCCTCGGCCCGGGCGAGCTTGTCGAGGACATGGGGCGGGACGATGGTGCAGAACACGGGCGTGCCGGTGGAATGCGTCATGGACTCCATGGCTGCAATGTGGCAGTCGGCAGTCACGCTGTCACCCTCTGCGACCATGATTACCGAAAACGAGTGGTACATCACGCTTTAACAGTCAACGGACTTCCGTCCCGCATACTGGAACGGACCACGCGCCCCGCTCCCGCTCCGCTATGGTTCCCGGCATCATGCGTTACGGGCTGCTTCTCCTTAGCTGCCGCGGCGAGGGCCTGTAGTCGAGGCCGACCCCCTCCCCGCGGAGTTCGGTGATGCCACCGTCGGCCGTCGAAAACCTTTCGGCAGGAGCCCACGCAGATGAATTCCCCCGCAGCGCCGCGTCCGCGGTCCGTACGTCCCGCCACGCCCGTCACCGCCGCCACCGTCACGCAGAAGCCCTCGGGCATGCCGGTGCACAAGTACGGGCGGTACGAAGCGGTCGACATCCCGGACCGCACCTGGCCCGGCAACCGCATCACCGAGGCCCCGCGCTGGCTGTCCACCGACCTGCGGGACGGCAACCAGGCGCTGATCGACCCGATGTCCCCGGCCCGCAAGCGCGAGATGTTCGACCTGCTGGTGCGCATGGGCTACAAGGAGATCGAGGTCGGCTTCCCGTCCTCCGGGCAGACCGACTTCGACTTCGTGCGCTCCATCATCGAGGAGGGCGCGATCCCCGAGGACGTGACGATCTCCGTCCTCACCCAGGCCCGTGAGGAACTGATCGAGCGCACGGTCGAGTCGCTGCGCGGCGCACACCGCGCCACCGTGCACCTGTACAACGCGACCGCCCCCGTCTTCCGCCGCGTCGTCTTCCGCGGCAGCCGCGAGCAGGTCAAGCAGATCGCCGTCGACGGCACCCGGCTGGTCGTGGAGTACGCCGACAAGCTGCTGACGCGCTCTTTGCACGGGGGCTCGACCGCCTTCGGCTACCAGTACAGCCCGGAAATCTTCACCGACACCGAGCTGGACTTCGCGCTGGAGGTCTGCGAAGGCGTCATGGACGTCTGGCAGCCCGAGGAGGGGCGCGAGATCATCCTGAACCTGCCGGCCACGGTCGAGCGCTCGACGCCGTCCACGCACGCCGACCGGTTCGAGTGGATGTCCCGGCACCTGTCCCGCCGCGAGTTCGTCTGCCTGTCCACGCACCCGCACAACGACCGCGGCACCGCCGTCGCCGCCGCCGAGCTGGCCGTCATGGCGGGCGCCGACCGCGTCGAGGGCTGCCTGTTCGGCCAGGGCGAGCGCACCGGCAACGTCGACCTGGTCACGCTGGGCATGAACCTCTTCTCCCAGGGCGTCGACCCGAAGATCGACTTCTCGCAGATCGACGAGATCCGCCGCACCGCCGAGTACTGCAACCAGATGGAGATCCACCCGCGCCACCCGTACGCGGGCGACCTGGTCTACACCGCCTTCTCCGGCTCCCACCAGGACGCCATCAAGAAGGGTTTCGAGGCGATGGAGAGCGAGGCGGCGGCGCGGGGCAAGACGGTCGACGACATCGAGTGGGCCGTCCCCTACCTGCCGATCGACCCCAAGGACGTCGGCCGCTCCTACGAGGCCGTCATCCGGGTCAACTCGCAGTCCGGCAAGGGCGGCATCGCGTACGTGCTGAAGAACGACCACGCGCTGGACCTGCCGCGCCGGATGCAGATCGAGTTCTCGAAGATCATCCAGGCGAAGACGGACAGCGAGGGCGGCGAGGTCACCCCGGCGCAGATCTGGTCCACGTTCCAGGACGAGTACCTGCCGACGGAGGAGAACCCCTGGGGCCGGATCGCGCTGCGCTCCGCCCAGGCGTCGACGACCGGTGAGGGCGGCGACGCGCTCACCGTCGAGGCGGTCGTCGACGGCGCGGACACGGTGCTGACCGGCACCGGCAACGGCCCGATCGCGGCCTTCATCGACGCGCTGGGCTCCATCGGCGTGGACGTACGCGTCCTCGACTACGCCGAGCACGCGCAGAGCGAGGGCGCCACGGCGCAGGCCGCCGCCTATGTCGAGTGCGCCGTCGACGGCAAGGTGCTGTGGGGGGTCGGCACGGACGCGAACACCGTCCGCGCCTCCCTCAAGGCGGTCGTCTCCGCCGTCAACCGGTCCTGCCGCTCGGCCTGACCGCGCGCAGGCCGGGCCGCCCCGGCGCCCGCCGCCCGGATCCGCACTGCCCCGCCACCCCTCCCGAGGGGCGGCGGGGCAGCGCCGTCCGGCGGCCCCGTATCAGGCAGGAGGGCCCGGGCGGACGGGCAGCCGGGTGAGGTCGTTGCCGATGAAGGAGCGCTGCGGCGAGGGCTCGTCGGCGGCGAGGGCGAGCCGCGGGAAGCGGTCGAACAGGGCCGGCAGGGCGACCATCGCCTCCAGCCGGGCGAGCGGCGCCCCCAGGCAGTAGTGCAGGCCGTGGCCGAAGGCCAGATGTTCCTTGCCGGGCCGGTCGATGTCGAAGGCCTCCGGCCGCTCGTGCACGCCCGGGTCCCGTCCGTGCGCGCCGAAGCCGACCAGGATGGGGTCGCCGGCGCGGATCGTGACGCCGTCACCGAGGTCGATGTCGGTCACGGCGAACCGGAGCGGCATGTGCACGATCGGCGGATGCAGCCGGAGCGTCTCCTCGACCACGTCCTCCCAGCGCCGCGGGTCGGCGAGTACGGCCGCCAGCTGCCCGGGGTGCGACAGGAGTTCGCGGACCGCGTGATTGATCAGGGCGACGGCGGTCTCGCTGCCGGCGCCGATCATCAGGATCAGGGTGGAGACCAGTTCCGCTTCGCTGAGCCGGTCGCCGTCCTCGTGGGCGTCGAGCAGCAGACTGGTCATGTCGTCGCCCGGCGAGCGGCGCTTGGTCTCGATCAGGGTCGTCATCACGCGGAAGAGGTCGCGGCCTATCGCCTCCGACTCCTCCTCGGTGACGTCCGTGGCGAGGACGGAGTCGATGACCCGGAGCATGTCGGCGCGCTGCTCCCCGGGCACGCCGAACATGCCGCAGATGACCTCCGTGGGCACGCCGTAGGAGAAGTGCGCGCGCAGGTCCACGGACGCGTCACCGCGGTGGGACTCCATCGCGTCGAGGAGGTCGTTGACGATGCGCTCGACCATCGGGCGCAGCGCCTCGATGCGGCGGGGGGTGAAGGCCTTGCCGATGAGGGTCCGCAGCCGGGCGTGGTCCGCGCCGTCGGCGGTGAGCATGCTCTGCACGTCGACCCAGGAGTAGAGCCAGCGTATGGCCCCGGCGCGGTAGCCGGGCCAGTGCCGCCGGGCGTCCTTCGAGACCTGGGAGTCGTTCATCAGCCGCTTGACGACATCGCCGCGGGTGACGGACCACGCGGTCACCCCCTCCGGCAGGCCGACCCGGACGGCCGGGCCGGCCGCGCGCAGCTCGGCCGTCTGCGCGTGCAGACGGGAACCGCCCTCGCTGGTGAGGGGCACGGCGTCGATGGCACTGGTCATGCGGAACCTCCTGGGAACGCGGCCGCCGCGGAGAGGATGCGCGCCGCTCGCTTCGGCCGGAACGTGACGATCATGGAGCGGGGGCACTGGTGGAAGGGGCCGTGCCGCAGCTCCGGCCGCCGTCCGGGGTCCGCAGGTTTCGCGTCCCACAACTCGTTGAGCACGGTCTCGATGCCGGCTTCCGCGATCACCGTGGCCTGGATGCGGGCGGGGCAGGCGTGCGGTCCGGCGGACCAGGCGAGGTGGCTCTTGTTGCTGTAGCCGAGGTCGTCGGGCAGGGCCGGATCACGGTTCGCCGCGGCGTGCGAGATCAGCAGCGGTACGCCGGCGGGGACCTGGAGCCCCTTCAGCTCGGTGTCGTGACGGGCGTAGTGCACCGAGAAGTTGGCCATCGGCGAGCGTTCCCAGAGCGCCTGGTCCAGCGCACGGCGCACGGTGACGGTGCCGGCCGCGAGGGCACCGGCGTACGCGTCGTCGCTCAGCAGCAGGTCCAGCGCCCAGGCGATCCATGCCGCCGTGGGGATCAGGGCGGCACCGACGGCGCAGTACAGCTGGTTCACGGACTCCTCGTCCGTCAGCCCGGCCGGGTGGTTGATCATCCAGGAGGTGAGGTCGTTCCCCGGCTCCCGGCGCCGGGCCTGCACGAGTCCGAAGAGGATCCCGGCGAAGTCGCTCGCCCCCTGCGCGGCCTCCGGGCCGGCGCTGATGAGGTCCTGGCAGGCGCTGACCATGTGCGCGGCCTCGTCCGGCGAACAGCCCAGCAGGTCGGCCATCACCATCATCGGCAGGATGTCGGCGAAGTCGGCCATGAGGTCGGCCCGGCCGTCCTCGCTGACCCGGGACACCAGGGTACGGGCGCTGCGCCGGGTGATGTCGCCGAGCTGGTTGGTGTCGATGCGGTCGATGCAGTCGTCCATGGCCCAGCGCAGCCGGGCGTGCTCGTCGTCGTCGACGTAGAGGACGGAGGGCCGGAAGGCCATCATGCCCAGTACCGGGCTGTCGGCGGGCACCTGGTTCTCCGTCAGCGCACGCCAGCGGCGGCTGTCCTTGGAGTAGGTGTTGGTGTCGGTCAGCAGCGACACGGCGGCCTGGTAGCCGGTGACGATCAGGGCGTAGACGCCGGGAGCGATCTCGGCCCAGCCGCCGGGGGAGCCGCCCTCCCGCAGCTGTGCGTAGACCCCGTCCGGATCGGCGGCGAAGCCGGCCCCGTGGACTTTCGGATAGCCCCGCGGGCACCGGGGAGGGGAGTCGGTCATGGGGAGTCCTCCAGCAGTCGGGCACGGCGGATCAGGTGCTTCACGAGATCGATCAGCGGGGCCATGGCGGAGCCGTGCTGCCGCACATCGCAGTACAGGAGGGGCGTCGTGGGCTCCAGGTCCAGCGCCTCGCGCAACTCCTCCTCCGCGTAGCGCGGTGTGCCCGGGAAGTGGTTGACCGCGACGACGTAGCCGAGCCCGGCCTTCTCCAGCAGGTCCATGGCGCCGTGGGACTCGGAGATGCGCTGGGTGTCGACCAGGACCACGCCGCCCAGCGCGCCTTCCATCAGGTCCTTGGTCATGGGGGCGAAGCGGTCCTGCCCCGGCACCCCGAACAGATAGAGGACCATCTCCTCGGTCAGGGTCAGCCGCCCGAAGTCCATGGCCACCGTGGTGGTCGTCTTGCTCTCCAGCCCCCGCAGGTCGTCGATGTGCTGACCGGCCTCCGTCATCTGCTCCTCGGTGGTCAGAGGGCGGATCTCGGAGACCGTGCCCACGAGCGTGGTCTTGCCCACGCCGAACGGGCCCAGCACCACGACCTTGACCGGACGGGCGACCCCGGACGCGAGGTAGGAGGGGTGTTCAGAGCTTGTTCTGGAGTCCATGCAGCACTGCCTCCAGCAGTCCTAGGTCGTGCTGCTGAGCAGCAGCGGGAGCGGGGGAGCGGCTGATGAGGTGGCCGCTGTCGACGAGAGAGGCCACGATCACCTTGGTGACCGCGCCGGGCAGCTTCAGATGCGCGCTGACCTCGGCCACGGACTGCGTGCCCGGAAGGCAGTGCCGCATCACCCGGAACGCGTGCACGTCGAGTCCGTGCAGCGGCTTGTCACGGACCGGGATCAGCAGCGTGGCCAGGTCCAGGCTCCGGCGGGTGGGCACGGCCCGCCCGCCGGTGGGGACGTAGGGCCGCACCATCCCGGTACTCCGGCGACCTCGGGGCGTCATGAGATGCCGGGGCGTTCGCGCGTCGACAGCGCGGGCGCCAGGCCGTTGATCGTCTTGATGGTCGCCGCGGTGGCGACATGGACCAGGCTGCTGGTCATGTCCGCGGCGACGGCGACGGCCAGGACCGCGCGGTGCCCGGCGCCGAACACCAGGACGCAGCTGTCCGGCAGATCGATGATGATCTTCCTCGGTTTGACGTCGCCGTGCGTGCCCGCGAGTTCGCCGACCTGTCCGGCGACGGACAGCGTGCCGGAAGCCGCGGCGGCGGTGCGGTCGGCCGTTTCCCGGGGCAGGTTCCCGGAGTGCGCGAGCACGAGGCCGTCGGTGCTGAGCAGCACCGCGTGCAGCACTCCCTTCTCCTCGGTGAGGGCGTCGAGGGCGAAGGACATGTCGACGTCGGAGGCGGTGGGCTGGTCAGGCACGGGGGGGTTCTCCTTCATGGTTTCCTTCTTCGCTCTCACTGATGGCGCGGCTCAGCCCCGCCAGGCCCCGCGCGACGGTGTCCGGGTCCTCGACCGGGACCGACGCCGTCTCGG
>NZ_WHPN01000206.1 GCF_009735685.1 Streptomyces lycii | reverse complement strand
GTCCGTACACCCTCCGTACACCCCCGTCCGCACACCGTCCGTACACCGTCCGTGCGCCCCGCGCCGCCTCAGCCCAGATCCGCCACCGTGCGCCGGACATGCTCCGCGGCCGCTTCCCGCAGCCGGTCGTGCAGCTCGGCGAACACCTCGGCGCTCCGGCCGCCCGGCCAGCCCGCCGGCAGCAGTTCGGGCGGCAGTCCCGGATCGGCGTACGGGATCCGGCACCAGGAGTCGAGGACCAGCAGATGGTCCCGGTAGGCCTCCTCGGCGGACCCTCCCCGGCGGGCCTTCCAGCGGCGCAGCAGCGGCTCGTGGCCGGTGAGGAAGCCGCGGTGCAGCGCCGCCACCGCGTCCAGGTCCCACCAGCGCCCGACGGAGCGGACCGTCGGCTCGTATCCCGCGTGCGCACCCGTGAACAGGTCGACGTAGCCGGCCAGCCGCAGCCGCTCCAGGGTGTGCCGGGTCTCCTCCAGCAGAGGCGCCGGCGCGATCCACACCCCGGGCGCCGCCGAGCCGAACCCGAGCCGCGCCAGCCGGGAACGCAGCAGGTGCCGCTTGTGCCGTTCCTGCTCGGGTACGGAGAACACGGCCAGCACCCAGCCGTCACCGAGCCGGGCCGCGGGCCGCCCGAAGATGCGCCGGTCGCCGTCCTCCAGCAGTTGCCGCGCGCTGTCCGACAGGGCGTACCCGGCCGCGCCTCCCGCGGTGCGCGCCGGCAGCAGCAGCCCGCGGCGTTTGAGCCGGGAGACCGCCGAGCGGACGGACGGGGCGTCGACGCCCACCGTGCCGAGGAGCCGGATCAGCGCGGCGACGGGCATCGGTCCGGTGACGCCGTGCGCGGCTTCCCCGGATGGGCGGCCGCGCCCGTGGGCGCCGTAGAACGTGACGATCAGGGATCGCGGAGTGTGCTGCTCTGCCACATGATCACTCTAGATCTTCCGCGGTGGCCCGCCGCACGCCCGAGTCCCCCGGCCGGGCCGGTCCTCGGGGCTGTCCGGGACCACGGGACCGCCCTCGTTCCGGACGTCGGATACCTTCAATAGTTGCCGGTCATATGCGGAACGTGATTTTTTCACTTGTCGGCTCATCTCCGGGTTCCCTAAGTTCGTCACCGGCTAGACCCGCTTTGGTGCTGACCTCCCCCCATCCCACCGGGAGCCCATGTGGCCGTGTCCGGAGACCGCCTCGCCGCCCCGCCCGCCCTGCCGCGAACCCTGCCCGGGGCGGCTCGACGAGAGCCGGGACAGCAGGCCCCGCCGAGGACGGGGGACGGAGGCGGCGAGCAGCGGTTCCCGAACCGCTCCGGAACACCGCCCTGCTGAGTGAGCGACGGCCGCCGCCGGCTCGTACGCGACGCGGCCCGGCCGGTGCCCCCGCGCTCCGCGGGGAGACGACGACTTCCGCCCTTGACGGACCGTCCGGGCACGACCCCCGGGCGGTCGGACGATGACGGGCGGCCCCTCGCGGTCCGGACCGGGCCGCGGCGGTGTCCGCCTTCCTGCTCGCCATCCAGAACTGGGGGATCGATGATCCGCATTCTTGGCCCTGTCTGTGTCGAGTCCGGTGGGACCTGCCATGCTCCCCGGTCGACCATGGTGAGAGGGGTGCTGGCGGCGCTGGCCATCCACCCGGGCAAGGAACTGTCCCGGGACGAACTCCTCGGACTCCTCTGGGACGAACCCCCCGCGTCCGCCGAGGCCAATCTGCGCGGCTACCTCAGCGCGCTGCGCAAGGACCTCGGCGACGCGGCCGAGTTGGTCGTGCGGCGGGGCGGGGGCGGCGGCCGCGGTGTGGCCAGCTACCTCCTGGCGGCCGAGCCGGCCGCGGTCGACCGGACCCGCTTCGTCAGCCTCGCGATCGCGGGCGGTCGCCGGCTCGCGGAGGGCGATCCGGAGGAGAGCAGCCGGCTGCTCACCTCCGCGCTCGACCTGTGGCGCGGCCCCGCCGGCATCGACGCCGCCGGTTCCAGCCGGCTGCGGGCCCGTCTCGACGCCCTGGACGAGATGCGGCTCAACGCCATGGAGGACCAGGCGGAGGCGCGGGTGCATCTGGGCGCCTATGCCGAGGCCGCCATGCGGGCCCGCTCCGTCATCGCCGACCACCCGTTACGGGAGCGGTCCTGGGGCGTGTTGATCGCCGCGCTGTACGGGAAGGCCGACTTCTCCACCTGTCTGAGCACGTACCGCAAAGCGCAGCGGCTCTTCCGCGACGAGTTGGGAATACCGCCCTCGCCCGGTCTCCTGGCCGTCCATTCGGCCGCGTTGCAGTACGACAGCGCCCAGGTGCGCAGCAGCCTCCGCTCCATGCGGGGACGGCTCGACGAACTCGCCCACGCGTGACCTCCCCACGGCCGCGGCTCCTCCGCCTCCGGCACGGCCGGTACGCCTCCCCGGGCTTCGCCTTTCCACGATTCCGGCACCCCCGCCGAGTTCACCGGCGCCGTGCCGCGGACCGGAAAGGACTGATCATTTCCATATGCGGTGAGCATGCGGCCGCCATGCTTTTGCCGGATACAGTCGTCGACGGCGGGAGCGAAACCGCGTCCATCTCCCCGAAATACGCGGGAATTAGTGCTCGCCGCCGTGCATCGCGCCGACAGGCGGGTGCCGAAAAGCACGACGTGGCGCATGTCATCCGCATCGAGGCCTTGCGGCCGTGGAGGCGAGTACGCATGACAGGTACGCTTTTGCAAAGTAGGCCCGCGGAGGAGAGCGCGGCCGACCCGCTGCTGGCCACCGTGGTCACGTCCCCGCCGGACGGGCTCCACAGCTGGGTCGTGGTGGACTCGCTCGCCGACGGCATGGCGATGGGCGGCACCCGGATGACGGAGTCCGTCACCGAGGACGAGGTCAAGAATCTCGCCCGCGCCATGACCACCAAGCTCGCCCTGGCCGGACTGCCCATCGGCGGCGCCAAGGCGGGCATCCGGGCCGTCCCCGGCCGCCGGGACGAGACGCTGCGCGCGTTCGGCCGCTCCGTCG
Organism: Streptomyces lycii; assembly: GCF_009735685.1. Classification (GTDB taxonomy): domain Bacteria; phylum Actinomycetota; class Actinomycetes; order Streptomycetales; family Streptomycetaceae; genus Streptomyces; species Streptomyces lycii. The sequence continues at coordinate 15,789 of NZ_WHPN01000206.1, read as the reverse complement.
CCCCGCTGCTGCACGGCGGCGTCTATCTGGGCTGCGACCTCGGGACCACCCACGCCGACCGCGACGTCTTCTTCGCCGAGGCCGGATACGACGTGCTGCGCGACACCCGGATCCCGCGGCTGCCCACCGACTGGGCGGATTTCTGGAAGCCGCTGGTCGACATCACCGGGTACGGCGTGTCCGTCGGGACGCTGGCCGCCGTCGACAGCCGGTCCGACACGGGCTCCTGCCGGGTCGCCGTCCAGGGTTTCGGCACGGTGGGACGCGCCGTCGCCAAGACCCTGGAGAACCACGGGCACCGCATCGTCGCCGTCGCCGATGTCGAGGGCACCGTCCACGACCCGCGGGGGCTGCCGGTCGCCGACCTGCTGGCCGCGACCAACTCCGCCGGCACCATCGACCGCGGCAGGCTGCCCGACTCCGTGACCGTCCACGGCGAGCCGGAGGCGTGGCTGGACGTCGACGCCGACGTGCTGGTGCTGGCGGCCGCCGGGGACGCCGTCCGGGCGGACAACGTGGACCGGATACGGGCCCGGATCGTGGTCGAGGGCGGCAATCTGTGCTGTACGGCCGAGGCCAAGAAGGCGATGGCCGCGCGCGGCGTCGCGCTGGTCCCCGACGTGGTCGCCAACGTCGGCGGGGCCGCGGTCACCGGGTGCGTCCTCACCGGGACCGTTCCGTACGACCTCCCGCACAAGGAGATGGTCAACTGGCTGTTCGACTGGGTCGGTGACCGGGTGCGCCGCAACAGCGAGGACGTCCTGGAGATCGCGGCCGCGGGCTCCGCCGATCCCGTCTCCGACCTGCTCGCCCACCGCGCGAAGGCGAGGTAGGCGATGGCGGAGACCGCGGCGCCCGCGGTGCCGGACGCGGCCGGGGGAGCGGCCTGGGACGGTCTCGACGTCCTCGTCGCGCACAGCAGGATGGCCCCCCGGCTGCTGCCCGTGATCGAGGGCGAGCCCGGCATCCGGCTGCGGATGGCGGAGGAGGCCGGCACGGACGACGCCGATGTGCTGATCGGCTTCCAGTTCCCGCCGGGCAGCCTGGCGAAGCTGGACCGGCTGCGCTGGCTGCACCTGACCGGGACCGGCGTCGACCATCTGGGCGCTGCCGGACTCCGCCCCGGCGTGCTGGTCACCAACTCCGCCGCCGTGCCCGTCACGGCCGTCGCCGAGTACGCGGTCTCCGGCCTGCTGTTGCTGCTCAAGGAACTCCCCGAGGTGGTCCGCGACCCGGCCGCCGCCTGGTACCGGTCCGGGGCCCAGCTGCTCACCGGGAGCACGGTCGCGGTGGCCGGTGCCGGACGGATCGGCCGCGCCGTGCTGCGCCGGCTCACCGCCCTCGGCGCGCACACGGTCGCCGTGACGCGGCGCGGGGACGTACCGGTGGCCGAGGCGGAGCGCACGGTGCCGGCCGCCCGGCTCGTCCGGGAGGCGCCCGGCATCGACCATCTCGTCGGCTGCCTGCCCGGTACCCCGCAGACCCGCGGGCTCGTCGGACGGGAGGTGCTCGCGGCGCTGCCCGAGCACGCCACCGTGACCAATGTGGGTCGGGCCGAGACGGTCGACAACGAGGCCCTGCACACGATGCTGCGGGAGGGGCGGCTGCGGGGCGCCTTCGTGGACGTACACGAGCGGGAACCGCTGCCGCCCGACGATCCCGTCCGCAGCGTGCCGCGGCTGATCCTCTCGCCGCACCGCGCCTTCGCCTTCCCCGGGGAGCCGGCCGAGGTGGCCCGGACCTTCCTCGCCAACCTGCACGACCTGAGGTCGGGCCGTACCCCCCGCGACCTCGTCCCGTGGCCAGCAGAAAGGAAACCGGAATGACGATCGCGGCCGACTCGGTGTCCACCGCAGTGAGGTCCGGGCCGACCGGCCCGGCGCCCTTCTCGGAGGCCCTGCACCACTTCGCCACCGCCCTGCGGTACGAGGCGCATCTGCGGCCGGAGGACGTGGACCCGGTGTGGCGTTCGATCCTGCGCTCCCAGGAAGTGCTCGCCGACACCGCGGAACTGCTCGGGTCGCGTCCCGACATCGCCCGACTCGACCTGGGACGCCCGGTGTTCGTCATCGGCTTCCTGCGCACCGGCAGCACCCTCCTGCACAACCTGCTCGGCCGGCACGAGGCGCTGCACAGCCCGCTGCTGTGGGAACTCGCCCACCACACGGACGCCGTCCGGTCGCCGGACCGGCACGACGAACTGCGGGACCGGGCCCAGGGCTACGTCGACGACTACTACCGCAAGGCCCCGGAGCTGCCGGCCGTCCACTTCATCGACGCCGGCCGCCCCGACGAGTGCCACCGGCTGCTGGCCAACACCTTCCACAGCATGGTCCTGGAGATGCGGTACCGGGTGCCGTCGTACGGCGACTGGCTGCACCGGCAGGACCTGGCCGAGCCGTACCGCCGGCACCGCGAGCAGCTCCAGGTCCTGATGAGCCTGCACCGGGACGCGGACGGCGGGCAGCCGGTGCCCGTGCTCAAGTGCCCGTTCCACACCTGGTTCCTGGACAGCCTGGTGCAGGCGTACCCGGAGGCCCGCTTCATCCATCTGCACCGGGACCCGGTCGAGGTGGTGGGGTCGACGGCCAGCCTGTGCCGGGTGCTGCGCGGGGCGCGCAGCGACCACCGGGAGCTGACGGAGATCGGCGCCCAGTGGTTCACCCGGATCACCGGCCTGTCCCGGCGTCTCGCCGAGAGCCGCGACGACCTGATCGGCGGCCGGCCCGTGCTGGACCTGCCCTACCGGCAGCTGGTGGGCGACCCGCAGGAGGCCATGCGGCGCATCTGCGCGTTCCTGGAGATCCCGTACTCCGAGCGGTTCCGCGCCGCGGTGTCCGACCACCTGTCCGCGGCGCCCGCCCACGCACACGGCAAGCACGTCTACACGCTGGGGGACTTCGGCCTGTCGGCCGACGCGGTCACGCGCGCCACCGAGTCCTACCGCAAGCGCTTCGGAGTCTGACCGCGGCCGGCCGGCCCCCGACGGGCCGGCACCGCGGGCCACCACAGTGAGGAGTCGAGTGTGTCCCAGTCGCAAGAAGCCGTGCGCGCCGCCGGACTGGTCGAGGAGCAGAACCGTACGGCCCCGGAGGGTGCCCTGCGTGTCGGCGTCCTGACGCCCCTCGGCCCTCCCGGCGACCCGGTCGCCGGCGAGCTGTGCGTCCGCGGGGCCGTGCTCGGGGCCCGTTACGCGCAGGAGCACCAGGTCGGCCCCGGGGTGCGGCTGTTCCTGGCCAACGACCAGGTGGGCGCCGACGTCGAGCACATGTCCCGTACCGCGGTGGGCGGGCTGGGCAAACTCGCCCACCTCGACCGGATCAGCGCGCTGGTGGGCCAGTGGCACCTGCGGACGACGCCGGCCGTCGCCGACGTGGCCGACGAGATCGGGATCCCCACCTTCATCGAGAACGGCCACAACACCGTCAACCACGGCAGGCGGCACATCTTCCGCACCTACTTCTCGATAGCCGACCGCGCCCCGCTGATGGCGTCGTTCGTACGGGAACAGGGCTGGAAGCGGATCGCGCTCGTCGCCGCCGACACCGTCTTCGGGCAGATGCTCGCGGACACGCTGGAGGAGGCGCTGCGCGAGACGGTGCCCGGCGCCGAGGTGCTGCGGATCGACTTCGAGCAGGACGGCGTCACCGATCTGGACCCGCAGCTGCGGACCGTCGCCGAGTTCGCCCCCGACCTGCTGCTCAACGCGGCGGTGGTGCGCACGAACTACATGGTCATCGCCTCGGCCGTGGCCGCGGGCGTGCTGCCCGGGGTGCCGATGATGGCCTGCTTCCCGTTCCCCATGCGGGCGCAGGACTACTGGAGGCTCGCCGGCGAGGCGGGCGCCGGAGTCGTCTGGCCGGCCACGCGGTTCGGACCGGACTGGCCCGGACTCAGCTCCGTGGGACGGTGGTTCGTGGAGAACTACGAGAAGGAGTTCGGCGGCGCCCCGCCGGACAACTGCCTCAACGCCTTCACCGATGTGGTCGTGCTGGCCCAGGCCGCCGCGCGGGGCGGCACCGGCCGCGAGGAGCTGCAGCGCGCCCTGGAGACCGGCACGTTCGACACCTGGCGCGGCCCCGTGTCCTTCGACTGGTCCGACGCCAAGGGCCACCACGACAGCCCGGAGATCGTCCTCATGCACTACCGCAAGCAGGGCGACAGCGCGCAGGACGCCGTCGTGGTGTGGCCGGAGGAGGCGGTCACGGGCCGCTACGAGACGCCCGCACGGCGGCAGAAATGACCGCCGTCACCACTGCCACCGCCGCGGAGCGCGGGGCCGACCGGGAGGACGGCACCGACGTCGCCCGCGCCGTGGTGCGCTTCCTGCGCGACGGGCTCGGCAGCGACCGGCTGTTCACGGTCCCGGGCGAGGCGTTCCTGCCGCTCCTCGACGCCGCCGGGGACGACGGGCTGCCGGTCGTCACCGCCCGGCACGAGGGCGGCGCCGCCTTCGCCGCGCTCGCCGACACCCGGCTCACCGGCCGGCCGGCCGTCGTGGCGGTCAACCGCTCACCGGGCGCGGCCAACGCCTGCATCGCCCTGGACGCGGCCAAGGCCGATCCCGCGCCGCTGCTCCTGCTGGTCGGGGGAGCGGACCGGGGCACCGACCCGGTCCTGGGATTCCAGGGCACCGGCATGGACGCGATGCTGGGCGGCCTGGCACCGGTGATCACCCCGGAGCGCCCGGAGGACCTGCCGGCTGCGTTGGAGCGCGCCGCGCGGGTGCTGGGTGCGCCGGTCCCCGGCCCCGTCGTCCTCGTCGTCCCCGAGGACCTGTGGGACCTGCCGGTCCCCGGCTCCGCGGCCTGCGCACCGGCCCCCGCCACCGCCGCTCCGGGCCCGGGGGAGGCTCGGCGGGCGGACGCGGCCGAGGCCGCCGCGCGCCGGGTCCGCTCGGTGCTGGCCGCCGCGCGCCGGCCGGTTCTCCTGGCCGGGCGGCTGCTGCGCACCGGCGACACCGACCGGCCCGGCGACCTGCTCGACGCGTTCGCCCGCGCCGCCGGCGTGCCCGTACTGCTGGGCAACAAGCAGCAGGACCTGCTCGACAACGGACACCCGCACTACGCCGGGCACCTGCACCTCGGCACGCCGGCCGCCACCCGGGAACGGCTCGCCGAGGCCGACGCCGTGGTCCTGCTCGGCGCGCTGCCGGACGAGATCCACCTGTCCGGCTGGTACGACGGCGGCGCCGGCCTGGTCACCGTGCACCCGGAGCCGCGCGGCCCCGGCGAGCACCTGGCCGCCGACCCGCCGGAGGTCCTGGCACGGCTGGCCGCGGCCCCGCCCGGCGGAGCCCCGGCGGCGGACGACGGCGCCGGGACGGCCGGCGACGCCCGCGCCGCCGGGCACGGCACGGAGCGCCACGGCTGGCTGAGCGGCTGGCGTTCCCTGGAGAACCGGCTCAGCGCCCCGCACCCCCGGCCCCGCCCGGACGGGGTCGACTTCACCGAGATCGCCGCCGCCCTGGACAGCAGACTGCCGGACGACGCGATCCTCACCCTCGACGCCGGGAACTTCAGCAGCTGGATCCACCGCCATGTGCGCCTCCGGGCCCACCAGCGGCTGCTGGCGCTCGCGGGCGGATCGATGGGATTCGGCGTGCCGGCCGCGGTGGCGGCGGCGCTGCGCCACCCCGACCGCACGGCCGTCGCCGTCGTGGGCGACGGCGGGCTGCTGATGACCGGCAACGAACTCGCCACCGCCCGCGCGGCCGGCCGGTTCCCGGTGATCATCGTGGCGGACAACGGCGGATACGGCACCATCCGGGCGCACGCGGCCCGGCGCGGCGCCGCGACCGACTGCGGCACCGGCCTGGAGAATCCGGATCTCGTGCAGTGGGCACGGTCGTTCGGGCTGCCTGCCGAGCGGGTGGCCGAGCCGTATCATGCCGCCCCGGCGGTACGCCGGGCCCTGTGCAATCCGGGCGGCTACCTGCTGCACGTGCGTGCCAGCTCCCAGGCCGTGCACGCCAATTTCGACCTGCCGTCAGCTCACTAGGAGAACCGTTGTGACCACACGCCCACCCCTCGTACGGGAGGCAGCGGAAGAGGGTGCCGCCCGGCACGCCGACGCCCTGCGGCTCCTCGTCGGGGAGCGCCATGTCCTCGTGGGGCCCGACCTGCCCGGGCGCTACACCCAAGACCTCTGGGGCAGCGACCGCGTCGGGGTGGCCGGAGTCGTCGTACGGCCCGGCACCGCCGAAGAGGTCGCGATGGTGCTGCGCTACTGCCACGCCCACGGGCAGCCGGTGGTGGTGCAGGGCGGCATGACGGGCCTGGTGTCCGGCGGGGTGCCCGGGGCGGGCGAAGTGGTGCTCTCCACCGAGCGGTTGACGGAACTGGGCGCGGTCGACCCGGTGGCCGGGACGGTCACCGCCGGCGCCGGGGTGACCCTCGCGGATCTCCAGCAGCACGCCGCGCCGCACGGGCTGACGGTGCCCATCGACCTGGCCTCGAAGGACTCGGCCACGATCGGCGGCTGTGTCGCCACCAACGCCGGCGGCGTCAACGTCGTCGGCTACGGCATGACGCGAAGGCACGTGCGCTCCCTTCAGGTGGTCCTCGCCGACGGCACGCTGCTCGACCTCTCCACCGACCTGGTCAAGGACAACGCGGGCTACGACCTGAAGCAGCTGTTCATCGGCAGCGAGGGCACCCTCGGCGTGGTCACCGCCGCGACCCTCGCGCTGCACCCGGCCCCGCAGGGCCGCACCGGCGCGTTCTGCGCGGTGGCCGACGTGGACGGGGCGCTGAAGGTGCTCGGCACGCTGCGGGAGCGGATGCCCGGCTCGCTGACGTCGTTCGAGGTCATCTGGGCCGACGCGTACGCGGTCCTGGAGGGGACCGGGGTGCGGCTGCCGCTGCCCCAGGGACACCCGCTGTACATCCTGGCCGAGTGCGAGACCAGCCGGCCCGACGACGCCGACGTGTTCGTCGCCTGCCTGGAGGAGCTGTCCGACACGCTGGCCGACACCGCCGTCGCCACCTCCCCGGCGGACCTGAAGGCCTTCTGGCGGGCCCGTGAGCGCATCCCCGGCGAAGTGCTGCGCATGCAGCCGCTGTTCGGCTTCGACGTGAGCGTGCCCGCCGGTTCGCTCGCCGCGTCGCTGGAGGAGATGCGGGCCGAGCTGCGACGCCAGTGGCCGGGGGTGCGCCTGCTGGTCTTCGGCCATCTCGGCGACGACAACGTGCACATCGCCGTGGCCACGGGCGAGAAGACCCGTGAGCGCAAGGCCGATGTCGAGCACATCGTCTACCGCACCGTCTCCTCCTGCGGGGGGTCCATCTCCGCCGAGCACGGCGTGGGCTTCGAGAAGCGCGAGTATCTCGGCTACACCCGGTCCGCGGGCGAGATCGAACTCATGCGGACCCTGAAGACCGCGCTGGACCCGGGCGGAATCCTGGGCCGCGGGCGGGTCCTGCCGTGGACGGCGGACGGGGACGACGGGACCGGCGGCACCGGACTGACCGGCGGCAACGGCGGGAACAACGGCGGCAGCGGGAACGGCGGGGCCGCCCGGTGACCGACACCGCTCAAAGCACCGCCGCCCGCGGGCTGACCCGCTGGCAGGCCATTCCGCTGGCCATCGGGTCGATCGCCGGGTCGGGCATCCTCTTCCTCCCGTCGGCCGTCTACGCACGCGCCGGCCACAACAGCCTGCTGGTGTGGGCGCTGTCGATCCTGCTGTGCCTGCCGATGCTGCTCATGTTCGACGACATGGTGCGCTCCAACCCGGACGGCCGGGGCATCGAGGCGTTCATCCGGCTCGGGCTCGGTGACGTGTTCGCCCGCTGCGTGCCGGTGATGTTCATCGCGCTGGTCATCGTCGGCCTGCCGTCCGGCGCGTTCGTCGCCGGACGCTACGTCGCGCAGACCTTCGACATGGCCCGTGCCACGACGATCACCATCGCCGTGGCGGTGCTGGTCGCGGCGCTGCTGATCAACCTCGCCGGGGTGCGCGCGAGCACCCGGGTCCAGACCGCGGCCACCTGGGGCCTCGTCCTGGTCGCCACCGTGCTGCTGCTGTCGGCCGTTCCCTCGGCCCGGGACGGGCTGGACACGGTCGTGCCGGGCACCAGCGGCCTCGACGTCGTACTGCCGGGCGTGCTGCTCTCCTTCTGGGCCTTCGCCGGTTTCGAGAACCTGACCTTCCTCGCCCGCGAGTTCCGCAACCCGGAGCGCGACTTCCTGCCGGTCAGCTCCATCGCGCTCACCGTCTACGGCATCTTCACCATCCTGCTCACCGTGGCCATCGCCGTCACCGTCCCGCGCGGCGACGTCGACCAGGTGGTCGGGCTGCTGCAACTCGTCGAGGCGGTGGGCTGGGGACAGGCCATGCTGTGGGCGGTCACCTTCATTGCGTGCTGCGCGATGCTGCTGAACGCGATCGCCTGGGTCTGGGGTGTCTCCCAGCTGACGTACGACGCCGCCGACAACGGCATGCTGCCGGCCGTGCTCGTGATGTCCGGCGGCGAGAAGTCCCGGAAACGGTCGCTGACGCTGCTGGCCGTGCTGTTCTCCGCGACCACCGTGCTGCTGGGCTTCAAACCGTCCCTGGTGGTCGACACCACGGCCACCGCCAGCGCCATCTTCATGCTGCTGTACGTCCTCAGCATCGTCTCGTACGTGCGGGTGCGGGGCCTGACGGTCCGTTCGGGGCTCAACCTCGTGCTGTTCGTGGTGATCGCGGTCAGCCTCCTGGAGTCCCTGCAGCACGCCCTGTACGGAGTGCTGGTGCTGATCGCGGCCCTCGTCACCCAGACGGTCCGGCGCCGCCGGAAGAACGGGACGCCCGCCCCGGAGGCGCGGGAGGCGGCCGCCGGGCCCCCGGCGGGCGAGCCGGCCGAGGACGGTGACCGCTGATGGCCGCCGCCCCGGCCGCCGGCGCGGCCGTCACCGAGTCCGTCTTCGTACGCATACCCGCCCTCGCGGCCCGGCACGGGGCCGTCAACCTGGCCCAGGGCGTCTTCGACCACGGCCCGGAACCGGTCCTGCTCGACGCGCTCGCCGCGGTCGGCGGGGGCGTGGAGCACCAGTACGCGCCGAGCCCGGGCCACCCCCGGCTGCGGGCCGCGCTGGCCCGCCACGTCGAGCGCCACGACGGCGCGGCGGTGCGGCCGGACGAGGAGATCACCGTCACCGTCGGCGCCACCGAGGCCCTGCACTGCGCCATCACGGCGCTGGTGCGGCCCGGCAGCGAGGTCCTGCTCGTCGAGCCGGCCTACGAGCAGTACGCCCCGGTGGTCCGCTCCGCCGGCGGCGTACCGCGCGCCCTGCGGCTGCGGTCGGCGCGGGAGCGCGTCACGGCCGAGGAGCTCGAGGCGCTGGTCACTCCCGCGACCCGGGCGATCGTGGTGAACACCCCCTGGAACCCGCTCGGCCGCGCGCTGGACGAGCAGGAGTGGCGGGCGGTGGCCGGCCTGGCCGAACGCCACGGGATCGTGGTGGTGTCCGACGAGCCCTACGAGCATCTGAGTCTGGACGGCAGCCCGCACCGGGGGGTGCTGGCGGCGGTGCCCGATCCGGAACTGCGGATCAAGATCTCCTCCGTGTCGAAGACCTTCGCCGCCACCGGCTGGCGGATCGGCTGGGCGGTCGCGGGCCCGGAGCTGACCCGGCGGATCCGCGCCGTCCACCAGTTCCTCACCTTCTGCCCGCCCACTCCGCTGCAACTGGCGACCGCGGCCGTCCTCGACGACCCGGGCACCGGCGGCGTGCTGGAGCGCCGCGCCCGCGAACTCGGGGAGAAGGTGCGGGGCTTCGCCGCCGACCTGCGCGGGCTGGGCCTGCCGGCCGAGACCCCGGACTGCGGCTTCTTCGTCCTCGCCGATGTCGGCGAGGACGCGGAGGACTGGTGCCACCGGATGATCACAGACGCCGGCGTGGCCGGGCTGCCGATGTCCGTCTTCTACTCCGAGCCCGTGGCAGGCACGGGCTCGATCGTGCGATTCGCGGCCTGCAAGCGGCAGGAGACGCTCACCGAGGCGGTCCGCCGCCTCGGGTCGGTGCTGCGCTGAGAACGGGCCGGTCCCGCACCGGGACCGGCCCGGTCCCGAACCGAGAGGGGAACCATGCACGTGGACGCGGCGACATCCGTGGTGGTCGTCACCGGGGGCTTCGGCTCGCTCGGCGACGCGATAGGACGAAGAGCGGAGCGGGAGGGCGCGACGGTGGTCCGCACCGGGCGGACGCCCCGGGACGGCGGCTTGACGCACGACGTACGGGACGCCAAGTCCTGGACGGCGGTCCTGGACGAGGTCGTCGAACGGCACGGCCGGATCGACGCCCTGGTCAACGCGGCCGGACAGCTCGGGGGTGTGCCGCAGGACCTGCTCTCCGCCTCGCCCCAGCAGTGGCACGACCTGCTGGACACCCATGTCGTCGGCACCTGGCTCGGCTGTGCCGAGATCATCCGCCGCCGGCCGGAGCACCCGGTCTCGATCGTCAACGTCTCGTCCACGGCGGGCCTGCTGGCCACGCCCGGGATGGCGCCGTACGGGGCGATGAAGGCCGCCGTGGTGCACCTGACCAAGTCGGTGGCGCTGTACTGCGCCCGCTCCGGGCTGCCCGTACGGTGCAACGCCGTCGCGCCGGCGCTGGCCGACGGGGGAGTGCGGGACGACGTGCTCGCGACGATCAACGAGGACCCGGAGCAGGCCCTCGCGGCCTACCTCTCCCGGGTCCCGCTGGGCCGGCTCGTCGAACCGGAGGAGGTCGCCGACACGGCCCACCAGCTCATCACCGCCGGAGGCGCCTCGCTGACCGGCCAGGTCCTGACCGTGGCGGGCGGGCTGGGCCTCTCCTGAGGAACCCGGCGGGCCCGTCCCCCGGCGCACGCGCGGATTCGTACGGCTAGGCACTCCTGAGGAGTTGATGACCGTGGACTACGTGGACGACATCTGTGACCTGATCGGGGACACCCCCCTGGTCAGGATCGGCGACCTGGCGGCGGGGCTGGAACCGCTGGTCCTCGCCAAGGTCGAGTACCTCAATCCCGGCGGCAGTTCGAAGGACCGGATCGCCCAGAGCATGATCGACGCCGCGGAGAAGTCCGGGCAGCTGCGGCCGGGCGGCACCATCGTCGAGCCGACCTCCGGCAACACCGGGGTCGGGCTCGCCCTGGTGGCGCGCCGCCGCGGCTACCGGTGTGTCTCCGTCTGCCCCGACAAGGTCAGCGAGAGCAAGCGGGACACGCTCAAGGCCTACGGCGCCGAGGTCGTGGTGTGCCCCACCTCCGTACCCCCGGATCACCCGGACTCGTACTACAGCGTCTCCGACCGGCTGGCCCGCGACATACCGGGGGCCTGGAAGCCCGACCAGTACAGCAACCCGGAGAACCCGGCCAGCCACTACCGGACCACCGGCCCCGAGATCTGGCAGCAGACCCGGGAACGGGTCACGCACTTCGTCGCCGGCATCGGCACGGGCGGCACGATCAGCGGTGTCGGACGCTATCTGAAGGAGGTCTCCGGCGGCCGGGTGCGGATCGTCGGGGCCGACCCCGAGGGCTCGGTCTACTCGGGCGGCACGGGCCGGCCCTATCTGGTCGAGGGGGTCGGCGAGGACATGTGGCCGCAGACCTTCGACAAGGACGTCTGCGACGAGGTGGTCCGGGTCACCGACGCGGAGTCCTTCGCGGTCACCCGCCGGCTGGCCCGCGAGGAGGGCCTCCTGGTCGGCGGCTCCTGCGGGCTGGCCGTCGCCGCGGCACTGAAGGTCGCGCGCGGCTGCGGGCCGGACGACGTCATCGTGGTCCTGCTGCCGGACGGCGGGCGCGGCTACCTCGCCAAGATCTTCAACGACACCTGGATGGCCGCCCACGGATTCCTGCCGCCGGGCGGGGAGATGACCGGCGTGGGCGACCTGCTGCGCGCCAAGGCGGCGCCGTCCCCGCACATCGTCCATGTGCACCCCGACCAGACCATGGCCCAGGCCGCCGCGGTCCTCCGCGAGCACGGCGTCTCCCAGATGCCGGTGGTCAACGCCGAACCGCCGGTGACGGCCGGGGAAGTGGTGGGATCGGTCAACGAGCGCGACCTGCTCGACGCCCTGATCACCGAGGCGGCAGGGCCCGGTGATCCGGTGGGCCGGCACATGTCGGCGCCGTTGCCCACGGTCGGCGCCGGTGTGGCGGTCGGCGACGTGATGCCCGCCTTCGCCGCCTCGGACGGGCTGCTGGTCTTCGACGGCGGCAAGGCCGTCGGCGTCGTCACCCGGCAGGACGTCCTGGGGCACGTGTGCGCGGCGGGGGGCGAGCCCGTCCGGGCGGGCACCCAGGACGGCGGGGTGAACGAGGTGGTCGCATGACGGGCCGGCGCCCCGCGGCGGCCACGGCGACGCGCCCCGGCGCGGCCTGCCGCGGATACGCGGCCCGGGCCCGGGTACCCGCCTCGCCGGCAGGGCCCCCGGGCCCCGGTGCCGACGGGAACACGGTATGTACGGCGCGAGACCGGCGTGCGACCTGGACCTGGCGGTCGCCCTCGTCAACACGGCGCAGACACCGGCCGGGCCGCTCGACCGCCTCACCACCATGTCGTACTTCCAGGGCGTCCTGGCGGGGTTCGCCGAGCACCGACTGGCCGAGGAGCTGTCCCCGTGCGACCTCGACTCCCTCCGCCGGCTGCGGCACCAGTTGCACCAGGTGTTCCTCGCCCGGACCCGGGCCGACACGGTTCCGGTGCTCAACGTGCTGCTCCGGCAGGCGGGTGCCGTCCCGCAGCTCCGGGTGGACCGCACCGGCGAGGTGTACCTGGAGTGGGGATCGGACCGGTGCGGCGCCCCGCGGCTCGCGGCCCGGCTGTCCGGCGCCGTCGCGGAGTTCGTCGCCGGCCAGGGCGTACGGCGGCTGGGCGTGTGCGGCGCCCCTCCGTGCGGGCGCGTCTTCGTGGACCGTACGCGCCCGGGGAACCGCAGGTACTGCTCCGAGCAGTGCAACGACCGGGCCTCCGCCGCCGCCTACCGCGAGCGCCGGCGGAGCGGCTGACCGGGCCGGGTGTGCGGATGCGAACGCGCGGAAAGCGGCGGGCGCACACATGACGGACTGGCCGTGACACCGGAAATCTGACCGGAACAAGAAAGAAAAGAAAAACCGACAACGGCGTGGCCCGGCGGGAATTCGGCGGGGCCGGACATTCTTCACCACCTGTTCACCGAGCGGCTCCGCCATGCCTTGTGGCAGGGGAATCACCACCTCGCGGACCGGTTTCCCGGATTCGCAACGGACACCCATGAGGGAGTTGTATCCATGAGTCTGATGGACACCCGCGAGACCTCCGGCCCGGGCACCGTCGCGCCGGACCTCGGGCCCGCGACGGCCCTGCGGTGCCGGGAGTGCGGCGCACGCTGCGCCCTCGGCCCGCGCTTCGCCTGCCCGGAGTGTTTCGGGCCGCTGGAGGTCGACTACACCTTCACCAAGGTCACCCGCGCCTCCATCGAGGCGGGACCGTCCAACATCTGGCGGTACCGGCAGCTGCTGCCCGTCCCCGACGGCGTCACCGCGACGCGCAACACGGAGCCGGGCTGGACCCGGCTGGTGCGGGCGGACAATCTCGCCCGGGAGCTCGGGATGCGGGAGCTGTGGATCAAGGACGACTCGGGGAACCCGACCCACTCCTTCAAGGACCGGGTCGTGGCCGTCGCCCTCGCCGCCGCCCGCGAACTGGGCTTCACCGTGCTGGCCTGCCCGTCCACCGGGAACCTCGCCAACGCCGTGGCGGCAGCGGCGGCGCGCGCGGGCATCCGGTCCGTGGTGCTCATACCGGCCGACCTGGAGCAGCCGAAGATCGTGTGCACCGCCGTGTACGGCGGGCTCCTGCTCGCCGTCCGGGGCACGTACGACGACATCAACCGGCTCGCCACCGAGATCGCCGACGACGAGGACTGGGCCTTCGTCAACGTCAACGTCCGCCCGTACTACGCCGAGGGCTCCAAGACGCTGGGCTACGAGATCGCCGAACAGCTCGGCTGGCAGCTTCCGGAGCAGGTCGTCGTCCCCGTGGCCTCCGGCTCCCAGCTGACCAAGGTGGACAAGGCGTTCGGGGAACTCGGCGACCTCGGCCTGGTGGATCCGCGGCCCTACCGGGTCTTCGGCGCCCAGGCGACCGGCTGCGCGCCGGTGGCCACCGCGTTCAAGGACGGCCGCGACGCGATCCGGCCGGTGCGGCCCGCGACGATCGCGAAGTCCCTGGCCATCGGCAATCCGGCCGACGGGCCCTACGTGCTGGACGTGTGCCGGCGTACCGGCGGCGGCGTCGAGGACGTCTCCGACGACGAGATCCGCGACGCGATCACCCTGCTCGGCCGCACCGAGGGCATCTTCGCGGAGACCGCGGGCGGAGTGACCCTCGCGAGCCTGCGCAAGCTGCTCGACGAAGGCCGGCTCGACCCGGCCGCCCGCACCGTGATCATCAATTCCGGCGACGGGCTGAAGACCCTGGACGCCGTCTCCTCGGTCGTCGGGCCCACCGCCGAGATCCCCGCCACGCTGGAGGGCTTCCGGAGCGCTCTTCCCTCCTGAGCCTCCGCCCGCGGCTCGGTATCCCGGGCGCCACGGGTCCGGATTCCCGTACTCCCGGTCCGGCATCCCGCCCGTGGCCCGGGGCCGGCCCGCAAGGCCGCCCCTCGAGCCCGCCCCTCGAGCCCGCCCCTGTCCCCGATCCCCCGTCCGGATTCCCGGGCCGGATCCCCCCGTCCCGGATTTCCGTCCCGCATTCCCGGGCCGGATCCCCGGGCCGGCCCCCGGTCACCGGGTGCCTCCGAGCCCGCGCCTCCCAGCCGCCGAACCCCGGGCCCGGGCCCCTGCGTGCCCGGGCAGGCCATGAAACGGAAAACCCCCACGCCCATCACGGAAGAGGAGCAGCCTGCCATGACCACGACCGTCCGCATCCCCACCATCCTCCGCCAGTACACCGGAGGTTCCGCCGAGGTCCAGGTCGACCCCGCCGGACCGACCGTGGCCGAGACCCTGCGCGCCCTGGAGGCCGGACACCCCGGAATCCTGGCCCGGGTCTGCGACGAACAAGGCGCGCTCCGCCGCTTCGTCAACCTCTACGTCGACGACGAGGACGTCCGCATGGCGGAGGGGCTGGACACCAAGCTGTCCGACGGCGCGCTGGTCTCCATCATCCCCGCCGTGGCCGGGGGTTGAGCCATCCGCACCCGCGCCCGCGGCCGCCGGCGGCGGACCGTGTGCGGCGGACAGTCCGAGGCACGAATCGAGTCACGAGCGTGAGGGCGGTTCCGGATGGCTTTTCGGGAAGCGAACGACGGCGCGACGGGCTGGGAGGTGCTCCCCGGAGCATGGGCACCGGGGTCGGAGACGCGGGTCGCCGCCGCGATCGTCCAGCACGCGGGCCGGCTGCTGCTCGACCTGCGGTCACAGGAGGAGGAAGGACTGGCGCCCAGCGGCGCGGAACTGGGCGAGCTGGGGCGCCGCTGCGCCGGAGCGCTCATCAGGAACCGCCTGCTGACCACGTTCCCCGGTGACGCCGTCTCGTTGGGGAAGCCGCCGCGGAAGCGCGTCGCCCGCCGGACCTGGGAGGTCGTACCGCTGGACGACGCGAAGGCGTACGGGCGGCCGGGCTGCCCGTACTGGGCCGTGCACGTGGCGCTGCGCGAGCCCGGGCGCGGCGTCACCGCGGCCGTGGTCTCCGTGCCCGCGCTGTGCGGCACGGTGACCTCCACCGGGTCGCGCTCGCTCTGGCACCACCCGGGCAGCCCGCCCGGGACGGCGCCGATCCTGCTGCACGACGGGGCGCGGGGCCGGGAGGCCGCCGTCGCGCTCGGCCG
>NZ_WHPN01000019.1 GCF_009735685.1 Streptomyces lycii | reverse complement strand
TAGGCTTAGCGGGTGGTCCCGCCAGATTCACACAGGATTTCTCGGGCCCCGTGCTACTTGGGAGTCGCACAAACAAGCCGTACAGATTTCAGCTACGGGGGTCTTACCCTCTACGCCGGGCCTTTCGCATGCCCTTCGCCTATCCATACGGTTTCTGACTTGCCCAGCCGCCGGCAGACGACTGAAGTACGATCCCACAACCCCGTAAGCGCAACCCCTGCCGGGTATCACACGCCTACGGTTTGGCCTCATCCAGTTTCGCTCGCCAC
>NZ_WHPN01000205.1 GCF_009735685.1 Streptomyces lycii | reverse complement strand
TCGGAGCAGCAGGCCGCGCCGGAGCCGGTCGTCACGGCCGAGCCGGAGGCGGCACCCGCCCCGGAGGCCGCGGCCGTGTCCGAGCCCGCCGCCGAGGCTGCTCCGCCGGCGCGTACGCGGCGCCGGGCGACCCGTAAGGCGTCGGCCCCCGCGGGTCCGCCGAAGGGCGCGGAGGAGACGGCCGTGACGGTCGTCCCCGCGGCCGGACCGGAGCCGGCACCGGAGTCCGCACCGGAGCCGGCACCGGAAACCCGGCCGGAGCCGCGGGAGGCGGAGGCCGCCGTCCCGGAGACGGCCGCCCCGGAGAAGGCGGCCGAGACCGCCGAGGCCGCCGGGGAACCGGCCGCACCGGCCAGGAAGACCGCGAAGAAGACCGCCGCCAAGAAGACGGCGGCCAAGAAGACCGCGGCGAAGAAGGCCCCCGCGAAGAAGGCTCCGGCGAAGAAGACGGCGGAGAAGAAGGCGGGCGAGAAGAAGACGACGGCGAAGAAGACGACGAAGGCGTCGAAGAAGACCGCGGCGGCGGAGCAGCAGGCCGCTCCCTCGGTCTCGGCGACCCCGGACGAGTCGTAACGGGGGCACCGCCGTCCCGGGGCCGGGCACCGTTCGCGGTGTCCGGCCCCCGGGCCTTCCCGGACGAGTCCGGCGGAGGCGACCCGGTTTGACCGGGGTGTCGAGGCCCCGTAATCTTGACCGTCGGCGTCTCTACGCCAAACCCCTGAGCAAACACCTCCCGGCGGTTCTTCCGAACAGGCCGGGGGAGGCCGCTCGCGCAGCCGGTTCCGCCGGTGGCGTGCGAGCGGGGGCGGATCCCCGTGATCCCGCCCCGCCCGAGCGGCTGGCATCAAGGGTCCCGTGACGAGCAGAGAGTGAGATCCGCGTGTACGCCATCGTGCGCAGCGGTGGTCGCCAGCACAAGGTAGCTGTCGACGACATCGTTGAGGTTGACAAGATTCCCACCGGCAAGGTCGGCGACACGGTCGAGCTCTCGACCCTGCTCGTGGTCGACGGCGAGACCGTCACCAGCGACCCGTGGGTGCTTGCCGGCATCAAGGTCCAGGCCGAGATCGTGGACCACCACAAGGGTGCGAAGATCGACATTCTTCGCTACAAGAACAAGACCGGTTACCGCCGGCGCCAGGGCCACCGCCAGCAGTACACGGCGCTGAAGATCACCGGCATCCCCGCGGCTGCGAAGTAAGGGACTGAGGAGACATGGCACACAAGAAGGGCGCATCGTCCACCCGGAACGGTCGCGACTCGAATGCCCAGCGGCTCGGCGTGAAGCGCTTCGGCGGTCAGGTCGTCAACGCCGGTGAGATCCTGGTCCGCCAGCGCGGCACCCACTTCCACCCGGGCAGCGGCGTCGGCCGCGGTGGCGACGACACGCTGTTCGCCCTCGCCGCCGGTGCGGTCGAGTTCGGCACCAGCCGTGGTCGCAAGGTCGTCAACATCGTTCCGGTCGCCCAGTAACACTGCGGCGTCCGCCGGACGACACCGGCACACACCGAGGGCGGGCCGCCCTTCCCGTAGCGCAGCGCACAGTGGCGCGCGGGAAGACGGTCCGCCCTCGGCGCGTTGAGCCGGACAGGCGGCCGCACCGCGGGTGCGTGCCGCGACCCCCGCGCGGGCGGTTCCCGCAGCACACGTAACCCACCCCCCGAGGCCGGGACGGCCGCACAGGCGAGCCGGGACGGCCGCACAAGCGGGCCGGACGGCCGCACAGGCGGCCGGAAGGCCGGACAGACGAGCCGCGAGGCCGAACAAGCGAGGCCGGAAGGCCGCACAGCAGGAGGCAACCCGTCATGACCACCTTCGTGGACCGCGTCGAACTGCATGTCGCCGCGGGTAACGGGGGCCACGGCTGCGCCTCCGTGCACCGGGAGAAGTTCAAGCCGCTCGGCGGCCCGGACGGCGGCAACGGCGGCCGCGGCGGCGATGTGATCCTGGTCGTCGACCAGTCCGTCACCACGCTCCTCGACTACCACCACTCACCGCACCGCAAGGCCACCAACGGCAAGCCCGGCGAGGGCGGCAACCGCTCCGGGAAGGACGGCGGCGACCTGGTCCTGCCCGTCCCGGACGGCACCGTGGTCCTCGACAAGCAGGGCAACGTGCTCGCCGACCTCGTCGGCGAGGGCACCACCTACGTCGCCGCGCAGGGCGGCCGGGGCGGCCTCGGCAACGCCGCGCTGGCCTCGGCCCGCCGCAAGGCCCCCGGTTTCGCGCTGCTCGGTGAGCCCGGCAGGACCGGGGACGTCGTGCTGGAGCTGAAGACCGTCGCCGACGTGGCGCTGGTCGGCTATCCGAGCGCGGGCAAGTCCTCGCTGATCTCGGTGCTGTCCGCGGCCAAGCCGAAGATCGCCGACTATCCCTTCACCACCCTGGTGCCGAACCTCGGCGTGGTCACGGCGGGATCCACCGTCTACACGGTCGCGGACGTCCCCGGGCTGATCCCCGGCGCCAGCCAGGGCAAGGGACTGGGCCTGGAGTTCCTGCGCCATGTCGAGCGCTGCTCGGTCCTGGTGCACGTCCTGGACACGGCGACGCTGGAGTCCGACCGCGACCCGGCCTCCGACCTGGACGTCATCGAGGCGGAGCTGGCCGAGTACGGCGCGGGCCTGGAGAACCGGCCGCGGATCGTCGTCCTCAACAAGGTCGACGTCCCCGACGGCCAGGACCTCGCCGACATGGTCCGGCCCGATCTGGAATCCCGCGGCTATCAGGTCTTCGAGGTGTCGGCCGTCTCCCGGCAGGGCCTCAAGGAGCTGTCCTTCGCCCTCGCCTCGATCGTCGCCGAGGCGCGCGCGGCGAAGCCGAAGGAGGAGGCGACCCGGATCGTCATCCGCCCCAAGGCGGTCGACGACGCGGGCTTCACCGTGACCCGCGAGGAGGACGACCTGTTCCGGGTGCGCGGCGAGAAGCCGGAGCGCTGGGTGCGCCAGACCGACTTCAGCAACGACGAGGCCGTGGGCTATCTGGCCGACCGGCTCAACCGCCTCGGCGTCGAGGAGGAGTTGCTCAAGGCCGGTGCCCGCGCCGGTGACGGGGTGGCGATCGGTGCGGAGGACGACGCGGTCGTCTTCGACTGGGAGCCGACGATGGCGTCCGGTGCCGAGATGCTCGGCCGCCGCGGCGAGGACCACCGCTTCGAGGCTCCGCGTCCGGCGGCCCAGCGCCGCCGCGAGCGCGACGCGGCGCGTGACGAGGCGGACGAGGCGTACGAGGGCTTCGACCCCTTCGCGTGACGACGGCGCGACCGCGCCGGGCGTGCCTCCGTCCCGCTGCCGCACCCGGCGGTCCGGGACGCACTCCCGCTGCCGCGCGGCGGTCCGGGGCGCGTCCCGTCCCGCCGCCGCACGGCGGTCCGGGACCGGGACGGAGGCCGCCCGCCGGGCCGCCGCACGGCATAGGGTGGCGGAATGACGTGGTTGATCACAGGTGGTGCCGGATACATCGGTTCCCATGTAGTGCGGGCCCTGACCGGCAGCGGTGAACGGGCCGTGGTGCTCGACGATCTGAGCAGCGGCTCGGCGGACCGGCTGCCCGCGGGCGTGCCCCTGGAGCGCGGTTCGATCCTGGACCGGGAGCTGCTGGACCGGGTGCTGCGGGAGCACGCGGTGACGGGCATCGTGCACATCGCGGCGAAGAAGCAGGTCGGGCAGTCGGTCGAGGAGCCGCTGCTCTACTACCGGGAGAACGTCGAGGGTCTGCGGACCGTCCTGGAGGCCGCCGCGGCCGCCGGGGTCGGCCGCTTCCTGTTCTCCTCCTCGGCCGCGGTGTACGGCATGACGGACGCCGACCTGGTCACCGAGGAGACCCCGTGCGCGCCGATGAGCCCGTACGGCGAGACCAAGCTGGCCGGCGAGTGGCTGGTCGGCGCCGTGGGCCGGGCGCACGGCATGGCGACCGTCTGCCTGCGCTATTTCAACGTCGCCGGTGCCGCGGCACCGGAGCTGGGCGACGCGGGCGTGGCCAACATCGTGCCGATGGTCTTCGAGCGGCTGACGCACGGCGAGAGCCCGCTGATCTTCGGTGACGACTACCCGACCCCGGACGGCACCTGCGTGCGCGACTACATCCACGTCGAGGACGTCGCCTCCGCCCATGTGGCGGCGGCCCGGCGGCTCACCGCCGATCCGGCGGCCTCGCTGGTCCTCAACATCGGCCGCGGCGAGGGGGTTTCCGTCGCCGAGATGGTCGGCGTCATCCGCGAGGTCACGGGCCGTACGGAGCCCGCCCCCGAGGTCAGGCCGCGCCGCGCCGGCGACCCCGCGCGGGTGGTGGCCTCGGCGGAGCTGATCGGCAAGGAACTCGGCTGGACCGCCCGGCACGACGTCCGTTCCATGGTCGCCTCCGCGTGGGCGGGCTGGTGTCTGCGCCACCCGGAGCAGACCGCCGGCTGAGCGGGACGAGGGCGTGCGGCCCGGCGGGGCGCACGCCGGACGACCCGGTCCCGCCGCGCCATACCGTGCGGCGGGGCCGGGATGGATGCATAACGGGGCACTTTGGTTGTGCGGAAAGCCGTACCAGTTCTGCTCTAGCTGTGTTGCAATGTGGTGCCAGTGGCGTAGCCGCCAAGTGGACTGGACCTGTTCCACAGGTGAACGGTGGAACGATTGTTTTCTCCTTCCCGCAGGATGAAACGTCGTAGGTAGGTCAGCGTGTCCGAGCACATAGCCACCCCCCGCACCACTGCCGTGGTCCTCGCCGGCGGCACCGGTCAGCGGGTCGGGTTGTCCATCCCCAAGCAGTTGCTGAAAATCGCGGGCAAGGCGGTCATCGAGCACACCCTCGCCATCTTCGAACAGGCCGAGGACATCGACGACGTGTTCGTGCTGATGGCACCCGGCTATGTGCAGGACGTCGAGAAGATCGTCGCGAAGGCGGGCTTCCGCAAGGTCACCCGCGTCGTCGAGGGCGGCACGACCCGCAACGAGACCACCGAACGCGCCATCGCCGCGCTGTCCGAGGGACTCGCCGAGGGCGAGGACCGCAACGTCCTCTTCCACGACGCCGTACGCCCCCTGCTGTCGCAGCGGGTCATCTCCGACTGCGTCGCGGCCCTGGAGCGTTACACGGCCGTCGACGTCGCGATCCCCTCCGCCGACACCATCATCGTGACCCGCACCCACGGCGAGGACGGGGAGTTCATCACCGACGTCCCGGACCGCTCGCGGCTGCGCCGCGGCCAGACCCCGCAGGCGTTCAAGCTCTCGACCGTCCGCCGGGCCTACGAGGTGGCCGCCGGCGACCCCAACTTCCAGGCGACCGACGACTGTTCCGTCGTGCTGAAGTACCTCCCCGACGTGCCGATCTACGTCGTGCCGGGCGACGAGTACAACATGAAGGTCACCCAGCCCGTCGACGTCTTCATCGCCGACAAGCTCTTCCAGCTGGCGTCCCACAGCGCCCCGCGGCAGACCGGTGACGACGCCTACCGCGAGCTGCTGGCCGGCAGGACCCTGGTCGTCTTCGGCGGCTCCTACGGCATCGGCGCGGACATCGCGGCGCTCGCGGAGCGCTACGGCGCCCGAGTCTTCCCGTTCGGCCGCTCCACCACCGGCACCCACGTCGAGAACCCGGAGGACATCGACGACGCGCTGTCCAAGGCGTACGCCGAGACCGGCCGCGTCGACTACGTCGTCAACACCGCCGGGGTGCTGCGCATCGGCAAGCTCGCCGAGACCGACAACGCCACCATCGAGGAAGCCCTGCGCGTCAACTACCTCGCGCCGGTGCAGATGGCCCGCGCGGCCCACAAGTACCTCGCCGAGACCCGCGGCCAGCTGCTGCTCTACACCTCCAGCAGCTACACCCGGGGCCGCGCCGAGTACAGCCTCTACTCCTCCACCAAGGCGGCGATGGTCAACCTCACCCAGGCGCTCGCCGACGAGTGGAGTGCGGACGGCATCCGCGTCAACTGCGTCAACCCCGAGCGCACCGCGACGCCGATGCGGACCAAGGCGTTCGGCCGGGAGCCGGCGGAATCCCTGCTGTCCTCCGAGGCCGTCGCCCGCACCTCGCTCGACGTACTGCTGTCGACCCTGACCGGGCACATCATCGACGTACGCCAGCAGGACCCGACCCGGGACGCTTCCGCCCCCGGGTTCGAGCACGCGCTGGCGGCCGTCCTGGCACGGGAGGAGAACGTCTGATGGGCATCTCCACGGCTCTGCGACTGGCCCGGGTCGAGACCCGCACCGAACTCGCCGCCGCCGTCCTGATGGCGCTCGGCGCCGTCGGCACGACCGTGGGCGCGCTGCTGCCGAACCTGTGGCTGTTCGCCGCGGCGGCGGCCGTGAGCTACGCCGCGGACGGGTATCTGACCGCGCGCGGCACCTACCTCGTCAAGCTGCTCGGCCGGGTGGGCGCCGGAGTGGGGAACCGGTTCCTCCTGCGGCAGCTGCTGCTCGTCCTGCTGCTGGCCCGCACGGGACTCTCCGAGGACTCGGTGATCTACCCGGCGCTCGGCTGCTTCGTCGGGTTCCAGGCGCTGCACGCGGTGCACCGCGCGGTCGTCACCCTGATCACCAAGCGCCGCCGGCTGCCGTTCGCCACCCGCAACATCGACCTGTCGGGCCTCGGCATCCCGGACGGCCCGCCGCCGTGGCTGGTCACCCGGTCCGCCGAGAAGATGCTGCACTGGGACCTGGTCGCGGTCGCGGGCCTGCTCGTCACCGGGGCCACCGGCGTCGCCGGCTGGGGGCTCGCGGGCTGCACCGGCACCGTGCTCGCCGGAGTCCTGCGCACGCTGCTGCTCGTGCCGTACACCCTGGGCCGGCGGCTGCCGCCGGGCCGCGACGCGGCGCTCGGCTTCCTGAACGACTGGCTGCGCGAGCACCGGCCGACGACGGTGCTCTACTTCTCCGGCTCCAAGGACTCCGCCTACCAGGTCAACATGTGGCTGGAGACGATGGAGAACGTGGACGGGGTGCCGCTGGTGCTGCTCCGCGAGCGCCACCTGCTGCCGCAGCTCGCCGCGACGACGGTGCCGGTCGTCTGCGTGCCGAGCGCCGTGCACCTGATGAACATGGACCTGTCCTCCGTACGCGTCGCGCTCTATCCCGCCAACGTCGGCAAGAACATCCACCTGCTGCGGGTGCCGACGATGCAGCACGTCTTCATCGGGCACGGCGACAGCGACAAGATCGCCAGCGTCAATCCGTACAGCAAGGCCTACGACGAGGTCTGGACGGCCGGGAAGGCGGGGCGGGACCGTTACGCGCTGGCGAACGTCGGCGTGCGCGACGAGGACATCGTCGAGGTCGGCCGCCCGCAGCTGGCGCCCATCCAGACCTGGACCGGCGCGCCGATGGGCCGCATCCCCACCGTCCTGTACGCGCCCACCTGGGAGGGCTGGTCGGACGAGCCCGGCAACACCTCGCTCATGCCGGCCGGTGAGAACATCGTGCGCCGGCTGGTCGAGAGCCCCCGGCCGGTACGGGTGCTCTACAAGCCGCATCCCTTCACCGGCACCCGCAGCCCCGCGGCAGCGGCAGCGCACCGGCGGATCGTGGCACTGCTGGAGCATGCCGCCGAGCGGCGCGCCGCCGACCCGCGCTGGGCGCAGGAGGCGGCCCGGCACGCGGACGCGCACGCCGCGGCACGCGCGGAACTCGCCCGGATCGAGGCGCGGCTGGAGGCCCTCGGGCACTCGGCGGCCCCGTCCGCCCGGGACGAGGCGGCGGCGTCCCGGGACGCCCGGGCGGACCAGGAGCGGGCCGCGCAGGTGAAGCGGCTGCGGCAGGAGTGGGACGACGCGTACTGGCGGTCGTTCGGCTGGTGGGAGCACAAGGTGATCACCGGTGCCGAGCCGCGCCTGTACGACTGCTTCAACCGGTCCGACGGCATGGTCTCGGACATATCGAGCGTGGTGTCCGACTTCATCGCCAGCGGCAAGCCGTACGCCGTCACCGACTCCGCGGGCCTGGGCGAGGAGGAGTTCAAGCGGCAGAACACCGCCGTGCGCGCCGCCGTCGTGCTGGGCACCGACGCCTCCGGCATCGGCGCGCTGCTCGACGCGGTCTCCGAGGAGGACGCCGATCCGCTGATCCGGGCCCGCCGGGAGCTGAAGCAGTATCTCCTCGGCCCCGACACGCCGCCTTCCATGCAGCGCTTCAACCAGGCGGTGCGGCAGCTGGCGGCGAAGGCCGAGGCACGCAACGACAGCCAGGCTCCCCAGGAGACGGATGACCTCTCCGGCGCCACGGCGTCCGCCGTGCGGGGCGGCCGGCGGAGCGGGGCCGGGCACGGCCCGGGGGCCTCGGAGACGACAGCGGTGGGCTGAGCCCGCCGCCCTGGTCGGGAGGCCCGGCCGGACCGTTCCCCCGCGGTCCGCCCGGGCCTCCTTTTCCGTGCCCGGCGGTGCGGGCGCACGGCCGGGAGAAAAGCCGCTCTCCCGGGCAACCACTTCCCGCGCACAGCGGTCTTGAACAGATGTCGGCAACAGCGTTGGAGGAGAAAAGAATGGGCGAGCCCGATGTCACGGTCGTCATCGGGGCGTACGAGGCCATGCCCTATCTGGTGCGCTGCCTGGAGTCGGTCGAGGCGCAGAGCATCGGCGCGGACCGGATGGAAATTGTCGCGGTGGACGACGGTTCGACGGACGGAACCGGCGAATATCTGGAGCGATTCGCGGCGGAATCCAAGATTCCGACCCGGGTGGTGCGGCAGGAGAATTCCGGCGGGCCCAGCGGTCCGAGGAACACCGGACTGAAAATGGCGCGCGGCCGCTACGTCTTCTTTCTCGACGCGGACGACTATCTCGGCGACGAGGCCTTCGAGCGCATGGTCGCCATGGCCGACCGCAACGGCACCGACGTGGTGCTCGGCAAGGTGGTCGGCGTCAACCGCGGCGCCCCGAAGTCGATGTGGGCCCGCAACCTGGAACGCACGGACGTCTTCTCGTCCAACATCAAGTTCACGCTCAGCGCCCAGAAGCTCTTCCGGCGCGAACTGCTGACCCGGCACGGCATGACGTTCCGCGAGGATCTGAGGACGGGCGAGGACGCCGTCTTCACCATGGAGGCGTATCTGCGCGCGGACGGGGTCTCCGTGGTCGCCGACCACGTCTGCTACCACCTGGTCGGCCGCGACGACGGCAAGCACGTCACCAAGAGCGGGAGTTACGTCCTGCGCTTCGACTCGGCGCGGGCGCAGATGGAGACGATCGCCTCCCTGGTGCCGGCCGGTCCGCGGCGCGACTCCCTGATGGTCCGGCCGGTCGTGGTGACGCTGCTGCCGCAGTTCGGTCCCGTGCTGCTGAAGCAGAGCGAGCGGATACAGCGGCACAAGATCGAGCTGGCCCGGCCGCTGCTCGACGCGTACTGGACCAGGGGGCTCGCGCGCGGGCTGCGGGCGCACGAGCGGCTGCGGCTGCACTGCGTCAGCCAGGGCCGGCTCGACCAGCTCCTCGACGTGGTCGCGTTCGTCAGGGACAAGAAGCCGCCGAAGGTCGTGCTGGACGCGCGGCGCCGGACCGCCTATCTCGCGCTGCCGTTCTTCCGCGATCCGGCCGCGGGCATTCCGGACCGGGTGTACGCCGCCACCCGGGAGACGCTGTCCGCGGCCGATCTCGTCTGGGAGGGCGGGCTCCCCTGGCGTTCCCGGGTGCGCGGGGCCGCGCGCCGGCTCCTCGGTCCCCGGCTGAGCCGCCGGGTGGGGCGGCTGGCCGGGAGGCGCCCGGCCGCCTGACGGCCCACCAGCCGCCTTCGGGCGCTCCGCCCGGCGGACAGGCGGGGCGGACGGGCGGCGAACGGATGGGCGGACGGGCGCGGGCAAGGCCGGCGGGCGCGGACAGGATCCCGGCGGCTCGGCCCGCCAGCCCCCGGCCTCGGCCCAGCCGCCCCGGGCTCAGCCCAGCCGCTTGCGGACCTGCCGGACCCGCCGTCCCACGGCGCGCCGGGCCCGGCGGTACGGCGACGTCCCGCCGCCCGCGCCCTCCAGTGCGGCGAGCCGCCGCGCGAGGGCCGCGTTCTCCTTGCTCACCTTCTCCAGCCGCTCGTTCAGCGCCGACTGCTCGCTCCGGGCGCGCTTGACCTCCTGCCGCAGCCGGCTGATGCGGTAGCCCAGCAGACCGTCGGGGGAGCCGTCCCAGGCCCGCAGGGCCGGCGGCAGGTCCAGGGAGGCGACGCGGGCGTCGTACGCCGCCCCGCCGTCCCCGTGGGCGAAGGTGTTCTCCAGTCCGTTCCGGTCCAGGAAGGACATGAACCGGTCGAACCGCTCGCGGTGACCCTCCCGCAACTTGCCGAAGTCGGCGGCCTCGTACAGCTCGGCGGGGTCCGTACCGGCGTGGACGTCCTTCACCGAGCGGTGCGGGATGTCGAAGTAGCGGCACAGCTCCAGGGTGCGGGAGTCGTGCGCGAGGACCACGGCGGGGGTGCCGGCGAGGAGCGCCGCGATGTTGCCGTGGATCCGGGTGCCGAACGAGAAGTCCCGGCCGCGCAGTTCGTCGAGCCAGGTGGCGGGGTCGATGAACAGCCGGACCTTGTCGTCGCGGAAGAACGGGTGGCTGCTCTGCAGCGGCATGCTGCCGGACCGGCCCTCGGCCTCCGAGAGATCGCCCCACAGCAGCAGTTCCGCGTCGGTGAGGTTCTGCGCCACATAGATCAGGTCGGGGTGGAGGTCGTACGCGTGCCGCATGAGGCCGCCGACGTCGCTGATCTTGGCAGCGGCGGCCGACACGTTCACCGAGATCCGGGACTCGGCGGTGAGGGTCTCCGTCCGCTTGGTGATCTCGAACGTGTCGCCGTTCATGAACATCGACGGACAGCCGATCACCTCGACGTCCCGGAAACCCAGGTCCCGGACGTACTTCTCGGTGAACTCGCCGCGCACTCCGATCGACGCGGAACGGTCCAGGACGGCCCCGACGAAACGCTTCACCGACGCCTCCAGCGGACGCAGCCGCTCGGCGCTGTAGCCGAGCCCCGTCTGCGCTCCCACACCGAGGACGACAACCGGGATGTCGAGCTTCTCGATGAAGGCGGAGAGCTTGTTGAGCTGGGTCTCGAAGGACGGCCGGAAGGCATTCGCGAGGGGCACGACGAAAGCGTCGTACTCCTCGTTGATGCGCGCGGCCTCCGAGGGGTTCACCCGCATCCGGTTGGACTCCACCTCGGTGCCGTCCGTCAGCAATATCTTGTGTGCCGCATCGCTGAAGAGGAGATTTCCCGAGTTCGTGGCGATGACGTTCCGCTGTATCGCCTGCTCCCGCGAGACGACCTCGAACGGGCTCTTTCCGGAGCGCAACAGGATCCTTTTCATGGCGACATGCCTTCCCGGGAGTGCACAAGGTCCCCGAGGAGGTTCCGTAGGGGCCGCGAAGGGCACATCGTAAATCAGCCGCGGAACACGACGGACCCCGGGAGGCGGTGCCTCCCGGGGTCTGTTGCAGGGCCGTTGCCGGTCCGTTGTGAAACGCTGTTCGAAACGAGAGCGGCGGTGCCGCGCCGCGGTCAGGCGCGGACGCTGTCCGGCTCCCCGGAGCTGTCGTTCGGGTCCGAGGTGCCCGTGGGCTCCTGGGTGTCCGACGGCTCCTTCGTCCCCGCCGGCTCCAGCTCGATCTCCTCCGCGGCGTCCTCGACCTCGGCCTCGGCCACGCTCTCGCGCTGCGCCGGGACCTCGGAGGCCAGCCGGGCCTCCATCCGGGCACGCCGCTCGTCCGCCCTGCGGCACAGCGCGACGGCGGCCTCGTTGAACCGGACCGGGGACGGCGGGTCGGACGGGCCCAGCAGATGCACCTTCAGCTCGGCGCGGGCCGCGGCGAACGTGTCCTTCTCCGGGTGCCGTACGGACTCCAGCAGGGCCGGTACGGCCTGCGCGTCCGGGGTGAGGATGGCCGCGGCCCGCACGGTCGGGAAGCCCGCCCGGAAGTCGTCCTCGCTCAGCCCGCTGGTGTTGGCCACGGCGTACGGCTTCTCGCTCGTCAGATAGTCGGAGACCACGCTGGACACGTCGCTGATCAGCACGTCGGCCTGGTTGAAGCAGCTGTAGATGCCGGGCCGGGCCCCGACGACGACCTGGTGCTCCCACTCCGGCAGCGAGGACCAGTAGGCCCGCTCCCAGGCGGCGGTCGCCTCGGCCACGGCCGCCGCGCGGCCCGCCTCCGGCGAGGACTGGATCAGCATCCGCTCGACCTCGTCGGCGGCCGGGCGGAACGCCGTGCTCGTGAGCCGGTCCAGCTCCTCCGTGCGGCGGCGCAGCTCGGCGGCCGCCTCCGGGCCGGGGCGGCTGCCGCCGCGCCGGGCGTTGGCCTCGGCGATCATCGCCCGGATGCGCTCGTCGGCGCGGCCCGCGCGCGGGTCGACGGAGCCGGTCATCGGGTGCGGTTTGTAGAGCAGCCGGACCTTGGGGTCGGCGAGCAGCTCCCGCACGATGTTCTCGCCGGCCAGGATCACCGAGGTGTTCCCGGGGTCGTTGGTCCAGCCCTCCCAGGTGGGGGCGTAGAGGACATGGGTGAAGGCGTCGTCGGCGGGCGGACCGGCGTACGGGCGGATCGGCGCGAGCTGCGGCCGGCCGACCTCCACGACGTCCCGGTCGTCCACGCCGATGTCGGCGAGCTGGTAGCGCTCGCGCGCGGCGGGGCCGGCGACCCAGACCTCGTCGTACGCCTTCGCGTACGGGTTGCAGCTGGACAGCTTGTCGCTCTCGCCGTGGTTGGTGAACGCGTGCTTGATCGACGGGATGCGCAGGACCTGCGAGGTCTTACCCGAGTTGGCCGGGTGCAGCATCATCTTGAGCGTCGAGTGCTCCAGGTGCATCAGGTGCGCGACCTTGGGGATGCAGACGATCGGCACGTCCGTCGCTTCGATCTTCTGCACCATGAACCGCTCGCGGAGCACGATGACCGGGTTGCCGTCGAGCTCGGCCAGGGTCGAGAGCCACATGTTGGCCTGGTACGCCGACGAGGTGCCGCCGGAGAAGTACATGCCGACGGTCGGCCGGTAGTCCGCCAGCCACTTGTCCAGCCAGTCCAGCGTCTCGCGCTCGGTCGCGGTGCGCTTGGCGGGCAGCAGCCAGGTCGCCAGGTGCGCCACACCGCCCGCGGAGAGGGCGAGCGCGACGGAGAGGCCGATGCCGCCCCACAGGGCGTCCCGGGTGACGACGGTGCCCATCAGGCCGGTCGTGACCGGGACGGCGAAGGCCAGCAGCCGGTGTCCGGGGCGGCGCGCCAGCAGGCGCGGCGGCGCGGCGGAGAGCCGCAGCCCGGAGGTGTCGATGTTCCGGGTGATGACGGGCAGCGTGCGGCTGCGGCGTACGAGCACCGCGACGGCCTGGCACACGAAGTGCAGCATGTAGAAGGCCAGCAGCCCGATGGTGAGCGGGGACTGCTCCTCCAGCGGGCTGATGCCGTCTATGCGGAGCAGACCGAGCACGATCAGCATGTCGCGCAGCAGCTGCCGGACGGTGACGTCGAAGCGGACTCTGCCCAGCAGGGACAGCAGTCCGGGCTGCCGTTGCTGGAGATAGAGGTCGAGGGCGAGTCCCGCGGCCGATCCGACGACGAAGGTCGGGACGTTCGGCAGCAGGGCTCCCGCGAGTTGGGCCGTGTAGGCCGCGAACATCGCGAACAGCGCTGTGAGCTGCACAGCGCGGCGGGGGACGAGTCCGGCAGAGGGCACGAGCTGGGCTCCTGGCGGGGCGGATGGATGGGGGGCGGCCGTGGGGGTGACCCGTCCGCGTCGGACGTCGGACGCGGACACGGCGCGGGATGACCACCGACGGTATTCGGTTGACTGACTCCATGACAATTTCGCGTGACGCCCGTCACCGATGAGCACGGGGCCGAACGGGCGTACCGGGGCGAAATCGCGGCCGGAACGGTGCAGCATGCCACTGCGTTCGCGCAGGCCGCCGCCGGTGGGCCGGCGGCCCTCGGCCGTCCGGGGGAGCGCGTCCGCCGTTCGGACGGCGGCGCGCCCCGTCGGCGCGTCGGCGTAGATTCACGGGGACGGGAACATCCATTCCTACCAGTGAGGACGCCGCACGTGTCAGGGGCAGCTAGGTCGTCGTTGGGGTCGGCGGGTCCGGTGGAGCCGGTGGAGCCGGTGCGGCCGACGGGGGCCGCGGTGGACCGGCGGGACGTGGCTTCGGCCCGCCGGATCGTGGTGAAGGTGGGCTCCTCCTCCCTGACGACGGCCGCGGGCGGGCTCGACGCCGACCGGGTGGACGCGCTCGTCGACGCGCTCGCGAAGGCCCGGGACGGGGGCGAGAAGGAGATCGTGCTCGTCTCCTCCGGCGCCATCGCCGCCGGGCTCGCGCCGCTCGGCCTGCGCCGCCGGCCGCGCGACCTCGCCCGCCAGCAGGCCGCGGCCAGCGTCGGCCAGGGGCTGCTGGTCGCCCGCTACACGGCGTCCTTCGCCCGCTACGGCGTACGGGTCGGGCAGGTGCTGCTCACCTCCGACGACACCAGCCGCCGGGCGCACTACCGCAACGCCTTCCGCACCCTGGACCAGCTGCTGGCCATGGGCGCCCTGCCGGTGGTCAACGAGAACGACACGGTCGCCACGGACGAGATCCGCTTCGGCGACAACGACCGGCTGGCCGCACTCGTCGCCCACCTGGTCCGCGCCGACCTGCTGATCCTGCTCTCCGACGTCGACGGGCTGTACGACGGCGACCCCAGCACTCCCGGCACCTCCCGGATCGCCGAGGTCGCCGGGCCCGCCGAGCTGGCCGGGATCTCGATCGGCAGCGCCGGCCGGGCCGGGGTCGGCACCGGCGGCATGGTCACCAAGGTCGAGGCCGCCCGGATCGCCGCGGGCGCCGGGATCCCGGTCGTGCTGACCTCGGCCAGCCGGGCCGCCGACGCGTTCGCCGGCCGCTCCACCGGCACGTACTTCCACCCCACCGGGCGCCGCTCCGCGAACCGGCTGCTGTGGCTCGCGCACGCCTCCACCCCGCTCGGCGCGCTGACCCTGGACGACGGCGCCGTACGGGCGGTGGTGGACCGGCACAGCTCGCTGCTCCCGGCCGGCATCGTCGGAGTCGAGGGCGGCTTCAGCGCGG
This sequence comes from Streptomyces lycii, assembly GCF_009735685.1. Lineage (GTDB taxonomy): Bacteria > Actinomycetota > Actinomycetes > Streptomycetales > Streptomycetaceae > Streptomyces > Streptomyces lycii. Next base: position 1,046 of record NZ_WHPN01000205.1, on the reverse strand, counting down.
GTGACCCGGTGGAACTCCGCGACACGACGGGCACACCGGTTGCGCGCGGCATCGTCAGCTTCGACGCCAAGGAGATCCCGCAGCTCATCGGCCGTTCCACCCGAGACCTGGCCCGGGAGCTGGGGCCGGCGTACGAGCGGGAGGTCGTGCACCGGGACGATCTGGTCGTCCTGGACGGCTGAGACGCGCGCGGCGGACCGGCGCCGGGCCGCCCTTCCCGGTGGGCCCGCCGTGCCGCGGCGGCCGTTCGCCGACGGCACCCCGCACACCCGAGCGGCCGGTCGTCCGCTGTGCCGGATAGCTGACGGACGGCATTCCGGTGGCAGATCGGCCGAAAGTCCAGCCTTTCCACGGAGACCTTCGCGAAAAGCGCCCGCCGCCGCCCCGGGACTGGTCAACTTTGAGGCAAGGACGCCGCCGGGGGAAGGCGGGAGGGGCCGGAGTTTCCGCGTCGAGCACCGCGGACCGGCCCCGGCAGCGGCATCACAGGGCTCCGGTCGCGGGGACGCGGAGCGCGCGACGGACAACAGGAGGCGGCCGGTGAGACGAGGGCGCCCTGAGGCGCTGCCCGGAGGACCGGGGGAGCGGAGGCCGGCGGGCATCGGCGGTGCGGAGGAACAGGCGCGGACGGCGGGACCGGCCGTCCGGGGCCCGGGAGACCAGGAGCGGGGCTCGCGGGGCGGCGAGCGGGAAGCGGCCCGGCTGTGGCACGTGACCCTGAGCGTCTCGGGCCGGCAGACCCCGGTGGGCGAGATCCGGCGCGGCCTGGAGCAGCTCGCCCAGGACCACCCGTTCCTGCTGGCCGGGCGGTACGCGGAGGACCGCGCCGAGATCCGGTACTGGGAGGAGGCGCGCGATCTGCACGACGCGGCCGCGGTGGCCCTGCGGCTGTGGGGTGAGCACCGGGCGACGGCCCGGCTTCCGGCCTGGGAGATCGTCGGCCTGGAGGTGGTGGGGCGGGAGACCTACCACCGGCGCATCGCCGAGGGCCGGGACGCACGGCCGGCCTTCCCGGGCGGCGTACGGCCCTTCTGACCCCCTCGGCC
>NZ_WHPN01000204.1 GCF_009735685.1 Streptomyces lycii | reverse complement strand
CTCGTCCAGGACGACCTTGGTCAGCTCGTCCCCGGCCGTGCCCTCGGCCGCCAGGGCGGTCCGGGCGTGCCGGAAGGAGTCGGCGGCCTGGGCCGCGTGCACCGCGGCCTGTTCGCGGTCGGGTGCCGTCCGGGCGAGCCGCAGCAGGGCCCGGCCGTGCGCCAGCGGGAGTTCGCCGGGCTGCGCCTCGCCGACCGGCCAGGCGTCGGCGAACGCCTCCAGCATGCCGACGGTCTCCTGGAGCAGCCCGCTGTCCCCGCCGAGCAGCCACTGCTCCTCCAGGACCCGGGCCCGTTCCAGGGTGATGCCGAGCGCCTCGCGGGGGTCGAGCCCCGCCGCGGCGTACACCGCGGTGAACTCGCGGTCGGCGCGGCGCAGCAGCTCCAGCGCACCGGACAGGTCGCCGGAGGAGCGGTGGTCCAGCGCGGCGGCGTGCAGCACCCGGGCCAGCGCGGCGCGCGGCCGCACCGCGCCCGCCCGGGAGGCGGCGAGCATCGCGGCGTCCTGGGCCTCGCGCAGCAGGGCACGGCCGCCCTGGAGGCGCCACAGCACGAGCAGGCTCTCGGCGAGTTCGGTCCAGAGCTGGGGGTCGGCACCGCGCGGCACCTCGCGTTCCGCGGCGCGCCGCAGCAGCTGCACGGCGTCGAGGAGGTCCTGCACCATGCCGTCCGCGGTGTACCGGTCGAGCAGCGCACGCGCCGTACGGACCGTCGAGGAGGGGTCGGGCGGGCCGCTGCCGCCGTCACCGGCCGTCACGCCGCCGGGCCGCAGCTGGGCCGTGAGCGGTATGAACCGTTCCAGCACCTTGGCCGCGACCTCGGCGAACGGCTGCGGGGCGCGCCCGCCGCCGCTCCGCGCCGGGTCGTCGCCGCCCGCCGGCACGGCGCCGTCGGCGGGCTGCCGGCCGTCCTCCCGGTCGCCGGTGAGCCGGGCGATCGCGAGAGCGGGGAAGTTCGGCCCGCCCTTGCCGAAGCGCTGTTCGACGTATTCCGAGCAGTGCTTGAGCACCAGCAGGGCCTCGCCCCGGCCCAGGGAGCGCAGCAGCACCTCCTGCACGCCGGGAACGAAGGCGTACCACTGGCCCTCGGGCCCGGCGGCCGGGCCCTCGCCGTCCGCGCGGGTCAGCAGCCCGCCGAGCAGCACCTCGGAGAGTTCGGCCGGCCCGGAGTCGGGCTGCATGGTGCGCTGGACGAGCTGCATGACGGGCAGGAACAGCGGGGCGGCGGCGAGGTGCACCGCGAGCCGTCCGGCGCCCGGCGAGGCCGCGGCACGGAAGCGGGCGACCAGCTCGGCGGG
>NZ_WHPN01000203.1 GCF_009735685.1 Streptomyces lycii | reverse complement strand
CGGGTTGAGCGAGGTGTACGGGTCCTGGAACACCATCTGGATGTTCCGCCGCACCGCCTTCAGCGCGCGCCCGGACAGCTTGGTGATGTCCTGGCCCTTGTAGAAGACCTCGCCGGCGGTGGCCCGCTCCAGCGTCATCAGCAGCTTGGCGACGGTGGACTTGCCGCAGCCGGACTCGCCGACGATGCCCAGGGTCTCGCCCTGGTGCAGGTCGAACGAGACGCCGTCGACGGCCTTGACCGCGCCGATCTGCCGCTTGAAGAGGACGCCCCGGGTCAGCGGGAAGTGCTTGACCAGGTTGCGGACCTGGAGGATCGGCTCGCCGCGTTCGACGGGCGCCTCGATGGCCGCGACGGCCTCCGCGGTCTCGTCGGCCTCCTGGGCCGCCGCCTTGTCCAGTGCCGCCTTCTCGGCCGCGGCGGCCTGCTCGGACTTGCCGAGGTCGCTCGCGGGGACGTCCGGGACCTCGTCGTTCTTGTGGAGATCAGCCATGGATCGTCTCCTCCCAGAAGTGGCACGCGCTCCGGCGGCCGTCCAGCTCGGCGCCGCCGTCCCGCTCGGTGACCTGGTACAGCGGGGGCACGTCCGTACGGCAGACGTCCTGCGCCTTGGGGCAGCGCGGGTTGAAGGCGCAGCCGCTCGGGATCCGGGTCAGGTTGGGCGGCAGGCCCTTGATCGCGTAGAGCTCCTGGCCCTTCTGGTCCAGCCGCGGGATGGAGTCCAGCAGACCCCGGGTGTAGGGGTGCGCGGGGCGCTTGTACAGCTCGTGCACCGGGGCGGTCTCGACGATCCGGCCCGCGTACATCACGGCGATCTTGTC
>NZ_WHPN01000202.1 GCF_009735685.1 Streptomyces lycii | reverse complement strand
TGGCGGGGGCCGCGCCGCCGGGGACGACGCCCGCCGCGGCGAAGCCCTCACCGCGGGACGGCAGGGTTTCCTCGGAGCCGGCCGCGTCCGGCTGTCCGCCCGCGAAGAACGCGCCGCGCCGGACCACGAACGGGCCGATGGCCAGCAGGTCCACCGGCGAGGAGCCGAAGCATTCCAGGGCGTCGCGCGGGTCGTCGACCATCGGCCGGCCGGCGGTGTTGAGGCTGGTGTTGACGACGACGGGCAGCCCCGTGCGTTCCTCGAAGGCGCCGAGCATGCGGGCCACGAGGGGTTCGCCGACCGGGTCGACGGTCTGGATGCGGGCGGTGCCGTCGACGTGGACGACGGCCGGGATCCGCTCGCGCCATTCCTCGGCGACGTCGTGGACGAAGAGCATGTACGGCGACGGCATCGGGCCGTCGAAGATCTCGCCCGCGCGGTCCGCGAGGACCATGGGCGCGACCGGCCGGAACTGCTCGCGCCCCTTGACGTCGTTCAGCCGTTCGAGGTTGCCGGAGCGGCCGGGGTGGGCGAGCAGCGAGCGGTGTCCCAGCGCCCTGGGCCCGTACTCGGAGCGGCCCTGGAACCAGGCGACGATCTGGTCCCCGGCGAGCGCCTCGGCGACCGTCTCGGCGACGTCGGCGGGGCGTTCGAAGGGCACGGCGGCCGTCTTCAGCCAGGCCTCCAGTTCGGCGTCGGACCAGCGGCGGCCCAGGTCGGCGCCCGCGAGCGGTTCGGTGCGGTCGCCGCCGGACGCGGCGAGGTAGAGGGCGCCGCCGAGTGCCGTGCCCGCGTCGCCGGAGGCGGGCTGGACCCAGACCCGGTCGAAGGGGCCCTCGCGGGCGATGCGGGAGTTGGCGACGCAGTTGAGCGCCACCCCGCCGGCCATGGTCAGCACGCTGTCGTGGGTCTGGCCGTGCAGCCAGCGGGCCAGGTCGAGCAGGGTCTCCTCCAGGCATGCCTGGGCGCTGGCGGCGAGGTCGGCGTGCGCCTGGGTCCAGGCCTCGCCGGGGCGCAGCGGGGCGCACAGCTCGGACCACGGGACTCCGGTGGCGCGGAATCCGCCGTCGCCCGTCGGGTGGACGTGGCGGCGCAGTTCGCCGAGCATGCGCGGGGTGCCGTAGGAGGCGAGGGCCATCACCTTGTACTCGTCGGAGGAGCGGAGGAAGCCCAGATGCTCCGTCAGATCCTCGTAGACGAGGCCGAGGGAGTGCGGGAGTTGCTGGCCGTACAGCGGTTCGATGCGGTCGCCGACGCGGCGGCCCGCGAGGTGCGAGGTGGCCTCGCCGCGGCCGTCCAGCACGAGCACGGACGACGTCTCGGCGCCGGGCGCGGCGAGCGCGCTGGAGGCGGCGTGGGCCATGTGGTGCGGGACGAAGCGCACGATGTCCGGGTCGAGGCCGGGCAGCGCGGTGGCGAGGAAGCCGGGGGCCTGCCGGGCGTACATCAGCCGCAGGTGGTCCCAGGGGTCGTCGAGGCCCATCTCCTCGGTGGGCCTGGCGAGTTCCGGGTCGAAGGAGTACGCGACGGCGTCGAGGTCCTGGGGCCGCAGGCCGGCCTCGGCGAGGCACCAGGCGGCGGCCTTCTCCGGGAGTTCCCAGGCGGAGAAGGGCAGCGGCCGCTTGCCGTGCTTGCGGCGCGAGAACCGCTCCTCCTCTGCGGCTGCGACGGTGTGCCCGTCGATGACGAGCGCGGCGGCGGGGTCGTGGAAGAGGGCGTTGATTCCCAGGATGCGCATGCTGTCCGCTTCTCCTTCGGCGCGGCC
>NZ_WHPN01000201.1 GCF_009735685.1 Streptomyces lycii | reverse complement strand
GGGCCGGGCGGTGCCGAGCAATCCGGCCCCACCGTGCCCGGTCCCGCCGTGCCCGACCCCGCCGTGCCCGAGCCCGCCGCTCGCCGCAGCAGCGCCCCGGCCCACGGCACCGCGGAGCGGTCCGCCGCCGCCGACTCCATCCGGCGCTCCCGGCGGCCCGAACGCCCCGGTGTGCGCGCCCTGTTGCGGGTCGCCGGGCGGCAGGTCACCCCGCTGAGCGGCACCGGCGCGGGCGAACACGACCCCGGGCTGCTGCTCGCGCTCGCCCGGATCGGTGGTTCGCCCTGTGTCGTCCTCGGTCACGACCGGCGCGCGGACGCCGCGCCGCCGCTCGGTCCGGGCGGGCTGCGAGAGGCCCGGCGCGGCATGCGGATCGCGGCCGAGCTGAACCTGCCGCTGCTCACCGTCGTCGACACCGCCGGTGCCGCCCTGTCGAAGGAGGCCGAGGAGGGCGGGCTCGCCGGGGAGATCGCCCGCTGCCTGGCGGACCTCGTCACCCTGCCCGCGCCCACCCTGTGCCTGTTGCTCGGGCAGGGAGCGGGCGGCGGCGCGCTCGCGCTGCTCCCGGCGGACCGGGTGCTCGCGGCACGGCACGCCTGGCTGTCCCCGCTGCCCCCGGAAGGCGCCTCCGCGATCCTGCACCGGACGACGGAACGGGCGTACGAGGTCGCCGACCGGCAGGGCGTACGCTCCGCCGACCTGCTGGCGCACGGCATCGTCGACCGGGTGATCGACGAACCCGGCCCGGCGGAGACCACAGCCGCTCCCGCGAACGGCACAGCCGCTCCCGCGAACGGCACAGCCGCTCCCGTGAACGGCACGGGCCGCCCGGCGGAGCGCGGGGACGGCCGCGCGGAGGGCCGGGGAGACCGGCGAGGCGCGGCAGACGGCGAACGCCCGCAACGGCCGGAAGCCCCGGAAGCCCCGGAAGTCCCCGAAGGCTCGGAAGGTGCGCAAGTCCCGGAAGGCGCCGCTCCGGTGAACGCTCCCGACGCCGCCGACGAGCCGCACCGCTTCCTCACCCACCTCGGCCAGGTCCTGGGCGAGGAGTTGGCCCTGCTGCGTGCCGAGCGGCCCGCGGC
>NZ_WHPN01000200.1 GCF_009735685.1 Streptomyces lycii | reverse complement strand
GCATGACCGCCGTACCACCGCCCACCAGGCCTCCGGGGCGGCAGCGCGACGCGGTGCGGACCCGGGCGGAGATCCTCCAGGTGGCGACCGCGGAGTTCGCGCGGCTGGGTTACACGGGGGCGCGGATCGACGAGATCGCCGCACGCACCCGGACCACCAAGCGGATGATCTATTACTACTTCGGCAACAAGGAACAGCTGTTCACCGAGGTACTGGAGCGCGCCTACGCCGTCATCCGGCAGCAGGAGCAGCAGCTCGACGTCGGTCATCTGGACCCGGTCTCCGCGATCCGCTCGCTGGCACAGCTGACTTTCGACCACCACGAGGCGCACCCGGACTTCATCCGGCTGGTCAGCATCGAGAACATCCACGAGGCGGAGCACATGACCGCCTCTCCGACGCTGGACGAGCTCAGCTCCCCGGCGATCGAGATCATCGGCCGGATCCTGGCGGAGGGCCGGGCGCAGGGCCTGTTCCGCGCGGACGTGGACGCCGTGGACCTGCACGCGGTGATCAGTTCGTTCTGCTTCTTCCGGGTCGCCAACCGGCACACGTTCGGCGCTCTCTTCGGCCGGGACCTCACGGCCGGGGACCGGCGGGAGCACTACCGCACGATGCTCGGTGACATGGTGATCGCGTATCTGACCGGGGGCGGCGCCGCCGGGCGGTGACGCCCCCCGCCTCCCCCGCACGTCCGCGTGCGCGTCGAGCACGTCCGGCACGTCAGGCACAGCAGTCCGGCGCGTCCGGCACATCCGGCACGCCCCGGACGCCGCCCCCGCCGCCCGCACCGCTCGCGCGGGCCCGCGCGCCCGACACCGCACCGCCGGGATTCCGCACGTCCGTGGTGGCCGGAAAGTCTCGGCCGGATCCCTTGACAGTGCCCCGCGCCAGGCAGCACGATCGCCGAAACAATGAACTAACCAGTACGTTAATTAGCCGCGTGCCCGCCTTCCCCTACGGTCACCCCCGTCCGGCGAGCGGTTTCCGGCGCCCCTCGTCGTCCCGTCAGGCCCGTCCTCCCCCGAGCGGGGAGGCGGTCTCCGTTCCCGGAGGAGCACGCGTGTCCGCTCGCACGACCGACTCATCCGCACCACCCCCGCCCCCCGCCGGCAAGCCCCGCAAGGCCGCGCTCGCCGCCTGGGTCGGCAGCGCCCTGGAGTACTACGACTTCTTCATCTACGGCAGCGCCGCCGCCCTGGTCTTCCCGCACGTCTTCTTCGACCCCGACGACCCCGCCACCGCGACGCTGGTCTCGCTGGCGAGCTTCGGTGTCGCGTACGCCGCCCGTCCCGTCGGCGCGCTGATCCTCGGGCACTTCGGCGACCGGCTCGGCCGCCGGAAGATCATGGTGTTCACGCTGATCCTGATGGGCCTGTCGACGTTCGTCATCGGCTGTCTGCCCAGCTATGCGCAGGTGGGGACCGCGGCCCCCGTGCTGCTCGTGCTGATGCGCGTCCTCCAGGGCCTGTCGGCCGCCGGCGAGCAGGCAAGCGCCAACTCGATGACGCTGGAACACGCCCCGGAGGACCGGCGGGGCTATTACACGAGCTTCACCCTGAACGGCACCCAGGCCGGCCAGATCATCGCCACCCTCGTCTTCATCCCGGTCGCGGCCCTTCCCGACGAGCAGCTCTACAGCTGGGGCTGGCGCATCCCGTTCCTGCTGAGCGCCGTGGTCGCCGTCGCGGGCCATGTCATCCGTCGCCGGCTGGAGGAGACCCCGGCCTTCGAGCGGGCCGCCGCGAACGACGGCGTGGCGAAGCTGCCGCTGGCCGAACTGATGCGCCACCACTGGGCCGACGTGCTGCGGGTCGTCGCGGCCGCGCTCATCGCGACGGTCTCCACGATCTTCTCCGTCTGGACCCTCTCCTACGCCACCAGCGACGCCGTCGGCCTCGACCAGGAGGCGATGCTCTGGGTCGGCGTCCTGGCGAACACGGCGGCCCTGGCGGCCATCCCGCTGTGGGCACGGCTGTCGGACCGGATCGGGCGCAAACCCGTGTTCCTCACCGGGGCCATCGGCTCGGCCGTGATGGTCTTCGTCCACCTGTGGGCCCTCACCACCGGCAGCTACCCGCTGATCTTCCTGACCGGCATCGTCTTCTTCGGTGTCGTCTACAGCGCGGCCAACGGCATCTGGCCCTCGCTCTACGGCGAGATGTTCAGCACCCGGGTCCGGCTGTCCGGCATGGCCATCGGCACCCAGATCGGCTTCGCCGTGGCGGGATTCGCGGTGTCCCTGGCCGAGCGGATCGCCGGCCCGGACGGCGAGGGCTGGCTCGGTGTCGCCGTCTTCACCGCCGCGGTCTGCGCCGTCACCACGATCGCGGTGGCCACCGCCCGGGAGACGCACCGGGTGCCGACGGCCGAGCTGGGCCTGAAGCGGCCGCCCGGATCGGGCCGGCCGGACACCGCGGAATCCGTCCCCGCCTGACCCCGTCCCCGACCGGGCCCGTGTGGCGGGCGCAACGAACCATCCGGCCAGTACGCGAAGGTCCCCATGAATCCCAGCACCGACCAGGCGGCCCCGCCCTCCGGCCACCCGGTACTCGTCCTCAACGGTCCCAATCTCAACCTGCTCGGCGTGCGCGAGCCCGGGATATACGGCCGGGACACCCTCGCCGCCATCGAGGCGCGGTGCCACTCCACCGCCGCCGGGCTCGGGCTGCGGGCCGACTTCCGGCAGAGCAACCACGAGGGGGTCCTGACCGACGCCGTGCAGGAGGCGCGGACCGCGCACCGCGGCATCGTGATCAACCCGGCGGGGTACGGCCACACCTCCGTGGCCCTGCGCGACGCGCTGGCCGCCGCAGGCGTGCCCGTGGTGGAGGTGCACCTGTCGAACATCCACCGGCGCGAGCCGTTCCGCCACCACTCCTACGTCTCCGGGGTCGCCGACGCCGTCATCTGCGGCGCCGGGGCCCACGGCTACTCCCTCGCGCTCACCCATCTCGCCCGGCTCCTGGAGGACGCCCGATGAAGCCCGCGCCCGTGACGACGACGGCCGGGCCGGCCGGCGGAACGGTGACTCCACCGTCGTATCTGACCGGACTCGTCGGGTCCGGCATCGGCCCCTCGCTCAGCCCGGCCCTGCACGAGCGGGAGGCCGACCGCCACGGACTGCGGCTGCTCTACCGCACGCTCGACCTCGACGTGCTGGGCGGCGGGCCCGAGTCGGCCGGCCGCCTGGTGCGGGCCGCGCACGCCGTCGGCTTCGACGGGCTCAACATCACCCACCCCTGCAAGCAGCTGGTGATCCAGCACCTTGACGCGCTCGCCCCGGAGGCCGAGGCACTCGGCGCCGTCAACACCGTCGTCTTCGCCGGCGGCCGGAGCACCGGGCACAACACCGACGTCACCGGCTTCGCACAGTCCTTCGCCCGCGGCCTCCCCGGGGCGCCCACCGACCGTGTCGTCCAGCTCGGGGCGGGCGGCGCGGGCGCGGCCGTCGGGCACGCCCTGCTGACCCTCGGCACCGACCGGCTGACCGTCTCCGACGCCGACCCGGACCGCGCCGGGGCACTCGCCGACGCCCTGAACCGGAGGTTCGGCCCCGGCCGCGCCGCGGCCGCCGCCCTCTCCGGGCTGCCCGCCGTGCTCGCCGGCGCCGACGGCCTGGTGCACGCCACGCCCACCGGCATGGCCGCCCACCCCGGGCTGCCCCTCCCCGCCGCGCTGCTCCGCCCGGACCTGTGGGTGGCCGAGGTCGTCTACCGGCCGCTGGAGACGGAACTCCTCTCCCGCGCCCGCGGCCTGGGCTGCCGCACCCTCGACGGCGGCGGCATGGCCGTCTTCCAGGCCGCCGACGCCTTCCGCCTGTTCACCGGCCACGAGCCGCACACCGAGGACATGCTCGACGACTTCGCCGCGCTCGCCGCCGGCCCCGCCCAGTGAGGAACCCCCCATGCGCAAATCCATCGCCACGGTGTCGCTGAGCGGCTCGCTCCCGGAGAAGCTCACCGCGGTCGCCGCGGCCGGTTTCGACGGGGTCGAGATCTTCGAGAACGATCTGATCGCCGCCCCGCTCGGCCCCGGCGACATCCGGGACCGCGCCGCCGACCTCGGCCTGACCATCGACCTCTACCAGCCGTTCCGCGACTTCGAGAGCACGTCCGAGAAGGCACTGGCCGGCAGTCTGCGGCGCGCGGAACGGAAGTTCGAGGTGATGGAGCAGCTCGGCGCCGATCTGCTCCTGGTCTGCTCCAGCACCTCGCCCGACGCTCCCGAGGACGACGACCTCACCGCCGCCCAGCTGCGGCTGCTCGCCGAACGGGCCGGGGCGCACGGCATCCGGATCGCCTACGAGGCGCTCGCCTGGGGCCGCCGCGTCAACACCTACGACCACGCCTGGCGCATCGTCGAGGCGGCGGACCACCCGGCGCTCGGCACCTGCCTCGACAGCTTCCACATCCTCTCCCGGGGCTCCGACCCGGGCGGCATCGAGGACATCCCCGGCGAGAAGATCTTCTTCCTCCAGCTGGCCGACGCCCCGCTGATGGCCATGGACGTGCTCCAGTGGAGCCGGCACTACCGCTGCTTCCCCGGCCAGGGCGGCTTCGACGTGGCCGGACTGGCCGCCCGCGCGGTCCGGGCGGGCTATCGCGGCCCGCTGTCCCTGGAGGTGTTCAACGATGTCTTCCGGCAGGCGGACGCGGGCCGGACGGCCGTCGACGCGATGCGCTCGCTGCTCAGCCTGGAGGAGTCCGCCGGGATCGCCAGCCCGCCGGCCCCGGTCGTGCCCTCGGGCGTCGCGTTCGCCGAACTGGCCGCCGCCGACACCGAGCCGCTGCGCGCCCTGCTCGGCGCCCTCGGTTTCGCCCGCACCGGGCGGCACACCGGGAAGCCGGTGGAGCTGTGGGAGCAGGGCGAGGCCCGTGTCCTGCTCAACGCCGCGGGCGCCGACCGCCGCGAGGGTCCCGCGCTCGCCGCGCTCGGCCTGGAGACCCCGGACCCGGCGGCCGCCGTGCGGCGCGCCGAGTCGCTGCTGGCCCCGGTGCTGCCCCGGCGCCGCGCGCCGCGGGACGCGCAGCTGGACGCGGTGGCCGCGCCCGACGGCACCGAGCTGTTCTTCTGCCGCACCGGCCGGCCCGGACACCCGGACTGGCGTACGGACTTCACGGACGACCCCGGCGCGCCGGACGGGGGCGGCCCCGGGGCGGCGCACGGCGTCACCCGCATCGACCATGTCGCGCTCACCCAGCCCTGGCACCACTTCGACGAGGCCTCGCTGTTCTACCGGAGCGTGCTCGGGCTGCGACCCGACGAGAGCATGGACCTGGCCGACCCGTACGGGCTCTTCCGCAGCAGGGCGGTCGCCAACTCCGGGGGCACGCTGCGGATCGCCCTGAACGTGGCGCCCGGCCCCGGCGGCCGCGAGACCCGGCCGCAGCACGTCGCCCTGGCCACCGGCGACATCGTCGCCACGGCCCGCCGGGTGCGGGAGCGGGGCGGCGCGCTGCTGCCCGTGCCCGGCAACTACTACAACGACCTCGACGCCCGGTACGACTTCCCGCCCGGCGACCTCGACACGCTGCGCGAGCTGGACATCCTCTACGACCGGGACGAGTACGGCGAGTTCTACCACTGCTATACGGCCACCGTCGGCCGGGTCTTCTTCGAACTCGTCCAGCGCACCGGCGGCTACCGGGGCTACGGGGCCGCGAACGCCACCGTCCGGCTCGCCGCCCAGCACACCGCCGAGCTGCGCGCGGGGACGGCGCGCTGACCCGGCGCCCTTCCGGTAAACGGCTGGCACCGGTGGCCGCGGACGGGAAGAGTGGCCGGCGGGCGCGCACCGGCGGACCGAAAGCGGCGGCGCGTACGGGCCGGGCGTACGACACGAGGAGCGGGAGCGGCATGACGGACACCGGAGCGGACGCGGGCAGCGGAGCGGACGCGGGCAGCGGCGGAGACGGCGTACGGCTCGTGCCGGGGCGGGAGGTGACGGTGCGGCTGGACAAGGCACCGCGCCCCGACGTGCGCTATCCCGCGGACGTCGTCCTGGACGACGGCACGCACGTCGTCGTGCGCGCCCCCTGGGCCGGTCCGCCCGTGCGCGACTTCGGGTTCGTCCGGTTCGAGCGCGGGGACCTCTTCACCGAGCACTACTGGCGTGACCGCTGGTACTCCGTCAAGGAGGTCCGCGCCGCCGACGGCACGCTCAAAGGTTGGTACTGCGACGTGACCCGGCCCGCCCGGGTGGCGGACGGCGTGCTCGTCGTCACGGATCTCGACCTGGACCTGTGGCAGTCGGCCGACCGGCGTACGGTGCTGCGGCTGGACGAGGACGAGTTCGCCGAGAGCGGTCTCGAACAGCGGGACCCGGCCGCCGCGGAGGCGGCGCGGGCCGCGCTGGACGAACTGGAGCGGCTGGCGCGGGACGGGGCGTTCGCCGAGCTGCCCGGCTGAGACGCGGGCCCGGGGGTGTCCTCGGCCCCCGGGACGGGCGCGCCCACGGCGTCCCCCGGCGACCCCCGGTGTCCTACGGCCTCCCCTGGCGCCCGCGGCCTCCCACGGCGCCCCACGGCCTCCTCGGCCTTCGGGACGGCCGGCACCCCGGCCCCGCCGTCGGCAGCGGGGGCCCGCCCGGGCGTGCGGCGCTTCCGGCTGCCGGGCACCCGGCCACGCGAGGCGCCGCTCAGGCCTCCGCGCCGTCCTCCACCCGGCGGGCCACGTGCACGGTACGGGCGCGCAGCAGGAACGCGTCGGGCCGGCGGCGCAGCCCGAGTTCGTCGTCCGGGTCCAGCAGCCGTTCGACGGCCGCCCGGTCCTCGGCGTCGAGCCGGTCCCCCGCCATCTCCGGCACCCGCGCCAGCCGCTCGCACAGATGCTCCCGCACCGCGGCGTCCAGCGGCGCGGGCAGGTCGAGCAGGAACGTCCGGCTGCCGACCGGCTCCAGCCCGGCGGCGGCGAGCAGCGCGGGCCAGTCGTCGGGTTCGTCCCGGGCGCCGGGCAGTTCGGCCCGCATGGCGGTGAACCAGTCCTCGGTGACGGCGTCCAGCCGGGCCTGCAGGCCGGGCCGACCGGTGCCGGTGTCCCGCGGCAGCCAGCGCTCCGGCAGCCCGCCCTCGGCGACGGCGAGGACACCGCCGGGCCGCACGAGTTCCGCCGCGGCCCGTACGGCGGCCCGCTGGTCGCCGACGTGGTGCAGCGACTTGCTCGCCCAGACCAGGTCGCCCCGGCCCACGGTCCCGGGGTCGAGGGCGTCGGGGAGTTCGGCGAGCCGGGTGTCGACGCGGCGGCCGAGCCCGAGCCGGTGTGCCCGGGCCAGGGTCCGGTCCAGCAGCGCCCGGGTGCCGTCGACGGCCGTGACCTCGGCGGTCGCGAAGACCCGGGCGAACAGCGTGGTGGCGACGCCGGGGCCGCTGCCGAGGTCCAGGATGCGGGTGGGCGCGAGCAGTTCGTGCAGCCACTGGGCGGCCTGTTCCAGCACCGGCTCCTCGATCTCTGCCTCCTGTTCGAGGTAGGGGCCGAGTCGTTCCCAGTCCATCTCCGTACTGTCCTGCGAACCGTCGTGCGCGCCGCCGTGCGGGTGATGGTGGTGGGTCGCGTGGGTCATGCTCTGCTGCCTCCGGTTCACCGGTCGCCTGGGTACGGGCCGCGGGGCCCGCCTCGCACGCAGGATGCCCCGGCACCGGCCGCACGGCGAAACTTCTTTGCCGGTTCCGCAAGGATCCGTGGCCGGACCCATCCGTATGGCCCCCGGCTCCGAAGCACCGGTGAGGTCCGAGTCGGACTGTCGGGATTCTGGAGGACGAGATGAGTGGAACGGCTCCTGCCGGCGACCGCACCCCGAGGGCGCCGGCACGGCGCGCCAGGGGCGCGGCCACGTGAGCGAGACGGTGTTCCTGGGCGGCATACCGGTCCCGGGCCCCGACCCGGACGAGCTGCTGGAACTGGTCGCCCGCGGCGACCAGGACGCGTTCGCCCGGCTCTACGAGCTGGTGGCCGGCCCGGTCCTCGGGCTGGTGCGCCGGGTGCTGCGCGATCCCGCGCAGGCCGAGGAGGTGGCGCAGGAGGTGCTGGTGGAGGTCTGGCGCGGCGCGGGCCGCTTCCGGCCGGAGCGCGGCAGCGCGATGGCGTGGGTGCTCACGCTCGCCCACCGCCGCGCTGTCGACCGGGTGCGTGCCACGCAGGCCTCGGTGGACCGGGAGTTCCGGGCCGCGCTGCTGGACCGGACACCGGCGTTCGACGAGGTGACGGAACAGGTGGAGAACCGGCTGGAGCGGGAGCAGGTGCGGCGCTGTCTGCGCGGCCTGACCGAACTCCAGCGGCAGTCGGTGACGCTGGCCTACTACCGGGGGCTGACGTACCGGGAGGTCGCCGAGCTGCTCGGCGCGCCGCTGGGCACGGTCAAGACGCGGATGCGCGACGGGCTCATCCGGATGCGCGACTGCCTGGGGGTGCCGGCGTGAAGCGGCGCGCGACCGGCCGCCGCGGCGGCACCGAGCTGCACACGCTGACGGGCGCGTACGCCCTGCACGCGCTGCCGGAGGAGGACCGGGCGGCGTTCGAGGCGCATCTGGGCGCGTGCCCGGCCTGCGCGCAGGAGGTGAGCGAGCTGACCGCGACCGCCGCCCGGATCGGTTCGGCGGAATCGGTGGAACCGCCGCCGCGGCTCAGGGCGGAGGTGCTGCGGCGCGCCGCCGCGACCCGGCAGGAGCCGCCGCGGACGCCGGGCCGTTCCGCCCGCGGGCCGGGCCGGCCGGGGACCCGGCACGGGGGGCGGACGCTGACGCGGTTTCTGCTCGCGGCCTGTCTGGCGGCCGCGGCGGCGCTCGGCGGTGTCTCCGCCTGGCAGTACCAGCAGGCGCGGGACGCGCGGAGCGACGCCCGGCGGGCGGAGCAGCGGTCGCAGGACCTGGCGCGGGTGCTGACGGCGCCGGACGCCCGGAGCATCACGGGCCGGGTCGGTACGGGGGCGACCGGGACGGCCGTGGTCTCGCGCGGCGAGGACCGGGCGGTGTTCCTCGCGTCGGGGCTGCCGCGGCTCGCCGCCGACCGCGTCTACCAGCTGTGGTTCGACGACCACGGCACGATGCGCCCGGCCGGTGTGATGGATCTCCGGGCGGAGGCCGGTGCGGTGCTGCTGGAGGGCCGGGTCGGGGAGGCCGTGGGGCTGGGCATCACGGTGGAGCCGGCCGGCGGCTCACCGCGGCCGACCGGCGAACCGCTGGCGGTGATGGAGTTCCCCGCGGAGTAGCGGGGACGGAGAGGACCGGGGCGGGGCGGCCCCGGCCGGG
>NZ_WHPN01000199.1 GCF_009735685.1 Streptomyces lycii | reverse complement strand
CCCGGCACTCCCCGGCACTCCCCGCCCTCGGCTCCGCCCCGCCCGGGCAGGCGGGGTGGAGCCCGCGGCCGTATCTGGGAAGATGGCCCCCGACGATGACGTCGCCCCTAGGTCAGGGCCTACTCGTATACCGGCACATTCACAAGGAGCCGATAGATGCCCATCGCAACCCCCGAGGTCTACAACGAGATGCTCGACCGGGCGAAGGCAGGCAAGTTCGCCTACCCGGCCATCAACGTGACCTCGACCCAGACCCTGCACGCGGCCCTGCGCGGCTTCGCCGAGGCCGAGAGCGACGGCATCGTCCAGATCTCCACCGGTGGTGCGGAGTTCCTCGGTGGCCAGTACAGCAAGGACATGGTGTCCGGCGCGGTCGCGCTGGCGGAGTTCGCGCACATCGTCGCCGACAAGTACCCGGTGAACATCGCGCTGCACACCGACCACTGCCCGAAGGACAAGCTCGACGGCTACGTCCGCCCGCTGCTCAAGGTCTCCCAGGAGCGGGTCGCCGCCGGCCGCACGCCGCTGTTCCAGTCCCACATGTGGGACGGCTCGGCCGAGGTCCTCGACGAGAACCTCGCCATCGCCCGGGAGCTGCTCGCCGAGGCCGTCAAGGCGAAGATCATCCTCGAGGTCGAGATCACTCCGACCGGCGGTGAGGAGGACGGCGTCTCGCACGAGATCAACGACGAGCTCTACACCACCGTCTCCGACGTCGAGCGCACCGCCGAGGCGCTGGGCCTGGGCGAGAACGGCCGCTACCTGCTGGCCGCCTCCTTCGGCAACGTGCACGGCGTCTACAAGCCGGGCAACGTCGTCCTCCGCCCGGACCTGCTCCGCGAACTCCAGGACGGGATCGCCGCGAAGTCCGGCAAGACCGACCCGTTCGACTTCGTCTTCCACGGCGGTTCCGGCTCCACCGAGGAGGAGATCCGCACCGCGCTGGAGAACGGTGTCGTGAAGATGAACCTCGACACCGACACCCAGTACGCCTTCACCCGCCCCGTCGCGGACCACATGTTCCGCAACTACGACGGCGTGCTGAAGATCGACGGCGAGGTCGGCAACAAGAAGACCTACGACCCGCGCAGCTGGGGCAAGCTCGCCGAGGCGGGCATGGCGAAGCGCGTCACCGAGGCCTGCGCCAACCTGCGCTCCACCGGCACCAAGCTCAAGTAGGGCGCCCGGCGGCGGAGGACCGGGCCCGCGCGGCCCGGCCGCCCGCCCCGGACGCCTCCGCGAGACCCGGCACCTTCCGGTGAAAGCCGCCGAGCTGCCGGGTCTCGCCGTCCCCGGCCGGACCACCGCCGGCAGCCGGCGGCCCGGCCCATCTCACCCTGAGAACACACCCGCACACGGTGCGGATCGGTGCGTACGCGCACCCGTCCGATCCCGGCGGGGGACAGGCAGACTGGACACCATGGCCACACACGAGAACCTCCTCGGGGGACCGCCCCCGACCCATCTGCCCGACGACCCGGAGCCGCGCGAACTGCTCGCCTCCGGTGCGGCCCCGGCCGAGGTCGCCGCGAAGTACCCGGCGTCCTCCCTGGCCTGGGCCCAGCTCGCCGACGACGCCTTCGAGGGCGGGCGCGTCGTCGAGTCGTACGCGTACGCCCGGACCGGCTACCACCGCGGGCTCGACGCGCTGCGCCGCAGCGGCTGGAAGGGCCACGGCCCGGTGCCGTTCGAGCACGAGCCCAACCGCGGCTTCCTGCGTGCCCTGCACGCCCTCGCCCGCGCCGCCCAGGCGATCGGTGAGGACGAGGAGTACGAGCGGTGCAGCACCTTCCTCCGCGAGTCGTCCCCGACCGCGGCGGACACCCTCACCTGAGCTGCACGGCAGGGCGCCCCAGGGCGTCCCGGCACACGCAGCACCGCGCAACACCACACAGCACCACCCGGGCCGGCCGCGTCACGCGGTCGGCCCTTGCCGTATCCCGCGTCGGCCACGGATGATGCGCACAGGGCCGCCGAGCTGCACCGACCGTGCGCGAGGCGGACCCGAGAGGGGACCGGGGCTCCGATGCCGGACAGGAAGGAGCGGACCGCTACCCGGGAACACGCATCGAGGAGACACTGATGTCGCAACACCCCCCTGCCTCCGAAGCCGCCCAGGCCGCGTCCACCCATGACGCGGACACCCCGAACCTGGACTTCGCGGGCACCACCCCGTACGAGGACTATGTGCAGGCCGACGTCCTCACCCACCTCCAGCACCCGCTCTCCGACGACCCCGGGGAGATGGTCTTCCTGGTCACCACCCAGGTCATGGAGCTGTGGTTCACCGTGATCGTCCACGAGTGGCAGACCGCCGCGGGCGCGCTGCGCCGGGACGACCTGCCGGTCGCGATGGCCGCCCTCAAGCGCTCCACGTACGAACTCCAGTCGCTCAACGCCTCCTGGCAGCCGCTGGCGCACCTCACCCCGGTCCAGTTCAACTCCTACCGCGGCGCGCTCGGCGAGGGCTCCGGCTTCCAGTCCGCGATGTACCGGCGGCTGGAGTTCCTGCTCGGTGAGAAGTCCGCGTCCATGCTGGTCCCGCACCGGGGCGCGCCGCGCGTGCACGCCGAGCTGGAGAAGGCGCTCCACGAGCCGAGCCTCTACGACGAGGTGCTGCGGTTCCTCGCCCGGCGCGGCCACGCCGTGCCCGCCGCCGTGCTCGACCGCGACGCCACGCTCCGGTACGAACCGGACCCGGCCGTCGAAGAGGTCTGGCAGCGGATCTACGCCGGCTCCCAGGAGGACGAGCTGGTGCGGCTCGGCGAGGCCCTGACCGAGGTCGCCGAGCTGGTGTGGCGCTGGCGCAACGACCACCTGGTGGCGACCCGGCGCGCGATGGGCGCCAAGACGGGCACCGGCGGCTCCCCCGGCGTCTCCTGGCTGGAGAAGCGCGCCCGGCACAACGTCTTCCCCGAGCTGTGGACGGCGCGCAGCCATGTCTGAGCCCGTGACCCACCACTCGAAGCCCGTGCCCGCGCCCGTACCCGGGCTCCCGGCGGACCGTGCGGCCGGACTCGCGGCGCGCGCCGCGCGGCTCGACGCGGCCGATCCGCTGGCGAAGCTGCGGGACCGCTTCGTGCTGGAGAGCGCACCGGCGGCCGGCGACACGGCGGCCGTGCGCACCGGCACCGGCACCGAGACCAACACCAACACCAACACCGAGACCAACACCAACACCAACACCGAGACCAACACCAACACCAACACCGGCACCGACACCGGCACCGGCACCGACACCGGCACCGGCACCGGCACCGGCCCCGGCACCGGACGTACGGCCGTGGCGCCCGTCTATCTCGACGGCAACTCCCTCGGCGCCCTCCCCGCGCACGTCCCGGACGTGCTGGCGGAGGTCGTCGGCCACCAGTGGGGGCGGCTGCGCATCCGGTCCTGGGAGGAGAGCGGCTGGTGGTCCGCGCCGGAGCGGATCGGCGACCGGATCGCCCCGCTGGTCGGTGCGGCCCCGGGCCAGGTCGTCGTCGGCGACTCCACGAGCGTCAACGTCTTCAAGGCCGTCGTCGCGGCCGTCCGGATCGCCCAGCAGGGGCCGTCCGGCGCCGGTCCCGCGGGCCCCGGCGGCATCGGCGCGGAGAGCTTCCCCGGCGGCTCCGTACCGCTGCGGGACGAGATCCTCGTCGACGCCGCGACCTTCCCCACCGACGGGTACATCGCCGAGTCGGCCGCCCGCATGACCGGCTGCCGCATCCGTGCCGTGCCGCCGGGCGGGATGGCGGCGGCCTTCGGCCCGCGCACGGCCGCCGCGCTGGCCAACCACGTCGACTACCGCACCGGGCGGCTGCACGACCTGCCCGGTGTCACCGCCGCCGCGCACGCCGCCGGGGCCGTCGTCGTCTGGGACCTGTGCCACAGCGCGGGCGCCCTGCCCGTCGGGCTGGACGAGCACGGTGTCGACCTGGCCGTGGGCTGCACGTACAAGTACCTCAACGGCGGGCCGGGCTCCCCGGCCTTCCTGTACGTGCGCCGCGACCTCCAGCCCCGCTTCGACTCGCCGCTGCCGGGCTGGAACTCGCACGCCGACCCGTTCGGCATGGCCCCGTCCTACACGGCCGCAGACGGCGCCGCCCGGGGCAGGGTCGGCACGCCGGACATCCTGTCGCTGCTGGCGCTCGAAGCCGCGCTCGACGTGTGGGACGGGGTGTCGGTCGAGGACGTACGGGCCAAGAGCCTGGCGCTGACGGACTTCTTCCTGGAGTGCGTCGCGGCGTACGTGCCGGAGGGCCGCGTCGAGTCGGTGACCCCGGCCGCGTACGCCGAGCGCGGCAGTCAGATCGCGCTGCGCTGCCCCGACGCGGGCGAGGTCATGCGGGAGCTGGTCGCGCGCGGCGTCGTCGGCGACTTCCGCCGCCCGGACGTCCTCCGTTTCGGCTTCACGCCGCTGTACGTCGGCTTCGCCGACACGGAACGGGCGGCCCGGGTGCTGGCGGACGTCCTGGCGGAGCACGAGCGGCGGGCACCGGCCGCGGAGCCCGGGGCCTCCGCCGGTCCGGCCGGGGACTGACGGGTGTCACGGGCGGAGGAGACGGCGCTGCTCGCCCTGGCGGCGGAGCCCCCCGACCGCACCACGCGGTACGGGGGGCACCCGTCCCAGGTCGTCGACCACTATCTGCCGGACGGCGGCCTCCGCCCGGACCCGGCCCGGCCCCGGGTCACGATCCTGCACGGCGGCTACTGGCGCGAGGCGTACGACCGCACCCATGTGTCGCCGCTCGCCGCCGCCCTGGCCCGGGAGGGCATGGCGGTGGCGCTCGCCGAGTACCGCCGGGTCGGTGGCGGTGGCGGCTGGCCGGCGACCTTCGAGGACGTCGAGCGGCTGGTCGCGACGGCATGGGCGGGGACCGGCTCCGGGCGGGCGGCCGCGCCCGCGCGGGACGACGGCCCGCCGGGCGGGAACGCGGTGCCGCCCGGCGGGCCCCATGTGCTGCTCGGGCACTCGGCGGGCGGACACCTCGCCCTGTGGGCGGCGGCGCGGGCGGCGCAGCGGAACCGTAGGGACGACCCGCCCGCCTTCGACCGCGTCGTGGCCGTGGCCCCCGTCGCCGATCTCGGACGGGCCCACGCGCTCGGCCTCAGCGACGGTGCCGTGGCCGGGCTGCTGGGCGGCCCGGACGCCGTGGCGGAACTGCTGCCGCTGGTGGACCCCCTGCGGCTGCCGCCGCCCGCCGTGCCGGTCACGCTGCTGCACGGCACGGACGACCCGGACGTGCCGCCGACACTGTCCCGCGCCTACGCGGAGGCCGCCCGCCGGGCCGGTGGCGACGTCACCCTGTGGGAACAGCCCGGCACCGGGCACTTCGCGGCCCTCACCCCGGCCCGGGTGGCGACCGGCCCCTACGCGGACCTGCTGGCCGCCCTGCGGGGAGCACCCCGGCCGGCGTGAGGTCCCGGCCGAAGGCGGGCCGGGTGACGGGCCCGGGGCGGGCCCGTCCTCCTGTCATCCTCAAGTCGGACCCCCGGAAGTCGGCAGCAACGGTGACGACACGCCGCCCCGGGCTGCGTAGCGTTCCGGTTGTGAGAGAGACGAAGACCGGGCACGACACAGCGCACACCTCCCGAACGGCGACCGGATCCCGGTACGAGGACTGGACGGAGTCCCGCCTCGCGGGTGTCGCGTGGCACCACTTCCGCGAGGACCTGCTCGTCGACGCGTGGCGGTTCCGCCCGCTGCCGCCGATCGGCCGGGAGCGGCTGCGCCGCTGGCCGAGACTGGCCCGGGCGGGCGTGCGCTGGCTGCCGCACGCGGTCGTCATCGTTTTCGCCGTGATCCTCGCGCTGGCCGAGGCGGCGGCCGCCGACTGGCACCAGCCGCCGCTGATCGCGGGGTTCTACGCGGTGTCCCAGACCCTGCCCGTCGGCATGGTGCTGCTCCGGCCGGTCGGCGCCTGGTGGCTGTCGCTCGGCACCACGGCGCTGGCCTGTCTGACCTATCCGGGCCCGGGCACGATCGGGCTGATGGCCGTGATGATCCTGGTCACGCTGCGGTCCAGGCCCCGGGTGGCGGTCGAGATGTGGGTCGTCTCGACCGTGGTCGTGGGCCTCGCGGTCTCCGCGGGCAATCCCAACGACTTCGTCGTCGTCCCGATGGTGTCGTTCATCACCGCCTGCTTCCTCGGCACCGCCGTCGCCGTACGCGGCTGGTGGCTGGCGCGCGGCCAGGTCGCCGAGCAGGAGACCCTGGTCGCCGACGTGCGCGGCCGGCACACCCTGCTGGAGGAGCGCGCCCGGATCGCCCGTGAGCTGCACGACGTCGTCGCGCACCACATGTCGGTCATCGCGATCCAGGCGGAGGCGGCTCCGTACCGGGTGGAGGACCCGCCCGGGGAACTGACGCGCAGCTTCGCCCTGATACGGGAGAGCGCGGTCGCGGCGCTGTCGGAGCTGCGCCGGGTGCTCGGGGTGCTGCGCTTCGAGGGCGCGGAGGCGTTCGACGCGCCCGACGCGCCGCAGCCGGACCTCTCCCGGCTGGACGACCTCGTCCAGGGCGTACGGGACGTGGGGCTGCCCGTGGAGGTGGCGCGCACCGGGGCGCAGCGGCCGCTTCCGCAGGGCGTGGAGCTGTCCGCGTACAGGATCGTGCAGGAGGCGCTGAGCAACGCGCTGCGGCACGCCCCCGGTTCGCAGGTGCGGGTCGAGGTGTCGTACGTGCTGACCGGGGTCGGCCTGCGCATCGTCAACACCGCGCCGACGGCCGAGGCGCAGCCGTCGCCCGGCATGGGGCACGGGGTGACGGGGATGCGGGAGCGCGCGACGATGCTGGGCGGCGAACTGGCCGCCGGGCCGACCGAGGACGGCGGCTACGAGGTGGCCGCGTTCCTGCCCGCCGGCCCGGCGGACCACCCGGACCGGCCGGACGGCGGCGGTGGCACCGGTGGCACCCGTGGCGGCGCGGTCAGCCTCGGCAAGGACCCGGAGGAGACGGCATGACCGGCACGACCGGCCCCGGCGCGACCGGCCCCGGCACGGACGCCACCAGGGACGGCGGGCCCGGCCCCGTCCGGGTGCTGATCGCCGACGACCAGTCCATGGTCCGTGAGGGCTTCTCCGTGCTGCTCGGTGCCCAGCCCGGCATCGAGGTCGTGGGCGACGCCGTCGACGGTCACCAGGCCGTCAGCAGAGCCGCCGCCCTGCGCCCGGACGTGGTGCTGATGGACATCCGCATGCCCGGGATGAACGGTCTGGAGGCCACCCGCCGCATCGCCCGGGAGCGCGAGGAGGATTCCGGCCCGCGCGTGCTCATCCTGACCACCTTCGACCTCGACGAGTACGTCTACGAGGCGCTGCGCGCGGGCGCCAGCGGCTTTCTGCTCAAGGACGCCTCGGCCCGCCAGCTCGCCGACGCGGTACGGATCGTCGCGGCGGGCGACGCGCTGCTGGCACCGACCGTCACCAAGCGGCTGCTCGCGGAGTTCACCCGGCTCGGCGCCCCGCGGGCGCCGCGCACGGACCGCATCCGGGAACTGACGGAGCGGGAGACGGAGGTGCTGTCGCTGATCGCGCAGGGACTGTCGAACGGTGAGATCGCGACCCGTCTCGTCGTCTCCGAGGCGACGGTGAAGACCCACGTCAGCCGGGTCCTGGTGAAGCTCGGCCTGCGCGACCGCACCCAGGCGGCGGTCTTCGCCTACGAGATCGGGCTGGTCACCCCGGGCGGTGCCGGACCGCCCGGTCCGGGAGCGGGCGGGTGACCGGCCGGGGCGCGGCCGCCCGCCTCTCCCTCCCGGCCGGCCGGGCCGACTAACGTCGGCTCATGACCGCAGCCGCCGCAGCCGATTTCGCCCCGTGGTCGCCCGACTTCGTCGCCGATCCCTACCCGGCCTACGCCGCCCTGCGGGAACGGAGCCGCGCGGACAGGGTGGTGTGGTTCGAGCCGACCGGGCAGTGGCTCGTCCCGCACCACGACGACGTGACCCATCTGCTGCGCGACCGCCGGCTGGGCCGCACGTATCTGCACCGCTTCTCCCACGAGGAGTTCGGGCAGCGGCCGCCTCCGCCGGGCCACCGGATGTTCCACGCCCTCAACGGCTCCGGGCTGCTCGAACTGGAGCCCCCGGACCACACGCGCATCCGCCGGCTGGTGTCGAGGGCCTTCACGCCCCGCACCGTGGAGCGGCTCCGGCCGACGGTGGAGCGGCTGGCCGCCGGTCTGGTCGATGAGCTGTGCGAGGCGGGCGGCGGGGACCTGATCGCCCGGATCGCGGAGCCGCTGCCGGTCGCGGTGATCGCCGAGATGCTGGGGGTGCCGCTCGCCGACCGGGGGCTGCTGCGGCCGTGGTCGGCAGCGATCGTGGGGATGTTCGAGATGGTCCCGGGCAAGGAGCCGGACCCGGGGACGGCGGAGCGTGCGGAGCGGGCCGCCGCCGAGTTCTCCGCGTACCTCCGCGGTCTGATCGCCGAACGCCGTGCCGCGCCGTCGGACGACCTGATCAGCGCGCTGATCGCCGTACAGGACGACGACGGCGGCGCGGGGGCGGGCGGCGGAGCGGGGGCGGCTGGCGGCGCCGGGGCGGATGAAGGCGCAGGGGCGGGCGGCGCGTCCGGAGCGCGGGGTGGTTCCGGCGACCGGCTCACCGAACAGGAGATGGTCTCCACCTGTGCCCTGCTGCTCAACGCCGGTCACGAGGCGAGCGTCAACGCCACCGGCAACGGCTGGCTCGCCCTGTTCCGTGACCCGGAGCAGCTCGCCCGGCTCCGTGCGGAACCGGACGCCCTGCTGCCCACCGCCGTCGAGGAGTTGCTGCGCTACGACACCCCGCTCCAGATGTTCGAGCGCTGGGTGCTGGAGGACATCGAGATCGGCGGCACCGTCGTCCCGCGCGGCTCGGAGGTCGCGCTGCTCCTCGGCTCCGCCAACCGCGACCCCGCCCGCTTCCGGGCCCCGGACCGCCTGGACCTGGCCCGGGCGGACAACCCGCACCTCGGCTTCGGCGGCGGCATCCACTACTGCCTCGGCGCCCCGCTCGCCCGGCTGGAACTGGCGGCCTCCTTCGGGGCGTTGCTGCGCCGGGCACCGGGGCTGCGGCTCACCGCCGAGCCCGCGTGGCAGCCGGGCTACGTGATCCGCGGCCTGCGCGAACTGCACGTCGGGCTCTGAGGGTCGCCGCTTTTTGTCCACAGGCTGTGGACAAAGTATTCGGCGCGCCCGGCGGTCTGCGAGAATCGCGCCCTGCCGCCCTGCCGCCCAGCCGCCCGGTCCCAGCGCCATCTGCCGCGCGTACCCGAGCGGTTGGCCCCGGGAAGCGCCTCACGGGGCCGGGTCCGGTGGGTCTGCCTGGAGGGGCGCCGGGCGGGTATGAAGCCTGAGATAGTCCGCACGAGTGACATCCCCAGGGGGTCGGTGATGGTTGTCAGTCGCTGCTGCTTCACTAAGGCCATCGACGATGAGGAGCGTGCGATGCCCACCGTGATTCACCGAACGCGAGACGAGCTCATGGAGCAACGCGAACGCCTGCTCGCGGAGGTCAACATGTCGTACGAGCAACTCCGGGAGCGGGCCGCCACATACAGCCTGAGCATGGACGAGCTGGACGTTTGGCACACGATTGAAGGCTTGGACTACCTTCTCTCGGGTGACTCGTGACGAGCCTGCCTCCCTGGACGTTCTGGCGACGGAGTTCGCCGACAAGCTGACGCTGTTGACGCGGGGTGTCCTCGGTGAGGACTCTCCGCGTTTTCATGCGATCGAGACCGGTCACAGGCTGCGCGTCGCACCGATAAAGGCCGATGAACGCAGTCGCCGCATCCCGATCAGCATCAACGGCGAACCGTGTCTGAGTCTCCTCGTCTGCTACTACTGCTGCTGGGACGGCTCCAGCACGTTTCTCGCCACGGACCAGGCGGACATCAAGCTGTTCTACGACCGGACCCCCGACCCGCTCCTGCGCTTCGAGTACGTACGCGGCAGCAACGAACCGCCGGGCGCGCACATTCAGGTCCACGCTCACCGGGACGAAATGGCCTACCTCCTGAGGCTGGCCGAGGCAGGTCGGCCGAAGCAGGGGCTCAAGCGGCGGAAGCTTCCCCGGTTGTCGGAGATGCACCTGCCGGTCGGCGGCCACCGGATGCGGCCGGCCCTGGAGGACGTCCTGCTGTTTCTGCACCGCGAGTTCGCCGTCGACGTCGTGCCGGGATGGCGGAACGTGATCCGGGACCATCTTCACGAGTGGCGCCGGCTCCAGCTCAAGTCGGCGGTGCGTGACTCCCCCGACGACGCGGCCGAGGTCTTGCGCGCCATGGGGTATCTCGTGGAACCACCCAAAGTCCGCGGGCCCCGCCCGGCCCCTGATGCGGTGAAGCTCTTCTGGCCCTAGTGACGGATCCGGCCGCCTCCGGGGCGTCGGCCGGGTCGGCCGGTGGCCGGAGCTGAGGGCCGGGGCTTCGGACCGGCCGGAGCCGGGGTCCGCCCCGCGGGGCGGACCCCCGGGGACAGACTCTTGCTCCGGCCGGCCGGAGCCGTTACTTCAGGTCCAGATCCCGTCGGCGGAAGCCCGCCAGGCCCGCCCAGATCAGGGCGGCCGCGACCAGCGTGAGGATCGCGAGCGGCGTCCAGTTCATGTCCGCGGCCGGGAGCTGGGGGACGTGGCCGAAGGGGGACACGTTGTTCAGCCAGTCGGGGAACTGGAGCATCTGCCCCAGATAGCCGACGACGAAGCCGTACACCGGGACCAGCCACGCCACCGTGACGGCCGACGGGTACCAGCCGAAGAGCAGCGTCGCGACGCCCGTCGTGACCCAGAGCGCCGGGGCGTACGCCAGCGCCGCGCCCGTCAGCCGGAGGACGAGACCGCCGTCGCCGGTCGTCGCGGCGCCCAGGAGGCCGAAGGACAGCCCGGCCGCCAGCAGCATCGCGGTGCCGCCGGCCAGCGACACGACGATGTGGCTGCCCGCCCAGCGGGTGCGGGACAGCCCGGTGGCGAGCAGGGGTTCGGCCCGGCCGGCCGATTCCTCGGCGCGCGGGCGGAGGGCGGCCATCACCACGTACACCGAGGCCACGACCGAGACCGGGATCATGGTCATCGCGGCGAAGGACTCGGTGACCGAGGCTCCGCCCATGGCCGCCAGGGCCTCCTGGATCTGGTCGATGTCGTCGAGCAGGTCGTCCGCGTCGCCGAGGATGGACCCGTACACGGCGCCGAGCATCAGCAGCCCGGCGCCGAAGCCGGCCAGCATGCCGCGGTGCAGCCGCAGCGCGAAGCCCAGGGGGTGGGTCAGCGGGCCGGAGGCCGTGCGGCTGCCGAGCCGCTGCGGGCGCAGCCCGGCGCCCACGTCGCGCCGGGTGCTGAGCGGGAAGGCGACCGCGGCCGCGGCCGCGGCGAAGGCGAGGGCGAGCAGCAGCGGCCACCAGCGGTCGTCGAGGTAGACGTAGGTCCGCTGGACCCAGCCGATCGGGGAGATCCAGGACAGCCAGTCGTTGCCGACGTCACCGGCGGCGCGCAGCACGTACGCGGCACCGATCACCGCGAGGGCCATGCCCGAGGCACCCCGGGCCCACGGCGTGATCTGCACGGTGACGGCGGCCACGGCGGCGAAGACCATGCCCACGGCGGCGTGCGCGAAGCCGTAGAGGAGCGAACCGCCGGCGTCGATGCCCTCGATGCCGAGGCCGGACAGTCCGGCGGCGAGCAGCAGCGCGAGCGCGACATTGGCGACGAGGGCCACGGACAGGGCGGCGGCGAGCTGGGCATGGCGGCCGACGACGGTGGAGCGGAGCAGCTCGGCGCGCCCGGTCTCCTCCTCCGCGCGGGTGTGCCGGGAGATGATCAGCACGCTCATCAGGCCGACCAGCACGGCAGTGAAGCCGAGCATCTGGTGGCCCATCATCGAGCCGAAGTTGTAGTCCGTGAGGTAGTGGCGCGGGCCGGAGGTGGCGAGCCCGGCGGGGCTGCCCATGGTCTCGGCGGTCGAGGCGCGGTCGGCCGCGGACGTGTAGAGGGTGCTGAGGCTGTTCGCGGTCGACACCGTGCCGAGGAGCAGGGCGAGCAGCCATACGGGGATCCGGACCCGGTCCCGGCGGAGCCCGAACCGGATGAGGGTGCCGGTCCCGGCCAGGGTGCCGCGGCCGGTACCGCGCGCGACCGGGGCGGCCGGGGTACGGGGCGGTGCGGCGGCGGTCATCGACCGGCTCCGTCGGAGGGCGTGTCGCCGGTGGTGGCCGTGGCGGTGCCGGTTTCCGCTCCGGGCGCCGGGTGGCCGTTCGCGGCGAGTTCGTCCCCGTAGTGGCGCAGCATCAGCTCTTCGAGCGTCGGCGGGTGGCTGGTCAGGGAGCGGACGCCGGACTCGGTGAGCAGGCGCAGCGCGCCGTCGAGGTGGTTGCCGTCGACGGCGAAGCGCACCCGCGGGCCGTCGGTGCGCAGGTCGTGCACGCCGGGCAGCCCCTCCAGCCCGGTGGCCGGGCGCTCGGTCTCGGCCTCGACGGTCGTCCGGGTGAGGTGGCGCATCTCGCCGAGCGTGCCGGACTGCACGGTGCGGCCGAGCCGGATGATGCTGACGCGGTCGCAGAGCTTCTCGACCTGGGCCAGGATGTGGCTGGAGAGCAGCACGGTCTTGCCCGCGGCCTTGGCCTGGAAGATCACGTCCTGGAAGACGACTTCCATCAGCGGGTCGAGCCCCGCGGTCGGCTCGTCGAGCAGCAGCAGCTCCGCGTCGGAGGCCAGGGCGGCGACGATGGCGACCTTCTGCCGGTTGCCCTTGGAGTAGGCGCGGCCCTTCTTGGTCGGGTCGAGGTCGAAGCGCTCGATCAGCTCGTCCCGGCGCTTCTTGTCGAGACCGCCGCGGAGCCGGGCGAGCAGGTCGATGGCCTCGCCGCCGGTGAGGTTCGGCCACAGCTCGACGTCGCCGGGGACGTAGGCGAGGCGGCGGTGGAGTTCGACGGCGTCGTTCCAGGGGTCCTTGCCCAGCAGCCGGGCGGTGCCGCCGTCGGCGCGCAGCAGCCCGAGCAGGACCCGGATGGTGGTGGACTTCCCGGCGCCGTTGGGGCCGAGGAAGCCGTGCACCTCACCGGTGTCGACGGTCAGGTCGAGACCGTCGAGTGCCCGGGTCCGGCCGAAGGACTTGTGGAGCCCGGAGACGGAGATTGCAGTGGTCATATTTCTGAAGCTACTGTGGTTTCACAAGATTGTGAAGTTAGGAAAGCGTATAAACTCTGGCCGCACGATGATCAAGGAAAGGGGTGCGGACGGTGACAGATGAGCCGACCGGGGAGCCGGCCGGGAAGCCGACACCGTCCCCGTACCCGGAGGACGTCTCGCGGTTCGTCGAACGCTTCGCCTCCGAGCTGACGGACGCCGGCATGACCCGGATGTCCGCCCGCGTCTTCGCGGCCCTGCTGGCCTCCGAGAGCGGCGCCCTCAACTCGGCCGAGCTGGGCGAACGGCTGCACATCAGCCCCGCCGCGGTCTCCGGCGCCGTGCGCTACCTCACCCAGCTGGGACTCATCGGCCGGGAGCGCGAGCCCGGCTCCCGCCGCGAGCGCTACCGGGTGCACAGCGACCAGTGGTACGAGACGTACAGCCGCCGGAACCAGGTGCTCACCCGCTGGGTGGACACCATGCGCACGGGCGTCGAGGCGCTCGGCGAGGACACCGCGGCCGGGCAGCGGATCGACGAGACCCTGGCGTTCTTCGAGTTCCTGCACGCCGAGTCCGCGGCCATGATGGACCGCTGGACGGTCCGCCGGGCCCGGCTGCGCGAACAGGGGCGGCTCGCCGGCGGCGAGGACGGCGAGGACGGCGGGGGCGAGCGGAACGGCACGGGGCCGGGCGACGGCCCGGAACGCTAGCCGGACCGGGGCCACGCCACCCGGATCCCCGCGGCAGCGCGGGGCGGCCCGCACAGCGCCCCGCCTCAGGCCCCGCGCGTCACGCAGAACCGGCGCGTCACGCCTCAGAACCCGCACGCCCCGCCTCAAGCCCCGCGCGCCCCGCCTCAGACCCCGCGCGTCGCGGACGGCTGGTTCGGCAGTGTCAGCCGCAGCGCGCCGGCCCGGACCGTCCACGTACGCGTACGGACCGGCCCGCCGACCACCGCGTCCGCCCGGTAGTGGAAATCGGGCCCGGAGACCGTGACGGCCCGGGCGTGCGCCATGAGCGGCCCGGAGCCCCGGTCGCCGTCCGCGGTCTGCACGACGACATGGGCGCGCGGCGCCGGGACCGCGCTGTCCGCGGGCGTGCCGCGCGGCGTGCACACCCCCGCGCCCGACGGTGCGCCGCCCGGCGCGCAGACCGTCACCGACACGTCCTCCACCGGCCGGTCCAGATCGACCAGCAGCACCCCGTCCGCCTCCACCCGCAGCCGGTGCGGCGCGGAGTCGCCGGGCGCCGGGGCGGAGCCCGTACGACGGCCGCGCACCAGCGACCGGCAGCCCCGCAGCGTGGGCACCCACCAGGGCTGCCGCGCCGCTGCACCCGCCGTGCCGGGGATGCTGAGCCCGCCGAGGACGATCCCGTCGCTGTCGTCGACCAGCAGGTCCAGCCGCCGGTCCGTACCATCCAGCACCGCGCGCGCCGCCGCCACCGGGCCGGTCGGCACCCCCAGCTCGCGGCCCAGCGCGACGGCCGCCGCCGAGGCCCCGACCGGTACGTACGACAGCGCGGCCTCGTGCGTACCGCGCTCCCGGTGCAGCAGGCCGACGAGACGCCGCAGCGCCTGGTCGTCACCGACGATCACCGGCCGCCGTCTGCCGCGGTGCGCGAGCGCCCGGGCGAGGTCTCCGGGACCGTCCGGGAGGCAGATCTTCGCGGCCGCTCCGGCGCAGAGCACATCGCGCACGATGCGGACGGATTCGGCGTCGCTGTGCCGGGCGACCGGGTCGATGACGACGAGCAGCGGGCGCCCGCCGGGTGCTGGAGCCGACACCTCGGTCCTTCCTCAGGTAATCTCTCGGTGCAAGAGC
Source organism: Streptomyces lycii (assembly GCF_009735685.1). GTDB lineage: Bacteria > Actinomycetota > Actinomycetes > Streptomycetales > Streptomycetaceae > Streptomyces > Streptomyces lycii. Next base: position 7,512 of record NZ_WHPN01000199.1, on the reverse strand, counting down.
CCCTGTCGCTGTTGCGCCAGGGGCTTCGTCTATCCGGGGCACCGGTTCGACGGCTCTGGTGACGGCGCGCGCCGCGTATCGGCGCGCGATCGCCGCCGTGCACGTTGGACATGCCCCGCCCGGAAGGGGTGTACGCCTGTGCCCGCACTTGTGCTGCTCGGTGCTCAGTGGGGTGACGAGGGCAAGGGAAAGGCCACCGACCTGCTCGGTGGCTCCGTGGACTATGTGGTGCGCTACCAGGGCGGCAACAACGCCGGCCACACGGTCGTCGTCGGCGACCAGAAGTACGCGCTGCATCTCCTCCCTTCCGGGATCCTCTCGCCGGGGTGTACCCCGGTCATCGGCAACGGCGTCGTCGTCGACCCGGCGGTCCTGCTCTCCGAGCTGAGCGGACTGAACCAGCGCGGCGTCGACACCTCCAAGCTGCTGCTCAGCGGTAACGCGCACCTGATCACGCCGTACCACACGACGGTCGACAAGGTGACGGAACGCTTCCTCGGCAAGCGGAAGATCGGCACCACCGGCCGCGGCATCGGCCCGACGTACGCCGACAAGATCAACCGGGTCGGCATCCGGGTGCAGGACCTCTTCGACGAGTCGATCCTGACCCAGAAGGTCGAGGCGGCGCTCGACTTCAAGAACCAGGTGCTGGCCAAGCTCTACAACCGGCGCGCCATCGCGACCGAGCAGGTCGTCGAGGAACTGCTGGGCTACGCCGACCAGCTGCGCGGCTATGTCGCCGACACCACCCTCGTCCTCAACGACGCGATCGACGCGGGCAAGGTCGTCCTCTTCGAGGGCGGCCAGGGCACGCTGCTGGACGTCGACCACGGCACGTATCCGTTCGTGACCTCCTCGAACCCGACCGCGGGCGGCGCCTGCACCGGGGCCGGGGTCGGCCCGACGAAGATCAACCGGGTCATCGGCATCCTGAAGGCGTACACGACGCGGGTCGGCGCCGGGCCGTTCCCGACCGAGCTGTTCGACGAGGACGGCGAGGCGCTGCGCACGATCGGCGGCGAGCGGGGCGTGACCACCGGCCGCGACCGGCGCTGCGGCTGGTTCGACGCGGTGATCGCGCGCTACGCGACCCGGGTCAACGGCCTGACCGACTTCTTCCTGACGAAGCTCGACGTGCTGACCGGCTGGGAGCAGATCCCGGTGTGTGTCGCGTACGAGATCGACGGCGAGCGGGTCACCGAGCTGCCGTACAGCCAGACCGACTTCCACCACGCCAAGCCGGTGTACGAGATGCTGCCGGGCTGGTCGGAGGACATCACCAAGGCGAAGACCTTCGCGGACCTGCCGAAGAACGCGCAGCGTTACGTGAAGGCGCTGGAGGAGATGTCGGGCGCGCCGATCTCCGCGATCGGTGTCGGCCCGGGCCGGACCGAGACGATCGAGATCAACTCCTTCCTGAGCTGATCCCGGACCCGGGCGGCTCCCGGCCGGCCGGGGGCGCCGTCAGAAGTCGACGGGGTCGCGGACGAGCGGGCACGTCATGCAGTGCCCGCCGCCGCGGCCCCGGCCGAGTTCCGCCCCGACGATGGTGTGGACCTCGATCCCGGCCCGGCGCAGCAGGGCGTTGGTGCGGGTGTTGCGGTCGTAGGTGAAGACCACGCCGGGCTCCACGGCCACCGCGTTGTTGCCGCTGTCCCACTGCTGGCGCTCGGACTCGTAGACGTCGCCGCCGGTCTCGATGACCCGCAGCTCCCGCAGGCCCAGCGCCTCCCGGACGACGTCGGTGAACGCCCGCCCGCCCTCGTCGGTGATCTCGACCCCGGGCGCACTGCCGGGGGCGCCGCCGCCGGATGTGCCGCCGGGGCGCAGCGAGAAGCTGTGGATGCCGTCCACGATCCTCGGGTAGAGCGTGACGACGTCGCGGTCGGCGAAGGTGAAGACGGTGTCGAGGTGCATCGCGGACCGCAGCTTGGGCATGCCGGCGACGACCACGTGCCGGGCCGCCCCGTGCTCGAACAGCGCGGCCGCGACCTGGGTGATCGCCTGCCGCGAGGTGCGTTCGCTCAGCCCCATCAGCACGACACCGTTGCCGACGGGCATGATGTCGCCGCCCTCGAAGGTCGCCCGGCCCCAGTCGAGATCGGGGTCGCCCCACCACACGCGCGAACCGGCGAAGTCCGGGTGGAACAGGTAGACGGCCTTCATCAGCAGCGTCTCGCCGTGCCGGACCGGGAAGTGCAGCGGATTGAGCGTCACGCCGCCGTACAGCCAGCAGGTGGTGTCCCGGGTGTAGAGGGTGTTCGGCAGCGGCGGCAGCAGATACTCGCGCATGCCGGTCGCCTCCCGGGCGAGGGCGACATAGCCGGGCCGGTGCTCGCCGGGCAGGTCCGAGGTGGCGAGTCCGCCGATCAGGTACTCGGCGAGCTGCCGCGGCGGCAGACCCTCCAGGAAGGCGCGGGTGCCGTCGACGAGCCCGAGCCCGACCTCGTTCGGCACGATCTTGCGGTCCAGCAGCCAGGACCGGGCCTCGGGGATCGCCATGGTCTCGGCGAGCAGCTCGTGCAGCTCGACCACCTCGACCCCGTGTTCGCGCAGCCGTGCCACGAAGTCGGCGTGGTCGCGCTCGGCGTTGTCGACCCACATCACGTCGTCGAAGAGCAGCTCGGAGGCGTTGCGGGGGGTCAGCCGGCGGTGCGCGAGCCCGGGCGAGCAGACGAGGACCTTGCGGAGCCTGCCGACCTCGGAGTGCACCCCGAGCGGCCCCGGGGACCGTTCGGGAGCCGGTGCGGGGGTGCCGTTGCCGGGTTCGTGCGCCATGGCGGGGAAGTGCCTTTCTCACGAAGAACAGGGGGTGGGGGAGGTGAGGTGCCGCGCGGCTCAGAGGCTGATCCAGCCCGCGGCCAGGGAGGTCACCCCGGCGGCGGCCCCGGCGACCGACACGGCGCAGATCACGAGTTCGCCGGGCGAGAAGAGGCGCCTGCCCTGCTCGCGCCGCGCCTTGACGAAGAACAGCGTGGCGGGCGCGTAGACGATCAGGGAGACGAGGACGAACTTCGGCCCGGCCGCGAAGAGCAGGAAGACCGTGTAGGCGCAGGCCAGCGCCGCCACCACGATCTCGCGCCCCCGGCCGCGCCCGCCGCCTTCGGTGCGGGCGTCCGGCCGCACCCCGATCCGCAGCGCGAACGCGGCGGCCAGCAGGAACGGGATCAGCGTCAGCGCGCTGGTCAGATTGAGCGCGAAGTTGAAGGCGTCCTCGGAGAACAGCGTGACGACGAGCACCGCCTGCACCATCAGCGTGGTCATCAGCAGCGCCGGTACGGGGACGTCGGCGGCCGAGGCACCGCGCAGGAAGCGCGGCATGTCGTCGTCCTTCGCCGCGACGAACAGCACCTCGGCGGCCATCAGCGTCCATGCCAGATAGGCGCCGAGGACGGACACGATCAGCCCGACGCTGACGAAGACCTGGCCCCAGGTGCCGACCGCCTCCTCCAGCACCCCGGCCATCGACGGCTGCCGCAGCTCCGCGATCTCGCCCATCGGCAGGATGCCGTACGAGACGACGGTGACCGACGCGAAGACGGCGAAGACGCTGAGGAAGCCCAGCACCGTGGCCCGCCCGACGTCGGAGCGGCGCCGGGCGTGCCGGGAGTAGACGCTGGCGCCCTCGACACCCAGGAACACGAACACCGTGACCAGCATGGTGCCGCGCACCTGGGCGAACAGGCCGCCCGCGTAGTCCGCGCCGCCGAAGTTCTCCGCGAAGACGCCCGGGTCGAAGAAGAAGAGCGCCAGGACGACGAAGACCAGGATCGGGACGACCTTGGCGATGGTGACGATCCTGTTGATCATCGCCGCTTCCTTGACGCCGCGCCGCACGAGCAGGAAGAACGCCCACAGGCCCAGCGACGACAGCACCGTGGCGAGCGGCGTGCCGCCGTCGCCCAGCGCCGGGACCACGGATCCGGTGGTCGACATGATCAGCACCCAGTACGTCACATTGCCGACGCAGGCGCTGGCCCAGTAGCCGAAGGCCGAGAAGAAGCCGAGGTACTCGCCGAACCCGGCCTTCGCGTAGGCGTACACACCGGCGTCGAGGTCCGGCCGCCGCACGGCGAGGCTCTGGAAGACGAAGGCGAGCATCAGCATGCCGCTGCCCGCGACCGTCCAGGCGATCAGCGCCCCGGCGACCCCCGTCTCCTCGGCGAACCGGCTCGGCAGCGAGAACACCCCGGCGCCCACCATCGAGCCGACCACCATCGCGGCCAGGGTGAGCAGGGAGAGCTTGGCCGCGGGGGACTCCGTCGGGGACGCGGTCGGGGACTCGGCGTGGCTCATGCCGCTGCTGCTCCTGGGCTGGACGAGCTGGACTCGGCTGCTGCCGGCGGCGGGCTCCGGCCGCCCGGCTCTCAGCCCCGGACCGGCCGGGATCATGACCGGCTTATGCAACATAAACCTTTAAGAGAGCTTATGCCGGTATTACGGCGTGCGCCGGGCGCGAGCACCTGTCCCCGCTCGGACGACCTGGCCCGCCGGACCTGGCCGCCGGACCTGGTCCAACCGGGCTCCGGGACAGTACAAACTGTGAGCGGGAGACGAAGGGGGGCCCGATGCCCGTAAGGAAACCTCCGACCGAGCGGCAGCGGCGGCTGGGTGCGGAGTTGCGCAAGATGCGCGAGCGGGTGGGGCTGACGATCAACGAGGCCGCGGTGCTGCACCGTACGGACCGGACCACCGTCAGCAACACGGAATCCGCACGCTCCGGGGTCAGCACCGATCGGGTGCGGGTCTGGGCGGCCAACTACTCGTGCCATGACTCCGCTTACGTCGATGCCCTCGCTGAGATGGCGAGGGAGCGACGGACGGGCGCCGCGAACTGGTGGGACGAGTACCGGGACGTGCTCGTCTCCACGTTGCTCGATCTGGCCGAACTGGAGCACCACGCCGTCGCGCTACGGGCCGCGCAGATCACGCACATGCCCGGGCTGTTGCAGCACGAGGCCTACGCCCGAGCCCTGTTCGAGGAAGAGGTTCCGCCGCTGGCTGCCGGTGATTTCGAGCGCAAGCTGGCCTTCCGGCTCAGGAGGAACAGGGTGCTTGACGGGCCTGCGGCGCCGCAGTGCACGTTCATCATTCACGAGGCTGCGCTGCGCATGCGGTTCGGCGGCAGGCAGACGGTGCGGACCCAGCTGACGCATCTGCTGGAACAGTCGGAACGGGACAACGTGACACTCCGCGTCCTGCCCTTCGCGGTGGGCGGCTACCCGTCGGCGGCGAGTTCGACTCTGTACGCCTACGGGCCCGTCCCGCAGCTCGACACCGTGCAGACGGACTCACTCGGCTCCACGTTCGCCGATGCCGAAACCCATCTCGCGAACTACCGTGCGGTGTTGGACCGTATGGAGGAACGGGCTCTCGACCCGCAACGGTCGCGGGTCTTCCTCCACGAAGTGGCACAGGACGTATGAGGCATGGGGTGGATGGAAGTGCAGTGGCGCAAGTCCTCGTTCTCGGAGCATTCCGACGGCAACTGCCTGGAACTCGCGTCTCACCGGGGTGGCGTTCTCCTGCGGGAGAGCGATGAGCCCGATGTCGTCCTCACGGTGAACCCGGCGACGCTGCGGTCGTTGGTGGCAGGTGCCAAGCAGGGTCAGTTCGACCGATCCCACAGTGCTACGGGCCACTGAAGGGCCGCAGGGCTGAGGGGTCCCCCTGTCGGGTCACGACCCGCTGCGTGGCGATATGGCATATGCCACCTTTGCCAGCCCTCACGCAACATGTTGTTTCTGGCCTCATATTGACGCTACCGTCTTCACAACTCGACCCGGACGCATCCGTGTTGAGCCGAAGACATGAGTGCCCCGGCGGTGCGGCAACACCCCGGGGCATGGCCAACGCCACCCAGAACCAGGAGCGTCAGCATGACCTACCGTATCCGGCTTGCCCTCCTCCGGACACTCGACCGTGTGATCGCGCAGCTCGTTCCCGCCACGGGGCGGCGGCGCGCCGTCCCCGGGCGGGCGCGTGTCCTCACCGCAACCGGCTTGCGGCTGGTCGTGCGCGCGACCGACCCGCCGCGTCGCGCCGTGGACTCCCGGCCGCCGGTCGCGGACCGGCGGGGCGTCCGGGGCGCGCTGCCGGTGCTCGACGGCACCGGCCCGCTGGTCCGGCCCTACCTCGTCGCCCACGAGCGGGAGGAGCGCCGACAGGAGCGGCGTGACGCTCTCGCCCTCGCGCTGTACGGAGCCGATCCCGGCCCGTGGGCCGTCAGCGGGCACACCATCGGCACCCGGGCCATGAGCAGGGGCGCCCTGGAGGTGACGGCCTGATGGGAACGCCGACCACGGTCGCCGGTGACCCCGGCGCGGGGCGCGGGCTGCGGATCAGCCGGGTGCCCGGCCAGCCCGTACGGCGGGACGCGGGCGGCAGCCTGATCATTCCGCTCTGGCTCCGGCGGGACGGTGTGTTCGACGCCGACCTGGCCCTGCGGCTCTCCCCGGCGGAGGCCGAACTGCTGCACGCCCAGCTGTGTTTCGCCCTGGACGACGTCCCCGGGACGTACTCGCCCGCGTACACACCGGACTGCCTCGACCCCCGGGGCCCGTCCGGGCCGAACGGCCCGTAGGCCCGCCGCGCACACGGTCCTCAGCCCACCTTGGTGTACGTCAGCGGTTCGCCGCTGCCGTCGGTGAAGACGCGGATCAGCCGCCCGTCGGAGGTCCGTTCCAGGGTGGTCACCGGGCCCGGCCGGCAGGAGCTGAGCGGTTCGCCCGCGTCCACCGCGGAGGGACCCAACTCGACCGGCGGTCCGGCGGAATTGAGCACGGCGCTGAACTCGCAGTGGTAGCCCGTGCCGTCGGCGTCCATCCGGAAGACGGTGTCGCCCTGCTCCCCCTGGACGAGGGTGAAGCGGCGGACGTCGCTGCCGTCGGCGCCGAAGGCGGTCTCCCAGGTGCCCAGGTAGGGCTCGGGAATCACCCCGTCCCCGGCACCGTCCGCCGGGTCGTCCGAGGCCCCGGCCGAGGGTGCGCCGTCCGAGGGGGTGCCGGGCGGGGTGCTGCCGCCGGTGTCCGGGTCCGCTCCGGTGCCCGGGCCCGGGGAGGCGTCGTCCCAGGGGTTGTCGTCGGCGGGCGGCCGTTGCGCCCGGTGGGAGCGTGAGCCGTCGTCCAGCAGGACGTAGACGGCCGCTCCGCCGCCGACCGCGACGACCAGGGCCGCCGCGGCGGCCAACAGGGGCGTACGCCAGTGGCGGCGGGAGCCGTCCGGGGGCACGTAGGCCGGGGCGTACGGCGGCAGATGCCCCGGTGTGGTGGCGGCCCGGGGCGGCGGCCCGGGGTCGGGGGCGCCGGGGGCGGGCGGTGCGGCGGGCTGCCCCGGGACGGCGGGGGGCACGGGCTGTGCTGAGCCCGGGCGGTGCGGGGTGGCGGGACGTACGGGACCGGCGGCGGACCCCGGGAGCGGCGGCAGTCCGGGTCCGCCGTGCGGGGCGGAGCCGCCGGTCGCCGGTGCGGGCAGACCCGGGTGCCCGGACGTGCCCGGGAAGCCGGGGAGGCC
>NZ_WHPN01000198.1 GCF_009735685.1 Streptomyces lycii | reverse complement strand
CGGGCGGCCCCGTGGGACCGGGCGCGGCCGGGCCCGTCATTCCGTACCGCCCTCGCGCAGCGCGTAGCCCACCCCGCGCACGGTGTGCACCAGGCGCGGTTCACCGCCCGCCTCGGTCTTCCGCCGCAGATACATCACGTACACGTCCAGGGAGTTCGAGCTGGGTTCGAAGTCGAAGCCCCAGACGGCCTTCAGGATCTGCTCCCGGGTGAGCACCTGCCGGGGGTGTGCCAGGAACATCTCCAGCAGCGTGAACTCGGTGCGCGTCAGCTCCACCGGCCGGTCGCCGCGGAACACCTCGCGCGTCGCCGGGTCCATCCGCAGATCCGCGAACGTCAGCACGCCCTGCGGCCGCCCCTCCTCCTCGGCGGCGGCCGTCGCGTACGAGCTGCGGCGCAGCAGCGCACGGACCCGGGCCAGCAGTTCGTCCAGCTCGAACGGTTTCACGAGGTAGTCGTCGGCGCCCGCGTCGAGCCCGGTGACCCGGTCGCCGACGGTGTCCCGGGCGGTGAGCATGAGGATCGGCACCGTCCGCCCGTTCGCCCGCAGCCGGCGGGCGGCGGTGAGGCCGTCCATGCGCGGCATGAGGACGTCGAGCAGCACCAGATCGGGGTCGTACGCCGCCGTCTTCTCCAGCGCGTCCAGACCGTCGACGGCGAGTTCCGTGCCGTACCCCTCGAAGGCGAGGCTGCGCCGGAGCGCCTCACGCACGGCGGGCTCGTCGTCGACGATCAGGACGCGGTGTTCCCGGTGTTCCCGGTGTTCCCGGTGTTCCCGGTGCTCGCGGTGCTCGCGGTGCTCGCGGTGTTCGCCGTCGGCGGGATTCATGTACGGGGACCTCTGCTTCTCGCTCTGCCGCTGCTTCTCGCACTGCCGCGCTGTCTCACACTGCCGCGCTGTCTCGCACCGCGCCGTTTCCGGCTCCGCGCCGCTGCTCGCGCTGCCGCTCCGGGGGTGCGCCCGGCTCCGGCCAGACTGGCACAGGGCGAGGCCCCGGGCACGGTGCCGCTGCCGTGCCCGGGCGGTCACGGCGGAACCGCCCCGCGCAGCGGCGGCCGGGCGGGACGGCCCCGGTTCCGGGCGATCACGGCGGACGGCGGAACCGCCTGCTCCGGGTCAGCCGCCGTGACCCGCCCCCGCCCGGGTCAGCCGCCGTCACCCGCCCCCGCCCGGGTCAGCCGCCGTCACCCGCCCCGCTCCCGGTCAGCCGCCGTCGCCCGCCCGGAGGTCGTCCAGGACCTTCTCCACGTCGTCCACCGGGATCGCGAAGCCCAGGCCCACGCTGCCGGCGCTGCTCGACGAGGTGCCCGCGGCGGAGCTGGGGGCATACATGGCCGAGTTGATGCCGATGACGCGGCCGTTCATGTCGACGAGGGCACCTCCGGAGTTGCCGGGGTTCAGCGAGGCGTCGGTCTGGATGGCCTGGTAGGTGGTGGTGTCGGACCCGACCTCGCCGTTGTACTCGCCGCCGTCGAACTCGAACGGCCAGTGGTCGCCGCCCTGCCCGGGCAGCCGCTGCCGCTGGTCGCCGTCCTCCCGCTGCACGGTGACGTCGCGGTCGAGCGCGGAGACGATGCCGCTGGTGACGGTGCCGGTCAGGCCCTCCGGGGAGCCGATCGCGACGACCTGGTCGCCGACCCGGACCGATTCCGAGTCGCCGAGCGCGGCGGGCTTCAGCCCGTCGACACCCTCGGCCTTGATCAGCGCGATGTCGAGGTCCGGCTCGCCGCCGACGATCTCGGCGGTCGCCGTTTTTCCGTCGCTGAACGTGACCTTGATCGTGGAGGCGCCGGAGACCACGTGGTTGTTGGTGAGGATCTCGCCGTCGGCGGTCGTGACGACACCGGAACCGGTGGTCTGCCCCGAGGCGGACTCGGCGCTGATCTCGACCACGCTCGGGGTGACCGCGGCGGCCACCGAGGAGACGGTGCCGTCCGTGGCACCGGCCGCGGCGTTCGTCCCGGTGACCGAGGTGCCGCCGGCGGCGGAACCGTCGCTCAGCTCGCCGGCCAGCCAGCCCGAACCGCCGCCGGCCAGACCGGCGACGAGGGCCGCGGCGGCGACGATCCCGACCGGCCCGCGGACCCGGCGCCGGCGGTGCCCCTGCCCCGCGCGCGGGGCAGGAGCCCCCGGGCCACCATGTGCTCCGGCGGCGGGAACGGGCGGCGGGACGGGGCCGGCGCGGCCGTCACCGGCACCGGCGGCCGGGGCGGGCGTCCCGGGCCACACGGTGGTCCCGTCCGGGGTGGTGAAGGGGGGCTCGTGGGCGGGCCGCCCGGGTACGGGCGGCACCGGCGGCGGGTCGGACAGGGGCCGCTCGGGGTACGTACGCTGATCGCTCATGTCCCCGACGGTGCGCGCCGGGCATGAGATTTCTCTGAGAACGCCCTGAGAAGCCTGGTAAAAGGCTGTATGGCCGGTATAAGGACCGACCCCGCCGCCGGGGCACGGAACGGGGACGTGCGAGCCGTACGCAGCCGTACGGGGGCCGGGCCGGGGCTCGGAGCGGGGCGCCGCGGGACCCGGGCGGCAGCCGTGACACGCAGCCGGACGCCGTACGGAGCCGGATCCCGCGCGGACCCGCGGAGCCGTGGCACGGACGCAGCCGGACGCCGTACGAAGCCGCACACCGCCCGGAGCCGTGGCACGGACGGAGCCGGGCGCAGCGCGGAGTGCGCCGCGCACGGACGGAGCCGGGCGCAGCGGCGCGGAGTGCGCCGCGTGTCGTACCGGGGGCGCTAGCCGCAGCCGCAGGAGCGCCGCACGACCAGCCGGGACGGGAACTGCTTCAGCCGCTCCCGCCGCCCGCCCGCGACCCGCAGCGAGTCGTCCAGCACCAGGTCCACCGCGGCCCGGGCCATCGCCTCCCGGTCGGAGGCGACCGTGGTCAGCGGCGGGTCCGTGAGCGCCGCCTCCTTCACGTCGTCGAACCCGGCGACGGCCAGCTCGCCCGGCACGTCGATCCGCAGCTCCCGGGCCGCCCGGAGCACGCCGATCGCCTGGTCGTCCGTGGTGCACACGATGCCCGGCGGCCGGTCGGGGCCGGCCAGGATGCCGAGCGCGACCCGGTAGGCGTCGTAGCGGTTGTACGGGGCCTGGAAGAGCCGGCCGTCCGTGGAGCGCCCGGCCTCGCGCATGGCCCGCCGCCAGCCCTCGACATGGTCGGTGACGGGGTCGCCGATGACGGGGGTCGACTCCACACCGCCGAGACAGGCGACGTACTCCAGCCCGTGTTCCAGCAGATGCCGGGTCGCGAGCTGCGCGCCGCCGACGTCGTCGGTGACGACGGCGACGTCGTCGATCGCGTCCGGCCGCCGGTGCAGCAGCACCACGCGCGCGTCCCAGGCGTCTATCTCGATCGCCGCGTGTTCGCTCGGGCCCTGGCTGATGAGGATCAGGCCGGAGACGCGCATGCCGAGGAAGGCGCGCAGGTAGTGCACCTCGCGCTCGTCCAGATAGTCGGAGTTGCCGACCAGGACCATCTTTCCGCGGTCGGCCGCCGCCTGCTCCACCGCGTGCGCCATCTCCGCGAAGAACGGCTGCCGCGCGTCCGGCACGATCAGCCCTATGAGGTCGGTGCGCCGGCTGGCCATCGCCTGGGCGACGCGGTCCGGCCGGTAGCCGAGCTCTCTGATCGCGGTCAGGACCCGCTCGCGGGTGGCCGGGGCGACCGGCCTCGGTCCGTTGTTGATGACGTAGCTGACCACCGCGGTCGAGGTCCCCGCCAGCCTTGCCACATCGTCACGCGTCACCTTGGCCACGCGCGGCAGTCTACGCGGGTCCGGTCACCCCTCGGACGGACGTACGGACGGGGTCGGCGCCGCCGGCGACCGCCCGGCCCGCTCGCGGGCGGCGGCCGCGGACCGCGCCGTGCGCTCGGCCTCCGCCTTGGCCTCCTCGGCGGCCCGCTCGACCTTCTCCGGGACAACGAAGCGGTAGCCGACATTCCGTACGGTGCCGATCAGCGACTCGTGCTCGGGGCCGAGCTTGGCGCGCAGCCGCCGTACGTGCACGTCGACCGTCCGGGTGCCGCCGAAGTAGTCGTAGCCCCAGACCTCCTGGAGGAGCTGGGCGCGGGTGAAGACCCGGCCCGGGTGCTGGGCGAGGTACTTCAGCAGCTCGAACTCCTTGAAGGTCAGGTCCAGGACCCGGCCCTTGAGCTTCGCGCTGTACGTCGCCTCGTCCACCGAGAGATCACCGTTGCGGATCTCCATCGGGCTGTCGTCGCCGGTGATCTGCCGGCGGCCGGTCGCGAGCCGCAGCCGGGCCTCGACCTCGGCGGGTCCCGCCGTGTCGAGCAGCACGTCGTCGACGCCCCACTCGGCCGTGACGGCGGCGAGGCCGCCCTCGGTGACGACGAGCAGCAGCGGGCAGCCGGGACCGGTGGACCGGAGCAGCTGGCAGAGGGAGCGGACCTGCGGGAGGTCCCGGCGGCCGTCGACGAGGATGACGTCGGCACCGGGGGTGTCCACGAGCGCCGGGCCCTCGGCGGGGGCCACCCGCACGTTGTGCAGCAGCAGTCCCAGGGCCGGAAGCACCTCCGTGGAGGGCTGGAGGGCGTTGGTCAGAAGCAGCAGCGAACTCATCGCGGGCTCCTCTCGGCCGTGGCGACGTGCGTCGCCCGGAAATGGTGCCCGGGTGTGCGGTCCTTGCGGCTCCGCGCGTTTCGCTTGCCCATTACGTCGGTTCCTCCCGGTCCCTGCGAGGACGTATGCGGCACTGCTCTGTACTGCATCGTGCGGCGCGTTCCCGGTCCGGCCGGGCGGGCCGGGGAGGACCCGCTCCAGGGAGCCCTGAAAGCGCGAAAGGACCCGGGGGCGTCGCTGCCCGAGTCCTCTTCCGAAGCAGAATAGCCCACATGAGAGCAGAAGCGGAGGCTGAATCCGCACCTTCGCGTGTTCCGCCGGTCACGCGGGGTGGCCGCCGGGCAGCCGCGGGAGGGGCGCGCCGGACGGTGCTGACGGCGGACGACGGCGTACGGATCGAGGCCGCGTACACGCCCCGCGCGGGCGGCGGCGGACCCTCCGGCGGCGGCCCGGCCGGCCCCGGTGAGCAGCCGGTGATCGTCGTCGCGCACGGTTTCACCGGCGCCCTCGGCCGTCCCGCCGTGCGCCGGGTGGCGTCGGTGTTCGCCGAGCGTGCGGCCGTGGTCACCTTCTCCTTCCGGGGGCACGGCGGTTCCGGGGGCCGGTCCACGGTGGGTGACCGGGAGGTGCTGGATCTGGCCGCGGCGGTGCGCTGGGCGCGTTCGCTCGGACACCGGCGGGTGGCGACGGTCGGTTTCTCGATGGGCGGCTCGGTCGTGCTGCGGCACGCGGCGCTGTACGGGCCCAACGCCTCGGAAGCGGGGCCTCCGCCGGACGGCGCGGCGGGCGGATCACCCGATGGATCCGGCCAGAGGCGCACGGAGGGGCGCACGGAAGCGCGTACGGACGCGGTCGTCGCCGTGAGCGCTCCGGCGCGCTGGTACTACCGGGGCACGGCGCCGATGCGCCGCGTGCACTGGGTCATCACCCGGCCGGTGGGCCGCCTCGTGGGCCGGCTCGGGCTGCGCACCCGCATCCACACCCGGGACTGGGATCCGGTGCCGCTCTCCCCGGTGGAGGCGGTGCCGCTGATCGCCCCGGTCCCGCTGCTGATCGTCCACGGCGACCGGGACGCGTACTTCCCGGAGGACCACCCGCGCTCCCTGCTCGCGGCGGCCCCCGACGGCGCGGCCGAACTGTGGCTCGAACGGGGACTGGGCCACGCGGAGAACGCGGTCGGCGAACCGCTGCTGTCCCGCATCGGCGACTGGCTGTCCGGCACCTGGGCGGAGGACCCACGGCCGGACGGCGGCGGGGGGCGGGCGGAGGACCCACGGCCGGACGGTGTGCGGGCGGAGGACGACCGGGCGGACGGTGTGCGGACGGAGGACGCCTGGGCGGACCGCACCCGGGCGGACGGTGCGCGAACGGATGGTGCACGAGCAGACGGTGCGCGGCCGGGCGGCGGTGGCGGGCGGGGAGACGTCGGCTGACGGCCGCGGCCGGGGCGGCGACATGGCCGGGCCGGCGGCCGTGAGAACCGCCCGAACCGCCCCCGTGAGCGGCCGGAACCGGGACGGGGCACCGGAGCCGCGGCCCGACCCGGCATCATGGAGTCCCGCGTCACGGAGTGCCGCGCCCGCCCGGGCGCCCGGCTCCCGGCACGGGCCGGGCCCGGATCCGCCCGGCAGCCGGTCCGGGAACCCGGCACCCGGCACCCGGACCGACCGACCGACCCGACTTCAACCCCCGACTCCGACACCCGACTCCGACTTCCGCTTTGCACGACTCCCGCTTTCCACGACTTCCGACCTCCACGACTCCCCACGACGAAACGGAGCTCCGCGTGGCCGCTGGCACAATTCGCTACTGGGCCGCGGCCAAGTCCGCCGCCGGGACCCCCGAGGAGCCGTACGAGGCGGACACGCTCGCGGAGGCCCTGGACGCGGCGCGGCACCGGCACGGCTCCCGCCCGGAGTTCGCGCGCGTGCTGCTGAGGTGTTCGTTCCTCGTGGACGGCTCCCCGGTCGGGACACGGGCCCACGACACCGTCACACTGGCCGAGGGCGGCACGGTCGAGGTGCTCCCGCCGTTCGCAGGAGGATGACCGCGACACCATGACCGACCAGCCGCAGAGCCCCTACGACCCGTACGCCCGCGAGCCGTTCCCGGGCCGGCCCGAGCCCCGCGACCCGGACACCCAGGTCTGGCAGGGCCCGACCCACCAGGACCACGCCCACGGCGCCACGCCGCCCCCGTCCGCCGCCTGGTCGTCGGCGGACACGGCCCATCTGCCCCTCCAGGCCCCGCTGCCGCCCGAACAGCCCGCCCGGCACGGGCAGCACGGGCAGCACAGCGGGGCCGCGCAGTACGGACAGCACGGACAGACGCCGCCCCACGGACAGACAGCGCCCCACGGGCAGCACGGCCGGGCCGCGCGGTACGGACAGCACGGGCAGGCGGCACCGCCCGTCCCGCCCGCGGCCCCGTACACCTCGTACACCTCGTACGACCCGGACACCACCCATGT
>NZ_WHPN01000018.1 GCF_009735685.1 Streptomyces lycii | reverse complement strand
CGCATTCCGCCGCGCCGCATTCCGCCGCGCCGCATTCCGCCGCGCCGCATTCCGCCGCGCCGCGCCCGGAGGCGGCTAGGCGTCGTACAGATCCGCCTTCTTCGGCTCCGCGCCCTGGACCTGGCCGCTGAGGAAGCCCGACCGGGTGCCGAAGTTCGCGGTGTCCACGTCGTTCTCCTCCAGCACCTGGATCGCGGCCTGGTGCACCACCCGGAGCACCGGGGTCGCGGCGCGCAGGGCGTCGTCCGCCATGAAGCGGTGCCGCCACGGCTGGTCCGCCCAGGCGTGCCGGAGGCCGAACGGCTCGGGCAGGCTCAGCTTCCCGCCCAGATACTCCAGCAGCGGCGGATACCAGGTGAGCGGCGCACGCGCGGCCAGCCGTACCACTTCCTTGGCGTCGACCAGCGGCAGCGTCTGCTCCTTCGTCTCCCAGAACTTCACCGCCTTGCTGACCTCCCGCGTCTTGGCCTTGGGCTTGCTGGTGAAGAGGGGGTGCACCGGACCCAGCGCGTGACCCGTGACCTCGATACGGAGCGTGTGGTGCAGCAGGGTCACGGTGACCAGCAGGGTGATCACCAGTTGGCCGTCCCAGAGGACGAACTGCACCCCGAGATAGTGCCGGTTGCCGCTGCCGAACTGCTGCTCGTTGCAGATGCGCTGTATCTCGGCGGGCTTGACCTGGAACGTCTCGATGCCCTCACCGGTCGGACGGGAGACCTCGTCGGCCCCCTCGCCGACCGGGGAGACGATCCAGTGCGTCACCGTGGGCGGGGTGAAGCCGCCCGTGTGCAGCGGGGTGCGCTCCAGCATCCGCAGCTGGTCGTGCATCGCGCGGACGACGTCCCAGCAGCGGAAGGGGTTGATGTCCTTGTCGGCGTGCTTGGGCACCAGGTCCTCGGCGAGATGCCAGCTGCCCCAGCGCGTGCCCATGCCGAGTATGCCCTTGGGCCCGGCGTAGAAGACCAGGTTGCTGCGCTGCTCCGCGGAGAGCTTGGCGAGGTTCTGCCGGAGCTGTTCGGCGGCGGTCTCGCTGGGGTTGCGCGGCACGGCCTCCGGGATCTTGGCGCCGATGCCGCCGCCCGCGAGCAGCCCGCCCCAGCGGTCCCGCAGATCGGCCGCGGTGCGCTCGCAGATCTGCTTGGCCCACAGCCAGCCGACGACGGGCGCGATGAGCATGGCCCGCAGATAGACCGCCCAGAAGCCGGTGAACGGCAGCTTGATCAGGAACACCACCGCCAGCACCCCGACGGCGACCAGCAGCGCCATGCCGAACGCCCCCGCGCGCCGGTTCTGCGCCCCCGCGAGGGTGCGGCGGAGCTGGAACGCGGCGAGCCAGAGCAGCATGCCGGGCAGGAACAGCAGCCCGAAGAGCACCATGACCACCGTCAGCCTGGTGTCCCGCTCCTTGCGGATGCGGTTGGCGGCCAGGCAGTGCTCGACGATGGTCTGCGGCTCCGTGCCGAAGGACTGGATCAGCGCCTTGCGGGTCGCCCCGAGCAGCCGGATCTGGACGGCGCGGGAGAAGGCCTCGCCCAGGTTGGGCTCGAACAGCGACAGTCTCGGGGCCTTGATCTTCGACTTGTGCCATTCGTTGTCGGCCTTGAGCAGGTCGGTGACAGGGCTGTCCCGGTACGCGGCGGAGGCGAGCGCGTTCGTCGCCGCCGTCTGTCCCGCCGCGCCCGAGAGCGGAACCTGCGCTCCCGGCCTGAAGTCGAACTCGTCGCCCGCCACTACCGCCCCCAACACCGATGTCGTCCGCTGCTGCGGCCTTTTCCCGGCTCCCGGGTCCGGCACACCTCTGACACACCTTCTGAACTGCGTGTCAGCGTATCCGTCACCGGGCGCCCGTCGCAGGGTAGTTGCCGTGTGCGACGGGGCGCACGGTGGCGCGGGGGGCGGCTCGGGGCGTCAGGACTCCTGGCCGTCCTGTTCGCGGATCCTCGCGGCGAGCTGTGGCGGCATCGGTTCGTGCCGGACGTACGAGCGGCTGAACCGTCCCGTTCCGTGCGAGACCGAGCGCAGATCGACCGCGTACCGGTCGATCTCGATCTCCGGGATCTCGGCCCGCACCAGGGTCCGGCCGGTGCCGTACTGCTCGGTGCCGACGACCCGTCCGCGCCGCCCGGACAGATCGCTCATCACCGGGCCGACATAGTCGTCGGCCACCAGCACCCGCACCTCGGCGACCGGTTCCAGCAGATCGATCCGGCACCGCGCGGCGGCCTCGCGCAGGGCGAGCGCGCCCGCCGTCTGGAACGCCGCGTCGGAGGAGTCCACCGAGTGCGCCTTGCCGTCGAGCAGCGTGATCCGGACGTCGACCAGCTGGTAGCCGGCCGCGACCCCGCGCGCGGCCTGCGCGCGCACCCCCTTTTCCACCGAGGGGATGAACTGCCGGGGCACGGCGCCGCCCACGACCTTGTCGACGAACTCGACACCCGAGCCGGCGGGCAGCGGGTCCACCTCGATCTCACAGATGGCGAACTGCCCGTGCCCGCCCGACTGCTTCACATGCCGGCCGCGCCCGCCGCCCCGCTCCCCGAAGGTCTCCCGCAGCGGCACCTTGTGCGGTACGGCGTCCACCTGGACCCCGTACCGGCCGCGCAGCCGCTCCAGCGCGACGTCCGTGTGAGCCTCCCCGAGGCACCACAGCACGACCTGGTGGGTGTCCTGGTTCTGCTCCAGCCGCATCGTCGGGTCCTCCGCGACGAGCCGCGCCAGGCCCTGCGAGAGCTTGTCCTCGTCGGCCTTGCTGTGCGCCCGGATCGCGACCGGCAGCAGCGGGTCGGGCATCTCCCACGGCTCCATCAGCAGCGGCTGCTCCTTCGCGGAGAGCGTGTCGCCGGTCTCGGCGCGGGTGAGTTTCGCGACGCACGCGAGATCCCCGGCGATGGCCTGCGACAGCGGCCGCTGCTGCCTGCCGAACGGCCGGGACAGGGCACCGACCCGCTCGTCGACGTCGTGGTCCTCGTGACCCCGGTCCTCCAGACCGTGCCCGGAGACGTGCACGGTCTCGTCGGGGCGCAGCGTCCCGGAGAAGACCCGGACCAGGCTGATCCGGCCCACGTACGGGTCGGAGGAGGTCTTGACGACCTCCGCGGCCAGCGGGCCGTCCGGGTCGCAGGCCAGCGCCGGGCGCGGCTTGCCCTCCGGGGTGGTGACGGCCGGGGCCGTGCGCTCCGGCGGGGTCGGGAAGCCGCCGGTGACCAGCTCCAGCAGCTCCACCGTGCCGAGACCCTGCCGGGCCCCGTCGGCGGCCGGTGCCGCCGCGAGCACCGGGTGGAAGCTGCCCCGGGCCACCGCCCGCTCCAGATCCTCGGTCAGCGTCGTGAGGCCGACCTCCTCGCCCGCCAGATAACGGTCCATGAGGGACTCGTCCTCGCTCTCGGCGATGATGCCCTCGATCAGCCGGTTCCGGGCCTCCTCGATGACCGGCAGCTGGTCCGGCGCCGGGTCCGACTCGGCCCGGGAGCCCGAGGAGTAGTCGAACACCCGCTGGGAGAGCAGCCCGATGAGGCCCGTCACCGGGGCATGGCCGTCGGCCCCCGGCCGGCCGTGCAGGGGGAGGTACAGCGGAAGCACCGCGTCCGGGTCGTCGCCGCCGAAGGCCTTCCGGCAGATGTCCGTCATCTCCTCGAAGCCGGCCCGCGCCGACTCCAGATGGGTGACCACGATCGCCCGGGGCATGCCCACGGCCGCGCACTCGTCCCACAGCAGCCGGGTGGCGCCGTCCACGCCGTCCGCGGCGGAGACAACGAAGAGGGCCGCGTCCGCCGCCCGCAGACCGGCCCTGACCTCCCCGACGAAATCGGCGTAGCCGGGGGTGTCCAGCACATTTATGGTGATCCCGCCCCATTCGACGGGGACCAGGGACAACTGCACCGAGCGTTGCTGCCGGTGCTCGATCTCGTCGTGGTCGGAGACGGTGCCGCCGTCCTCGACCCGGCCCGCCCGGCCTATCGCCCCCGCGGTGAGCGCGAGCGCCTCCACCAGAGTCGTCTTTCCGGATCCGCTGTGGCCGACCAGCACCACGTTCCGTATGTCCGAGGGCCGGTCGGCCGCCGGTGCCCTTCCGGCGATCGACCTGCCGCCGGGTCGTGTCCTGTCGCCTGAATTGCCCACGTGTCTCGCCTCCGGGGTCTGCACGTGCTGCGGTCATTCGAGCTTTCCACCGCTGTCACCGCCCGTCCATACATCGCGCGGGCCCCGCACGGCCCGGGTGCCGCGACGGCGCCGGGCCGGGGCTGGCTACGATGGGCCACCCGGCGGCCGCATGGCCGCCGGGCTCCAGCGACCCCCGGGAAGGCCATGCTGAACAAGTACGCGCGTGCATTCTTCACGCGTGTTCTCACACCGTTCGCCGCTCTGCTGATCCGGCTCGGCGTCAGCCCCGACGCCGTCACCGTCGTCGGAACCGGCGGTGTGGTGGCCGGCGCGCTGGTCTTCTTCCCGCTCGGGGAGTTCTTCTGGGGCACTGTCGTGATCACCCTCTTCGTCTTCTCCGACCTCGTCGACGGCAACATGGCCCGCCAGCTCGGCCGCTCCAGCCGGTGGGGCGCCTTCCTGGACTCCACCCTCGACCGGGTCGCCGACGCCGCCGTCTTCGGCGGCCTGGCCCTGTGGTACGCGGGCCGCGGCGACGACCTGGTGCTGTGCGGGATCGCGATCTTCTGCCTGGCCAGCGGTCAGGTCGTCTCGTACACCAAGGCGCGCGGCGAGAGCATCGGCCTGCCGGTGAACGTCAACGGCCTGGTGGAACGCGCCGAGCGGCTGGTCGTCACGCTGGTGGCGGCGGGGCTCGCCGGATTCGAGGCGTTCGGCGTGCCGCACATCGGCGTCCTGCTGCCGCTCGCGCTGTGGATCGTGGCCCTCGGCAGCGTGGTCACGCTGGGGCAGCGGGTCGTGACCGTGCGCCGGGAGGCCGACGAGGCCGACGCCGGCGCGGCTCCGGGGAGTGGCGCCGCATGAGGGAACGGCTCACCGACGCGCTGTACGGACTCGGCTGGTCGGGCGTCAAGCGGCTGCCCGAACCGGCCGCGGTGCGGCTCGGGCAGCGCATCGCCGACACCGCCTGGAAGCGCCGCGGCCGGGGCGTGCTGCGGCTGGAGGCCAACCTGGCGCGGGTCGTGCCGGACGCCTCCCCGGAGCGGCTGGCCGAACTCTCACGGGCCGGGATGCGCTCGTATCTGCGGTACTGGATGGAATCCTTCCGGCTGCCGGTCTGGAGCGAGCAGCGCATCCGCGACGGCCTGGAGGTCAAGGACATCCATCTGGTCGAGGACGCCCTCGCGAGCGGCCGCGGCGTCGTCGCCGCGCTGCCGCACCTCGCCAACTGGGACCTGGCCGGGGCCTGGATCGCCACCCGGCTCGGGCAGCCCTTCACCACCGTCGCCGAGCGGCTCAAGCCGGAGACGCTCTACGACCGGTTCGTCGCCTACCGGGAGAGCCTCGGCATGGAGGTCCTCCCGCACGCCGGGGGCAGTGCCTTCGGCACCCTCGCCCGCCGGCTGCGGTCCGGCGGGCTGGTCTGCCTCGTCGCCGACCGGGACCTGTCCTCGTCCGGCGTCGAGGTGGACTTCTTCGGCGAGACGGCGCGGATGCCCGCCGGTCCGGCCCTGCTCGCCCAGCAGACCGGCGCCCTGCTGCTGCCCGTCACCCTCTGGTTCGACGGCCCCGCCATGATGCGCGGCCGCATCCACGCACCGGTCGACGTCCCGGACGGCGGAACCCGGGCCGAGCGGACCGCCGTCATGACCCAGGCGGTCGCCGACGCCTTCGCCTCGGGCATCGCCGAGCACCCCGAGGACTGGCACATGCTCCAGCGGCTGTGGACCGCCGACCTCGCACCGCGCGGCGCCGGCACACCGGAAACGGAGAGCCCGTGAGGATCGGCATCGTCTGCCCCTACGCGTGGGACGTCCCCGGCGGCGTCCAGTTCCACATCCGGGACCTGGCCGAGCACCTGCTGCGGCTGGGCCACGAGGTGTCCGTGCTGACCCCGTCGGACGACGAGACCCCGCTGCCGCCGTACGCCACCTCCGCGGGCCGTGCCGTGCCCGTGCCGTACAACGGCTCGGTGGCCCGGCTCGGCTTCGGCTTCCTCTCCGCCGCGCGGGTGCGCCGCTGGGTGCACGACGGCGACTTCGAGGTGCTGCACATCCACGAACCGGCCTCGCCCTCCCTCGGCCTGCTCGCCTGCTGGACCGCACAGGGCCCCATCGTGGCCACTTTCCACACCTCCAACCCGCGCTCCCGGGCGATGATCGCCGCGTACCCGATCCTGCAGCCCGCGCTGGAGAAGATCAGCGCGCGGATCGCGGTCAGCGAGTACGCGCGGCGCACGCTCGTCGAGCACCTCGGCGGCGACGCCGTGGTGATCCCCAACGGCGTCGACGTCGACTTCTTCGCCCGTGCCGAACCCAAGGCCGAATGGCTCGGCGACGTCCTCAGCCCCGACAGCGCCGGGCACGGGCCGACCATCGGCTTCGTCGGCCGCATCGACGAGCCCCGCAAGGGCCTGCCGGTCCTGATGAAGGCGCTGCCGCGGATCCTGGCCGAACGGCCGGACGCGCGGCTGCTCGTCGCGGGCCGCGGCGACGAGAAGGAGGCCGTCGACGGGCTGCCCGGGGAACTGCGGGACCGGGTCGTGTTCCTCGGCATGGTCAGCGACGAGGACAAGGCCCGGCTGCTGCGCAGCGTCGACCTCTACGTCGCGCCGAACACCGGCGGCGAGAGCTTCGGCATCATCCTGGTCGAGGCCATGTCGGCCGGCGCGCCTGTGCTGGCCAGCGACCTCGACGCGTTCGCGCAGGTGCTCGACGGGGGAGAGGCGGGCGAACTCTTCCCCAACGAGGACGCGGAGGCACTCGCCGCCACGGCCCTGCGGCTGCTGTCCGACCCCAAACGCCTCGAGGAACTGCGGGAACGCGGCTCCCGGCACGTCCGCCGCTTCGACTGGTCGACGGTCGGCGCGGACATCCTCGCGGTGTACGAGACGGTCGCGGACGGGGCGGCGTCGGTGGCCGCGGAGGACCGCCCGGGCCGCTGGGCCGCCCGGTGGGGGGCGGTCCGCGGCTGAGCACCGCCCGGTCGGCTCGGGATGCCGGCCGGGCATCGGCGTACACCGATCCACTGAGTCAGGATGTCCTGCCGGATCAGCCCTGCGGCAACCCGTTGATCGACGCTTCCGTCGTCATGAAGAGGGAATGTTCGCTGACGAATACCGTACGGGCGCAGGCCCCGGTCTGTAACAGACCGGGCACCGCACCCTTGCGGCACCACCCGAGCGCAATTTCCGGCGGTCCTCCTCCACGACGCGCCGCGGAGGCCGCGCTGTCCGCCGTTCCGTGGTTGCGGCACGGCCCCGCGGTGGGGCCCGGCGCCCGCCTGACACGGCAGCCGGCCCACCGCCCTGCCCGCCCTCGGCGCACACCAGGCGAAAGGGTCCGCAGACGGAGTCGGCGGACCCTTTCGGAAGTCCGAGGTCAACGCTCGGCGAGACGGCGGCAGCCGCCGTCAGGTGGGGTTGCCCGGCCCGGGGTGAGGTGGGGCGCCGTCCTCATCGGTGATTGCCCAGTCGTTGTTCCTGCCCGGCGCCTGGAGCGTGACCCAGGTGTCCTCCGAGTTCGGGTACTGGGGCCCCACGACCAGCTTTGCCCGATCCCTGGTGTTCCACGGGACCAGCTTGTAGCTTTCCGGGGCGGAAGTGCTGTGTTTGATCAACCACAGCTGCGCGTGGTCGTTGTAGGTGGCGCTGCACGGCTGTTGCCACAGATAGGCCCCGCTCGTAGGGCTGTCCTTGACCGTCATGCACATGTTTTGGCTGGGCCGGTAGCGGAGTTGGACCGGGTACACCTGCTGGCCGTCGACCGACCAGTGCCCGGTTGCCACATTGACTGTCCAGAAGCGGTCGTGCCCGAGAAAGTCGCCGCCATAGACCTTGACCCAATAGCCCCGTCCCTCCCCCCAGCCGAACGGGACCAGTCGGTTCTGCGGTTTGTGCTTGAGCGTGAACTCGTAGTTCTCGCCGTTCTTGAGGTGGATGTATTGAGGATGGTCGGCTGCCGGAGCTGGAGATGACGCCATGGCCGTCGATGGTGTCAGCATGGCGGTACTGATGACCGTCGTGACGGCCGCGACGGAGATCCCGATGCGCCGGACCATGGTGGGGGCTGCTCCCAAGGGCATTTCTTTTCCCCTCCTTGAATGATTGGCTCTCTTTCTCCAAGGTGCCCCTTCCGTATCTGCTGCCAAACTGAGTGATTCCCGCACGCCCCCTTGCAAGCATCCGCGCGCCCCACGTTCATGAATGACCTGAAATTCGGATGGTATTAAAGAGTGCTCGACGCTTGGTGCCGTATGTTCTGACCGCCGGTGGCCTCCGGCCAAAAAGAATGAGCATGGCCGAAGTCCGTCTTCTGGCGGCCGCGAAGGTGCGCACCGGGCCCCGGCAGGTCCGGTGCGCACGTTCAACTCAGTTCACGATGACTGTGGTGTCGACCGACCCGAGTTCGCCCAGCTCCCAGTGCACGGCGTACGTGCCGGGCCGGGCGCCGCTGTCGACGGTGAGCTGCACCCAGATCGGCTGTTCGTCCCCGGCGGGGATGTCGAAGTCCACATCGACGGTGAGCGTCCGGCCGTCCTCGGACACGGTGCCGGTGAACTTGTTCTCCTTGTTCTGCCGGGTGTTCCACAGGGAGAGCGTGTTCTCGTCGGGGTGGAACCGCAACGGGCTGTCCTTGGGGACGGACACGACGACCTTCTGGGTCCCCAGCGACTGCTTGTCGCTGTTCCTGGCGACCACCCGGGGATGAGCCTCCCCGTGGCCCTTCACCTCCTCTGGAGGAGCCGGGGTGATCTTCTGTCCGTACCGGTACAGGGAGACCCGCTTGCCCTTGTCGTCGGCGAGGAACGCCACGTCGGCGACGTCGTCCCAGACCGGCTCGCCACTGCCGAAGGAGAAGTCTCCGGTCTCCGGGTGCCGCTCGTTCGTGTAGACCCGGAACCGGGTGCCGGGGCGCAGCTCCGTGCCCGCCGGGAAGGTGAACTGCTTCCCGGAGTTCCGCGCGCGCAGCGTCCAGCCGGACAGGTCGGCCGGCTCGGTCCCGCGGTTGAAGATCTCGACGTACTCGTCCGCCTGCGTGCCCGGCAACTTGCCCCCGGCCTGGACGTGCGTGATCGCGACGTCCGCCTTTCCCGGCTTGGCGAACACGGCGACGATGTCGGCGCTGTTGGAGCCGTCCTCCGGGCTGTCGAACTCCCGGACGATCCGCCCACCGCGTTTGAATCCGCTCAGCATGACCTTGTACTGCTGTCCGTCCACCGTCACCGTCTCCGGCGAGATGAATTCCGGCAGCGAGACGATGTCGTTCGGGTGCGGTCCGTTGTTGTCGGTCTCGTTGTGGTGGAACTTGAAGGTGAAGTCCTTGGTCTTCCCGTCCTCGAAGGTGACGTTCACCTGGAGTTCGACGTCGAACTGCTGCACGCCGTCGGAGAAGACCGAGAAATTCTCGTGCGTGAACGTGGCCAGCGTGAACTCGGCGCCGGTCAGCAGCGCCTGCGTCTCGCCTCCCGTGAACCGGTACCCGCTCTTACGGGTCCCCGTGGGGCGGCCCCATTCGACATGGTTCGTTCCCAGGCCGCTCACCTGGGGCGGGCTCGGCCGGACGGCCGTCCACTTTCCCGACGTATGGATGATGCCCATGCGTTTCACCTCCGCTGTGCGGTGCCCTTCCGGGCATTTCGCGTGACATCTCAGGGATGTCCTGGCAGGCCGCGCCGCAAAGAGGAAGAAGGGTGTCTTTGTGCACCCTGACGGCATCGCGGGGATTCACGTTTCGGACCTTCACGCGTACGGCCAGATGTCGTCGACCTCCCCGATGCAGGGCAGCAGCGAGGCGGTTACCGGTGGCGTGCCGGGCCCTGCGCCACGGGTCTTCTCGGGTACGCGCAGCACCCGGATCTGCCCGTAATGGATGTCCTCGACCGGCTTTCCCTGCCGCAACAGGACCTTCAGGGTGGGCAGTTCGCTCTGCGCCTCCTGCATCGTGGGAGTCGCCAGCACGTAGTCGATGTCGCGCCAGCCGCGGGGCATGGAGGCGACGACGGCGGGGTCCTTGTCCAGCTTGTAGTGCCAGATCACCCCGGCTCCGGGGGTGTAGCCGGCGCGCACGGCGTCGAGCCACAGCACGCCGTCGGTGACCAGCCGCACCCGCTGCCTGTCGCCGACCGCGGACGTGTGCAGCCAGTGGCTCGCCGCCCGGTAGCCGGCGTTGAGATCGGCCTGCTGCGTCTCGCGGAACTGCGCCCACCACCCCGGCGCCAACGGCACCAGGGCCAGCGCCGCGACCGCCGGCGCCGCGGCCCGCAGCGCCCACCGCAGCCGTGGAACCCTCCGGCACCACCCGCCCCGGAGCACCCGTTCCACCGTCGCCGCCAGCGCCAGGGCGAAGAACGGCAGCGTCTGCAGGGCGTACATCTTGGGCAGGTAGCCACCGGGCCGCAGCACGACCAGCATCAGCAGCACGACCGCGAGGCCCACAGGCCGCAGCCGGCGTACCGCGAGCGCCGCGAACCCGGCCGCGGCGCCGCCCGCCAGCAGTACGGGATCGGCGCGGAGCCACTGCACGACCAGCGAGTTGGCCACCGTTCCCGAGTCGAACACCGACCCGGACCCGCCACGCGACGCGACCTGCCAGACCAGCGCGCGCAGCAGGGAGGAGTGGCAGCCGCCGGGCAGCAGTTCGCCCTTCAGTACCGAGTACAGCGGATAGCCGGCCAGCACCGCGGAGCCGGCGGCGAACGCGGCCAGCGAGAAGGACCGCGTCCGGCGGTCGCTGCCCTGCCACAGCGCCAGCAGCAGGGCGGGGAGCAGGACGGCGACGGTCTCCTTGGACAGCACCGCGACGGCGAAGGCGACGCCGGCGGCGCAGTGCGCCCACAGACGCCGCCGCGGTGACAGGGCCAGGGACAGGCCGGCCAGGAACCACATGACGGCGAAGCTGTCCAGGTACACCTGCCGCTGCATGCCGATCGCCAGCGGGGACACGGCGTTCAGCAGCGTCGCGGCGGCCGCCGCCACCCGGCCCAGGCCGGTACGGCGTGCCACGAGGTGCAGCAGCAGGGCGGTCACGGCGGCCACCGGGAGCATGGCCAGCCGCCCGTGCACCAGCGCGGTCTGCTCCGGCAGCAGGTGCTGCGGCAGCCAGGCCAGCGCCCCCAGCTGCAACCATCCCAGCGGCGGGTGGTCGTACCAGTACGTGTAGTGGGACATCCCCACGCCGGTCGTCACGGCCCAGGCCTGGGACAGGTAGGTGCCCTCGTCGTCGTTGGGGAACGGATGGCCCGACAGGTTCCGGGCCCGCAGCGCCACGGTGAGCGCGGCGAGCAGCAGGGGCACCAGCACGGGAGAGCCGAAGAGCCGAGCCGCCCCCCGTCGCCGGGGGCCCGCAGGCGACGCCCTCTTCCTGCGTGGTTGCACTGTGCCTCCCTGGGCCCCATGCGGCGTGGCACGCATGCGTGATCAGCCGAGTACGCGACGACAGCGAAACTAGGCCGGGGCACGGGCCGCGAGCAGGAGTCGGCGGCCTTCTTGGCCACCGGGGAGGAAATGCGGGCGCCGCGGGTGTGACTCCGGCCGCGCGGCGCGCGGTGCCGGCCGGGTCCGATCGCCGGGGCCGGTACCGCGCCGTGAAAACCGCGCGGCGCCGACGGCAGGTCCCGGACGCCCCCGCGCCCCCGGGCCCCGCTACTGTGGCGCGGCGTGAGCACTCTCATCTGGATCGCCGTCCTCATCGCCCTCGTCGGCGTCTACCTCAGCTGGACGGCGGGCCGGCTAGACCGGCTGCACGCCCGGATCGACGCCGCCCGCGCGGCGCTCGACGCCCAGCTCCTGCGGCGCGCCTCGGTGGCACAGGAACTCGCCACCTCCGGGGTGCTCGACCCGGCCGCGTCCATGGTGCTGTACCAGTCGGCCCATGCCGCCCGGCAGGCCGAGGAGGATCAGCGGGAGGTCGCCGAGAGCGAACTCAGTCAGGCCCTGCGCGCCGTCTTCGGCGAGGCGCCGCAGGTCGAGGCGGTACGGGAGGCACCCGGCGGGGACGAGGCCGCGGACGAGCTGGCGGCGGCGGTACGCCGGGTGCCGATGGCCCGCCGTTTCCACAACGACTCGGTGCGG
The DNA here is from genome assembly GCF_009735685.1 of Streptomyces lycii. Classification (GTDB taxonomy): domain Bacteria; phylum Actinomycetota; class Actinomycetes; order Streptomycetales; family Streptomycetaceae; genus Streptomyces; species Streptomyces lycii. Next base: position 3,837 of record NZ_WHPN01000018.1, on the reverse strand, counting down.
GCGGCGCGCGCCCTGCGCAAGCACCGCAAGGTGCGCTGGTTCCGGCTGGCGGGCTACGCGCCGTCCCCCCTCGCCTTCGAGATGGACGACGAGCCCCCGACCGCCCTGGCCGACCGGGCGAACGGCCGCTGAACCGGGGCGGCCGGCCAGCCGGACGGCCGCGGGATCGCCCCGTGCGGCCGCTGCGCCGGCCTGTCACCGGGCCGGCCTGTCACCGGGCCGGGTGGTCACCGGGCCGGGTGGTTGCCGCCCGGGCGGTCACCGGCCGGGCGGCTGCACCGGGCGGTCCTCGGGCCGGACGGACGCTGAACCGCCGAACGGCGCGAACGGCGCGAACGGCCGAACGGCCCAAGCGGCCCGAACCGCCCGTCCCGCCGGCCCCGTGCGCATCCCCGTACGGGCCACCGGCCCAGGATTGGCCCTTTCCCGGAGCGTCCCGGCACCGGTTTGCTCGGACATGTCGTAAGAGCCGTCCGCATCCCAGTGAGGTCGCCCCCGTGTCCAGCACGCCCACCAGCACCCCCGCCACCCCCGAGACCGGCACCGCGCGCGTCAAGCGCGGCATGGCCGAGCAGCTCAAGGGCGGCGTGATCATGGATGTGGTCACCCCGGAGCAGGCGAAGATCGCCGAGGACGCCGGTGCCGTCGCGGTGATGGCCCTGGAGCGGGTGCCCGCCGACATCCGCAAGGACGGCGGTGTGGCCCGGATGTCCGACCCCGACATGATCGAGGGCATCATCGGCGCCGTGTCCATCCCGGTGATGGCCAAGTCCCGGATCGGCCACTTCGTCGAGGCCCAGGTGCTCCAGGCCCTCGGGGTCGACTACATCGACGAGTCCGAGGTCCTCACCCCGGCCGACGAGGTCAACCACAGCGACAAGTTCGCCTTCACCACCCCCTTCGTCTGCGGCGCCACCAATCTGGGCGAGGCGCTCCGCCGGATCGCCGAGGGTGCGGCCATGATCCGCTCCAAGGGCGAGGCCGGCACCGGCAATGTCGTCGAGGCCGTCCGCCACCTCCGCCAGATCCGGTCCGAGATCGGCCGGCTGCGCGCCCTGGACCACAACGAGCTGTACGCCGCCGCCAAGGACCTGCGCGCCCCGTACGAGCTGGTGAAGGAGGTCGCCGACCTGGGCAAGCTGCCGGTGGTGCTGTTCTCCGCGGGCGGCGTCGCCACGCCGGCCGACGCGGCGCTGATGCGCCAGCTCGGTGCAGAGGGTGTCTTCGTCGGCTCGGGCATCTTCAAGTCCGGCGACCCGGCCACCCGCGCCGCCGCCATCGTCAAGGCCACCACCTTCTACGACGACCCGAAGATCATCGCGGAGGTCTCGCGCGGTCTCGGCGAGGCCATGGTGGGCATCAACTGCGACACCCTGCCCGAGACCGAGCGCTACGCGAACCGCGGCTGGTAGATCCGGTCGGCACCGGTCGGCACCCATCCGTACAGATCCGCATCCATCCGCACAGATCCGTACAGATCCTTACCGATCGGCACCGGCCGTACCGGCTCCCGGTGTGTCTGTCGTGCCCGGCCGCCCTCGGCCGTCCCCGCCGCCCCCGCGGCTCCGTCCCTCCCCGCAGTCGAACAGGAACCCCAAGTGTCCTCAGCGTCACCCGTGATCGGTGTTCTCGCCCTCCAGGGCGACGTCCGCGAGCATCTGGCCGCCCTGCGCGCGGCCGGCGCGGAAGCCCGCCCGGTGCGCCGCCCCGAGGAGCTGGCCGAAGCCGGCGGCCTGGTCGTGCCCGGCGGTGAGTCCACCACCATCGCCAAACTGGCTGCCGCGTTCGGCCTGCTGGAGCCGCTGCGGGCGCGGGTACGGGCCGGGATGCCGGCGTACGGCTCCTGCGCCGGCATGATCCTGCTGGCCGACAAGATCCTGGACGGCGGGGACGGCCAGGAGACCGTCGGCGGGATCGACATGACCGTGCGCCGCAACGCCTTCGGCCGGCAGAACGAGTCCTTCGAGGCGGCCGTGGACGTGGCGGGGGTCGGCGGCGGGCCGGTCGAGGGCGTCTTCATCCGCGCTCCCTGGGTCGAGTCGACCGGCGCGGGCGTCGAGGTGCTCGCCGAGCACGCCGGCCATCCCGTGGCCGTACGGCAGGGAGCGCTGCTCGCCACGTCCTTCCATCCCGAACTGACGGGTGATCACCGGCTGCACGCGCTCTTCGTCGAGATGGCGCGCGGCGGAGCGGCCGGGCACCGGTAGGATCTCCGCAGTTCGTATTCACCGGGTCGTAGAGGAGCAAGGCTGTGTCCGGCCACTCTAAGTGGGCAACCACCAAGCACAAGAAGGCCGTGATCGATGCCAAGCGCGGCAAACTGTTCGCCAAGCTGATCAAGAACATCGAGGTCGCGGCCCGGGTCGGAGGCGGAGACCCCGACGGCAACCCCACGCTCTACGACGCCATCCAGAAGGCGAAGAAGAGTTCCGTCCCGAACAAGAACATCGACAGCGCCGTCAAGCGCGGTGCGGGTCTGGAAGCGGGCGGGGCCGACTACGAGACGATCATGTACGAGGGGTACGGCCCGAACGGTGTGGCCGTGCTCATCGAGTGCCTGACCGACAACCGCAACCGCGCGGCCTCGGACGTGCGCGTGGCCATGACCCGCAACGGCGGCTCGATGGCCGACCCGGGTTCGGTCTCGTACCTCTTCAACCGCAAGGGCGTCGTCATCGTCCCCAAGGGCGAGGACGGCAAGCTCACCGAGGACGACGTGCTCGGCGCGGTGCTGGACGCGGGGGCCGAGGAGGTCAACGACCTCGGGGAGTCGTTCGAGGTCATCAGCGAGGCCACCGACCTCGTGGCGGTCCGCACGGCGCTGGTCGACGCCGGGATCGACTACGACTCGGCGGACGCCAGCTTCGTTCCCACCATGCAGGTCCAGCTGGAGGAGGAGGGCGCCCGCAAGATCTTCAAGCTGATCGACGCCCTCGACGACAGCGACGACGTGCAGAACGTCTATGCCAACTTCGACGTCTCCGACGAGGTCATGGCGAAGGTCGACGCGTAGCGCTCCGCGCGGCCGCGGCCGCGGTCTCCGGCGGGCCGGCGGGACAACACGTCCCCCGGCCCGCCGCTGCTGTCAGACCCGGGGGATAACCTGGCAGGGCCAACGAAGATCATCGGCGCCGGTGCCGCAACCATCAACCGAGCCACCACTGAGCCACCACAGGGCCACCACATGAACCACCACATGAGCCACGACATGAGTCACCTCTGAGTCATCTCTGAACCACCACAATGGCGGTCAAGCCGGTCCGCGAGAGCGGCCGGGGACACCTCCCGGACGAAGCCCGGGGGAGGTTCAGCCGCGGAAGGGGGCAGCCCGTGCGCGTGCTGGGCGTGGACCCGGGCCTGACCCGGTGCGGGATCGGCGTGGTCGAGGGGACCGCGGGCCGGCCGCTGAGCATGCTCGGCGTGGGGGTCGTGCGCACCCCGGCCGACGCCGAGACGCCCGACCGGCTCGTCGCCGTCGAGCGCGGCATCGAGGAGTGGCTCGACGAGTACCGCCCCGAGCGGGTGGCCGTCGAGCGCGTGTTCAGCCAGCACAACGTGCGTACGGTGATGGGCACCGCCCAGGCCAGCGCCGTCGCGATGCTGTGCGCCGCCCGCCGCGGGCTGCCCGTCGCGCTGCACACCCCCAGCGAGGTGAAGGCCGCCGTCACCGGCACCGGCCGGGCCGAGAAGGCGCAGGTGGGGGCGATGGTCACCCGGCTGCTGAGGCTCGACGCGCCGCCTCGGCCGGCCGATGCCGCCGACGCGCTCGCCCTGGCCATCTGCCACATCTGGCGCGCCCCCGCGACCGGCCGTCTCCAGCAGGCCCAGCAGGCCCAG
>NZ_WHPN01000197.1 GCF_009735685.1 Streptomyces lycii | reverse complement strand
GGGCGCCGGTCAGGGCGGGGAACCCGGCGGTGTGGCGAGCCGCGGAACCGGCCACGGAACCGGCCGGGGCGGCTCCCGCGGAGGCCGTCCCGGCGGAGGCGGACGGCACGTCGCGCGGAACCCGCGCGTACAGCTCCTCGGCGAGCGAGAACACGTCGCGGTGCCGGAAGCGCGCGGCATTCCGGTCGGTCATGCCCTGTGCCTCCAGCCCGGCGGCGATCTCCAGCGGGTCGACGGCGCGCGAGCACAGGCCCATATGGTGCTGGAGCAGCAGTTTCACCGGGTCGGCGCCGCCACGGCGGGCGGTGGGCCGGGCGGCCGCCTTCGCGCCGGACGGTTTCGGAGCGGAACGTTCCGCCTCCCGGGTGCCCGACCGCCCGACGGCCGCGCCGGGGCCCTCGCCCGCACCGACGCCGGCGCCGACGCCGGCGCCGGTGGGACCTGTGCCCGCACCGTCGCCGACGCCGGGGCCTGCGTCCGCGCCGGTGCCTGCATCCGCGCCGACCCCGGCGTCCGTGCCCGAGCCTGAATTCGCCCCCGGGTTCGTACCCGCGCCGACGCCCGCGCCCTTGCTCTCGCCCGCGCCCTCGCCCTCGCCCGCGCCCTCGCCCTCGCCCTCACCGGAGCCTGCGGCTACGGCTGCGGCTGTGCCGGAGTCTGCGGCTGCGGTCGCGGCGGAGTCTGCGGCTGCGGCTGCATCCGCGGCGGTGTCCGGGCCGGCCCCAACGCCTGTGTCGTCACCGAAGCCCGCACCACCACGGTCCGCACCGGCGTCCTCCGGCCGCTCGGGCTCCTGCGCGCCGCCGGCCCGGACACGGACCTGGGCGGGCTTCTCGTCCCCGGAGCGAAGGGCGGCCGGGTCCGCCGCGCCGCCCGTACGGCGGGTGTCCCGGGGCTTCTCCGGCGGTGCCGGCCGTGCGGGCCGTGCGGGGTCGGCGGGCCGTGCGGGGCGGGCGGTCATGAGCCGGTACCTCCGATCGGCGCACCGGCCGCCGCGGGCCGTGCCGCGGTGACCGCCCAGCTCGGCACCCGGGGCCGGCCCGCGGCGACGGCGGAGGACCGGCGGGCCGCGACGGCCGGTGCCGCCCAGCGGCCCGGGACCCGCGCCTCGGGCGGAAGGGCGAAGGGCAGCCGTCCCCCGGCCCCCTCCGGTCCCGGGGCGGCCGCCGGGCGGTGGGACATCAGCTCCAGGTAGATGCCACGAAATGCCGCGAGATTCTGCTCGACCGTGAAGAGTTCCAGCGCCCGGGACCGCGCGGCGGCACCGAGCCGGGCCCGTCTGCGCGGGTCCCGCAGCAGGGCCGTGCAGGCGTCGGCGAGGGCGCGCGGGTTGCGCGGCGGGACGACCAGCCCCGTGCCCCCGATGACCTCGCAGACGGCGCCCGCGTCGGTCGAGACGGTGGCCCGGCCGCACAGCATCGCCTCGACGAGGCCCGTGGGGAAGCCGTCGATCGCGCTGGAGCGGACCACCAGGCAGCAGGAGGCGTACACATCGGCGGCCGTCGGGGCCTCCGGGGCGCCGATCCGTTCGAAGGAGACCGGATTCTCCCCGGGAACCGTCGGGCTCGGGGCCTCGTCGGGGAAGAGCTGCGCGGCGAGGGCGCGGCAGTGCGCGGAGTACCCGGCGGCCGCCGGGTCCCGGGGCGGGCCGGACTCGACGATCCGCAGCCGGGCCCGGGGCTCGGACCGGCGCACCACCGCGAAGGCGTGCAGCAGTCCGACGACGTCCGCCGCCGGTTCGAGGGGCCCGCCGGCCCAGACGAGCGTGTACCCGTCCGCCGGGTCGTTCCCGGCCGTGCCGCCTCCACCGGCCGGGCCCGAGACGTCGTCCTCGCCGGTGACGGCCTCGAAGGGGCCCGGGTCGAGGCCGGGGTGGACGGTGCGCACCCGGCCGCGCGGGGCTCCGCACCGCTCCTGCCAGCGCCGGGCGTGGGCGGTGCCGGGGGTGATGAGGGCGGCACGGGCGTACGTCTCTCCGGCGAGCAGCCGCCGGTACGAGGCGAGCAGGGCACGGGCCGGTGCGCCCGCAGCGCCCGCGGCGCGGTCGAGGTAGTGCTCGCGCAGCCGCACTCCGTACTCGGTGAGCAGCAGCGGCACCCCGAAGAAGCGTTTGGCCACCAGCCCGGCGAGCGCGGCCGTGCCGCCGGAGGCCGCGTGGCAGAGGTCGGCGGCGCCGAGGCCCGCGCCGCCGGGCCCCGGGCCGTACCAGTCCAGCGAGAGCGGCCGCAGCGCCCGCTCCAGCTCCGCCGCGACGGCGGCCAGATCGGCGAGGCGGGCGGCGTGCGCGCCCCGGGTCGCGCCGGGGACGCCGCAGGCCGCGGCGAGCAGCCGCAGGGCCGTGTCGGAGCGGAGCAGAGCGGGGACGGCCCGGGTCTCCCGGGCGAGCGCGGCGAGCCCGTACAGGCCGTCGGCGAACCGGGCGGCCCGCGGGTCCGCGGCGGCGCCCGCCGCACCGCCCGCCGCGTCACCGTCCGCCGCACCCGCACCGCCCGTCGCACCCATGCCCGCACCGGCACCGGCACCCGCACCGGCCGCCGCTTCCGCCCCACCCGCCCCGGGGCTGCCGGACACGGCGGCGGCCAGCTCGGCGAAACACTCGGCGAACGCCCGCCTGGTCCGCCGCCCGGCGGACCGGCGTCCCGGTGACGGGGCGGGGCCCCAGAGCGGTGCCGTGCGGAGCCCGGTGACGTGCGGCGGCAGCGGGAGGAGGCCCGCCGCCGCCTGCCGCTCGTCGCGGCTCAGGGCGAACACCTCGAACTCGTGCTGCGCGAGCCCGCGCACGAGCCGGTCGCCCCACACCACGGACTCACCGGTCGCATGCGGATAGCCACTCTCGGTAAGCAGTCCCACGCGCACGAATGCACCCCGTTCTCGCCACAGGCCACCCGGCGGGCAGCGGGACGACCGTATGCGGGCAGCGGGATGCCACGCCGGACGGTTATCCGCCACACCACCGAAAAGGGTGAACGCTCGTGACTTTCCGGGGCCCCGCGCGTTGCCGGCCGGACGCACCGGTCAGAGGCTGCGGCCTGACGCGCCGGTGAGGCTGCGGCCGGAAGTGCCTGCGAGCTACGGCCGGGCGCGCCGGTGCGGGGTACGGCCGGGCGCGTCAGCCGGACCCGCGGACCGGGACCCGGCCGGGCGCACCGGCCGGAGGCACCGCCGGAGACACGGCCGGAGGCGCCGTCGGACGCATCGGCCGGACGCATCCCCGGCCCCGTCGCGGACGCACAACGCCGACCGGGGTACGGCCAGGCGCACCGACCGGACGCCACGGACCGGGGCACGGCCGGGCACATCGGCCGTACGCATCCGCCGGCCCCGCTGCCGGACACATCGGCCGGCGATGAGGCCGGGCACGCCGTCAGGGACGGGGTCGGGCGTGTCGGTCAGGGATCGCCGCACGACAGGCGGAGGCGTCCGGGCCCGGGATGCGGCCGGGCCTGTCCGTCAGGGATGCGGCCAGGCGTTGGGCTTGCAGGTGAGGCCCTTGCTGGTCAGGGTCTTCGTCTGCTGCATCATCACCGGGGCGAGCGCGCCCTGTTCGGTGCACTGCCGGTGGTCGAGGCCGAGCCGGTGGCCCACCTCGTGATTGATGAGCATCTCCCGGTACGAGAAGATCTTGCCCTCGAACGTCTTCGAGCCCTGGGCCCACCGATAGGCGTTGATCATGACGCGGCCGGTGGCGGCGGAGTCGCAGGAGACGTTGTCCACGGTGGTGTCCAGGCCGGACTTCGCGCACCAGACGGCGGTCGTCTCGGGACTGGCCAGCGTGATGACGAAGTCACTGTTCCCACCGGTCACCCGTTCGAAGGTGCGCTTCCCGCCGTGGCCCCAGCTCCGCTCGTCGTTGAGCGTCCGGTGCACGGCCTGCGCGAACAGTTCCCCGTCGAGCGGCAGGTCCTTCTCCACGTCGACGCGGTAGCGCACGACCGTCCCCTTGCCGGGGGCCTCGGCCTTGCCGCCGACGGCCCGGAACTCGCCGGAGCCGGCCAGCCCCGGGTCGAGCGGGTTCTCCTTCGCCATCTTCTGCTCGTACGTCAGCGGGGTCGTCGTCGGCGGAGCGCTCTGCTCCGGACGGCTGCCGGAGCGGGCCGCCTCGCCGGGCTTGCCGTCCTCGCGCTGCTGCTCGCCCCCGGTGGCGCGGGTGGCGTCGCCCCGGCCGCCCTCGGAGACCTGGCCGGCCACGACGATGGCGAGCACGGTGATCACGGCGGCGGCCGCGGCGCCCGTGAAGGCGCGGGCCTTGCGTCCGCCGGCCGGGCGGGGGTCGCCGTCGCCGTCGTCGTCCCCGCCGCCGGGGCCTTGCCCGGGCGGTTCCCCGGAGGCACCGGCCGCCCCCTCGTCCGAGCCGCCGCCCGCCGCGGCGTCCCGGCCGGTGCGCGGCTCGCGGTCCGTCTCGTCCGCGGCCCGCTCACCACGGCTGCCCGGCGCGGGCGCGCCCGCGGGATAGACGTCGTCGTCGAAGGCGTCGACATACTCCTGCCGCGGCCTCGGCACCCGGCCCGCCGCCGGCAGGAGCGGGCTCGCCACGCCGACGCCGTACCCGGCGGGCGCCGCCGGTGCCCGGACCGGACCGCCCCAGCCGCCGCCCGCCTCGTGCTGCTCGGGATGGCCGCCCCGGGCGGGTCCGGAGGGATACGGGGTGCCGCGCGGCGGGGTGCCCAGGTGCGGGGTGCCGTGCGCGGGCGTGCCCTGCGGGGGCGTGCCGTACGCGGGGGTACCGCGCGGAGGGGTGCCGTACGCGGGAGTGCCGCCCGGAGGCGTGCCGTACACCGGAGTGCCGCGCGGGGGCGTGCCGTACGCGGGCGTCCCGCGCGGAGGTGTGCCGTGGGCGGGAGTGCCGCGCGGCGTGCCGTACGCGGGGGTGCCGCCCGGAGGCGTGCCGTGCGGAGGTGTCGGCGCCGGGCGCGCCGGGCCCGCGGCGCCGGTGGCGCTCC
>NZ_WHPN01000196.1 GCF_009735685.1 Streptomyces lycii | reverse complement strand
CGCTGCTGGTCGAGGAACGGCCGGATGCCCCGCACCTCCAGGGCGGTCAGCCACTGGAGCCGCAACTGCTCGGCCCCGCCGGGCTGGTTCCGCCGCCCGGCGGCCCGGTGTGCCGAGGGCCAGTGCCCGGCGGTGAGCTTGACGAGAGTCGCCGCGACGCCCGCCACCGCGACCGTGGCCCCCGCGCCGAACGCCGTGCCCGCCGAGGTGCCGAGCCCCAGGTCGGCGCCGAAGGCCGCGGCCGCCGCGACGGCCGTGACCACCACGGGGGTGCCCAGGGAGTGCCTCGACAGCCGCTCGGCCGGCGGCCGCCGCTCGGCGTCCGCCTCGTCGAGCGCGCGGAGATACGCCTCGTACTCCTCGGCGGACCGGGCGGCCATCTCCTCCAGCGCCTCCCGGGCTCTCGCCATCAGCACCGCGCGATCGGTCCGCCCGCCGGTCCGGCGGGCCTCCTCCTCCACGGCGCGCTCCAGCAGGCGTTCGGCTTCCGCCCGGTGGCCGTCCCGCAGGACGGCCGGTGAGCCCGGCATCTACTTCCCCCTCCAGCAGTGATCAGTGATCTCGCCACTCCGCACAGTGTTCCGTCTGGAGGGACTTTCCGGCAGGCCTGTGGATAACTCCCCCGGACGGCGAGATGAGTCAGGATGGGTTCATGCCGAACCGACTGGCCCAAGAGACCTCCCCCTACCTCCTCCAGCACGCCGACAACCCGGTCGACTGGTGGCCCTGGTCGGACGCGGCCTTCGCCGAGGCGCGGCGGCGCGACGTCCCCGTGCTGCTCAGCGTCGGTTATTCGAGCTGTCACTGGTGCCATGTGATGGCCCACGAGTCCTTCGAGGACGAGGAGACCGCGGGCTGTCTCAACGCCCACTTCGTGCCCGTCAAGGTCGACCGGGAGGAACGCCCGGACGTCGACGCCGTGTACATGGAGGCAGTGCAGGCGGCCACCGGCCAGGGCGGCTGGCCGATGACGGTGTTCCTGACGGCCGACGCGGAGCCGTTCTACTTCGGCACCTACTTCCCGCCCCGGCCCCGGCAGGGCATGCCCTCCTTCCGGCAGGTGCTGGAGGGCGTGCGGGCGGCGTGGACGGACCGGCGCGAGGAGGTCGGCGAGGTCGCGGGGCGGATCGTACGGGAACTGTCGTCCCGCTCCCTCGCGGCGGCCGGGAGCGGTGCCCGCCCGCCGTCCGAGGAGGACCTGCACGCGGCGCTGCTCGGCCTGACCCGCGACTACGACGCGTCGCACGGCGGTTTCGGCGGCGCCCCGAAGTTCCCGCCGTCGATGGTGCTGGAGTTCCTGCTGCGGCACCATGCCCGCACGGGCTCCGAGGGCGCCCTCCAAATGGCCTCCGACACCTGCGAGTCGATGGCCCGCGGCGGCATCTACGACCAGCTCGGCGGTGGCTTCGCGCGCTATTCGGTGGACCGTGAGTGGGTCGTGCCGCACTTCGAGAAGATGCTGTACGACAACGCGCTGCTGCTCCGGGTGTACGCGCACCTGTGGCGGTCGACCGGTTCCGATCTCGCGCGGCGGGTGGCGCTGGAGACCGCGGACTTCCTGGTCCGCGAGCTGCGCACCCCGGAGGGCGGTTTCGCCTCGGCGCTCGACGCCGACAGCGAGATTCCGGACAGCGAGGTCCCGGACGGCGAGGTCCCGGATGGTGCGGTCCCGGACGGCGCCGCTCCGCAAGAAGGGGCCGCGGGCGGTGACGCGGGCGGTGGCGGCCGCCCCGCCCCCCACGCCGAAGGCGCCTTCTACGTCTGGACGCCCGCCCAGTTGCGCCGGGTCCTCGGCGAGGACGACGCGCGGCTCGCGGCGGCCTGGTTCTCAGTCACCGGGGACGGCACCTTCGAGGAGGGCGCCTCCGTGCTGCAACTGCCCGGCGAGGGCGTCGCCGACGCCGGGCAGATCGCGTCCATCCGGGAACGACTGTTCGCGGCGCGGGAGTCGCGTCCGCGCCCCGGCCGGGACGACAAGGTCGTCGCCGCCTGGAACGGCCTCGTGATCGCCGCGCTCGCCGAGACCGGCGCGTACTTCGACCGCCCCGACCTGGTCCTCGCCGCCACCGACGCCGCCGATCTGCTCGTCCGCGTGCACATGGGCCCGGGCGGCCGTCTCGCCCGTACGTCCCGTGACGGCAGGGCCGGTGCGCACGCGGGCGTACTGGAGGACTACGCGGATGTGGCCGAGGGCTTCCTGAGCCTGGCGGGCGTCACCGGTGAGGGCGTCTGGGTCGAGTTCGCGGGGCTGCTCCTCGACACCGTGCTGCGGCACTTCGCCGACGAGGACGGCACCCTCCACGACACCCCGGACGACGGCGAGCAGCTGATCCGGCGCCCCCAGGACCCGACCGACAGCGCCACGCCGTCCGGCTGGAACGCCGCGGCCGGGGCGCTGCTGTCGTACGCCGCGTACACCGGCAGTGCCGAGCACCGCGCGGCCGCCGAACGGGCCCTCGGCGTGGTCAAGGCGCTGGCCCCGCGCGCCCCGCGGTTCACCGGCTGGGGCCTCGCGGTCGCCGAGGCGGTGCTGGACGGCCCGCGCGAGGTGGCCGTGGTCGGTCCCGCCGGGGACCCGGCCACCGGCGAGCTGCACCGCGCGGCCCTGCTCGGCACGGCGCCCGGCGCGGTCGTCGCCCTCGGCGAACCGGGCGCGGACGACGCGGAGGCCGTTCCGCTGCTCCGGGACCGCCCGCTGCTGTCCGGCCGTCCGGCGGCGTACGTCTGCCGGAACTTCACCTGCGACCTCCCCACCGCCGATCCCGGCGAGCTGTCCGGCCGTCTCGGCGGAGCGGGCGGGAGCTGACCGGCGGGCGTCAGCGGCGCCCCAGGCCGTTCCCCAGTACGTCGAGGGCGCGTTCGATCAGGGCCACCAGGTCCTCGGGGCCGCCGTCCTCGGACCAGTACAGAACGGTCTCCTGCATCGCGCCGAGGAAGGCGCCCGCGAGCACCCGGGCCTCGAAGACGTCGTGGACCCCGCCGCGCCGGCTCAGGGCCTCGGCGAGGGCCCCGGCGGTGGAGCTGACGCTCTCCGCCATCCGGCCCCGGACGGCCGGCACGTCCCGCAGCAGCCGCATCCGCTGCCGCACCTCGTCCGGCTCGTCCGCGACGACCTGCCGCAGGGACTCCAGCACCGCGTGCCGCAGCGACTGCAGCAGGGGTTCGTCCGCGGGGCGGGCGGCCAGCGCGTCCAGCGTCAGCGGGTCGTACTCGTCGGTGACGACGAGGTCTTCCTTGGTCGGGAAGTAGCGGAAGAAGGTGCTCGGGGACACCTCGGCGGCGGCGGCGATCTGGTCGACCGTCGTGGCGTCGTAGCCCTGTTCGGCGAAGAGACGGAACGCCTCGGCGCGGATCGTGCGCCGCGTCTTGATCTTCTTCCGCTCCCGCAGCCCGGGCCGCGCCCCCGCCGCTGCGGCCGGGGTGTGCCGCCCGGTGTCGGACTCGGGCGGCCGGTGGTCGGATGCGGGACGTGCGGGGTTCATGCCGGTGATTGTGCGCCATCACCGGCGGGCGGGGCCAGCACGGCGGTTACGCATCGCGGTGCCGGCGGCCCGGCAGGCGCAGGGCCGTGAAGACGGCTGTGACCAGCGCCGCGACCCCGCACACGGCGAGCGCGAGGCTCATCCCGTGCACGAAGGCGGCGTCCGCCGAGGCGGCGAGTCCGGGAGCGTCCAGCCGTGTCGCGACCAGGTGCGCGGCGACGACTGACTCCCGGGCCGCGTCCGCCGCCGGGCCGGGCAGCCCCGAGGTGTCCAGGCGGCCGGTGAACGCGCCTGCGAGCAGGCTGCCCAGCAGCGCGACGCCCACGGCGCCGCCGACCTGGCGCAGGGTCTGCAGCAGCCCGGAGCCGGTGCCGGACCGGTCGGCGGGAAGGGCGGCGAGCGCGCCGTCCATGGCGGGTACGACGGCGAAGCCGAAGCCGGTGCCCGCGACGGTCAGCCAGAGGGCGGCCCAGCCGTAGCCGTCGCCCGGCCCGGTGGCGGCGCCGAGGAACGCGGCGGCGGCCAGCACGACGAGGCCCGCGCTGACGACCGTACGCGCGCCGAGGCGCCGTACCAGCGGGGCGGCGCACCGGGCGGCGACGAGCAGGCCGCCCATCATCGGCATCAGCCGCACCCCGGTGTCGAAGGCGCCGTAACCCAGCACCGCCTGGAGGTACTGCGGCAGCAGGAACAGCAGTCCGGCGATCACCAGCGTGGTCAGCGAGGTGGTGAGGGTGTTCCACAGGAAGGCGGGGCGGCGCAGCAGTCCGAGGTCGAGCAGCGGCCGCTCGCTGCGGCGTTCGTGCAGTACGAGTCCGGCGAGCATGGCCGCGGAGCCGGAGAGCGCGAGCAGGACGAGCGGGTCGGTCCAGCCCCGGCCCGGGCCCTCGATGATCCCGAAGACGAGCGCGCCGAGCCCGCCGGCGGACAGCAGGGTGCTCACGGCGCCGACGGCGGGCGCGGCGGGGTCCCGGCTCTCCGGGAGCAGCAGCAGGCAGGCGAGGATGCCGAACGCGGCGAGCGGGACGTTGACCAGGAAGACCGATCCCCACCAGTAGTGGTCCAGCAGCCAGCCGCCGACGAGCGGGCCCAGCGGCAGCCCGGCGGCGGCTCCGGCGGCGATCGCCCCGACGGCCTTCGACCGCTCCTCGTCGCCGAACAGCGAGGGCAGCACGGACAGCGCCAGCGGCATCACCAGGGCCGCCCCGACGCCCATGCCCGCCCGGGCCGCGACGAGCTGTTCCGGGGAGCCGGCGAAGGTGCCGGCGACCGAGCCGGCCAGGAAGACCACCAGCCCGGCGGTGAGCATCCGGCGCCGGCCGAAGCGGTCCCCGAGCAGGCCCGCGGGCAGCAGCAGCGCGGCGAACACGACGATGTAGGAGTCGGCGATCCACTGCTGTTCGCCGGTGTCGGCGCCCAGCTGGGAGGCCATGGCGGGGAGCGCCACATTGAGGATCGTGAGATCGAACCCGAGCACCAGGACGCAGACGACGAGCGCGCCGAGCGCCCACCAGCGGCGCGGGTCCGGGGTGCCGGGCGGTGCGGCAGCGGAGCGGGCCGCGCCGGGCCGGGCGGCGTCGGGTCGGGCCGTCATGGGAACACCTCCGGGAGTTACTGTCTTATGACAGTAACTCTCAAAAGATGCCAGCAGTCAATAAGGTCCCGGGGATGGGAAACGGAACGGCCGTGACCCGTCGGGACGGGTCACGGCCGGGAGGGCGGCGGGCGGGTTCAGCTGTGCTGGTACGCCACCAGTGAAATGCCGATGTAGTGCGCGACGAACGCTCCCAGGGTCAGCGAGTGGAAGACCTCGTGGAAGCCGAAGTGGCGCGGCGACGGGTTCGGGCGCTTCATCGCGTAGATGACGCCGCCCGCGCTGTAGAGCAGGCCGCCGGTGATCACCAGGATCAGTACGGCCACGCCGCCCTTGTGCATGAACTCGGGAAGGAAGAAGACGGCCGCCCAGCCCATCGCGATGTAGCACGGGACGTAGAGCCAGCGGGGCGCGCCGACCCAGAAGACGCGGAAGGCGATGCCGGCCACCGCGGCGGTCCAGATCGCGACCAGCAGCGTGCGTCCGCTGTCCCGGGGGAGCAGGAGGACCGTCAGCGGGGTGTAGGTGCCCGCGATGATCAGGAAGATGTTCGCGTGGTCGAGCCGGCGCAGCACGGCGTTGGCGCGCGGGCCCCAGTCGCCGCGGTGGTAGAGCCCGCTCACACCGAACAGCAGGCAGGCCGTCAGCGTGAACACGGCACAGGACAGCCGCCCGCGTCCGCTCTCGGCGAGAGCGGTCAGGAATACCCCGGAGATCAGGACCACCGGGAACATGCCCGCGTGCAACCAGCCCCGCAGGCGCGGCTTGATGTGCTCCGGGATGTCCAGTGAGAACACACCGGAGGACTCGGAGGGCGCGGTCTCTTCGGTCGCGGCCTCGGGTGAGGCGTCGGGTGTGGCAGTCATGGATCCATGCTAGCTACGGGGCCGTAGGTTACCGATCCGTGTCGGTTCCCGTCACGTGGTCGTGCTCACGTGTGGCGCCCTCTGGACAGATGGGCGACATCATCGGAGACTCAAATGAGTGCGGTCGGCACCGGATGAGCGGTCAGCAGCGTCCGGGTCGCGGCCCCCATGGGGCAACTACCTCAATATGCGGACATCAGGGACAGGGATGTCCGCACGGACCCTCACTATCTGACGCCGGAGCAGCGCGGTTCCGGCGGAACGGAGCGATCGTGGCGCGCAGCGCTGTGTCTCCCGGGGGCGTCTCCGCCCCCGTGGCTCCCAATCCCCTCACCCGTCACCGAGAGCTGATCTCGTGGGTCGACGAGATCGCGGCCCTCACCGAGCCCGACCGGGTCGTCTGGTGCGACGGCTCGGAGGCCGAGTACGAGCGCCTGTGCGAGGAACTCGTCGCCAAGGGCACGTTCAAGAAGCTCGACCCGGTCAAACGCCCGAACTCCTACTACGCCGCCTCCGACCCCGGTGACGTGGCCCGCGTCGAGGACCGCACCTTCATCTGCTCGGAGAAGGAGGAGGACGCGGGCCCGACGAACCACTGGAAGCACCCCGGCGAGATGCGCGAGATCCTCACCGGCGAGCGGGGCGTCTTCCGCGGCTCGATGCGCGGCCGCACGATGTACGTCGTGCCCTTCTGCATGGGCCCGCTCGGCTCGCCGCTGTCCGCGATCGGGGTCGAGATCACCGACTCCGCGTACGTCGCCGTCTCCATGCGCACCATGACCCGGATGGGCCGGCCCGTCCTGGACGAACTCGGTGACGACGGCTTCTTCGTCAAGGCCGTGCACAGCCTGGGCGCCCCGCTCGCCCCGGGCGAGACCGACGTGCCGTGGCCCTGCAACACCACCAAGTACATCTCGCACTTCCCCGAGAGCCGCGAGATCTGGTCGTACGGCTCGGGCTACGGCGGCAACGCGCTGCTGGGCAAGAAGTGCTACGCGCTGCGCATCGCCTCCGTGATGGCGCGTGACGAGGGCTGGCTCGCCGAGCACATGCTGATCCTCAAGCTGACCCCGCCGCGCGGGCAGTCCAGGTACGTCGCGGCGGCCTTCCCCTCCGCCTGCGGCAAGACCAACCTCGCCATGCTGGAGCCGACCATCCCGGGCTGGACGGTCGAGACCATCGGTGACGACATCGCCTGGATGCGCTTCGGCGAGGACGGCCGGCTCTACGCGATCAACCCGGAGGCGGGTTTCTTCGGCGTCGCGCCCGGCACCGGCGAGCACACCAACGCCAACGCGATGAAGACCCTGTGGGGCAACTCCGTCTTCACCAATGTCGCCCTCACCGACGACGGCGACGTCTGGTGGGAGGGCATGACGGAGGAGACCCCGGCCCACCTCACCGACTGGAAGGGCAACGACTGGACCCCGGAGTCCGGCACCCCGGCAGCCCACCCCAACGCGCGCTTCACCACCCCGGCCGGGCAGTGCCCGATCATCGCGCCGGAGTGGGAGGACCCCAGGGGCGTGCCCATCTCGGCGATCCTGTTCGGCGGCCGCCGCGCCTCCGCCGTACCGCTGGTCACCGAGTCCTTCGACTGGCAGCACGGGGTCTTCCTCGGCGCCAACGTCGCCTCCGAGAAGACCGCCGCCGCCGAGGGCAGGGTCGGCGAGCTGCGCCGGGACCCGTTCGCCATGCTGCCGTTCTGCGGCTACAACATGGGCGACTACATGGGGCACTGGGTGAGGATCGGTGCCCAGGCCGATCCGGCGAAGCTGCCGAAGATCTACTACGTGAACTGGTTCCGCAAGGACGACAGCGGACGGTTCGTGTGGCCGGGCTTCGGTGAGAACGGCCGGGTGCTGAAGTGGATCGTCGAGCGGCTGGAGGGCCGGGCCGAGGGTGTCGAGACGCCGATCGGTGTGCTGCCGGCGAAGGGATCGCTCGACACCGAGGGGCTGGACCTCTCCGACAGCGACCTCGACTTCCTGCTCACCGTCGACAGGGACGTGTGGCGGGAGGAGGCCGCGCTGGTGCCCGAGCATCTGAACACCTTCGGTGACCACACGCCGAAGGAGCTGTGGGACGAGTACCGCGCGCTCGTCGAGCGGCTCGGCTGACGCCGGGGCCGGTTGTTCCGGCCCGGCTGCGCCGCTCCCCGCCCGCCCCCGTCCCGGGGCGGGCGGGCCCGTTCGCGGGGCGGACGGGCCCGTTTCCGGGGCGCGTTCCCCGCACCGTACGGCCGGTCGCGCCGGCACCCGTTCCCGGGCCGTCGCGACCGGCCTCACGGTGCGGGGCGGCCGGCGCCCGGCCGGGCGCCCCGGCGGGGCGAACCGAGTCAACTTTAGACTCGATCCAAGTTAGGATGGTCTCCTGACCTGACGAGGAGGCCCATTCATGTACGAGCCGATCCGCTCCAAGTCGGTCCACAGCACGGGGGAGCCGACGGACTACCCGCACCGCAGCCGCGAGGAGGAGCTGGACATCCAGCTCGCCGGGCATCTGGCCGCGCTGCTGGCCGTGACCGACGAGCTGCTGGCCCGCACCCCCGAGCCGTCGCTGGAGCGCGCGGCGCACCGGCTGTCCGAGCGCGTCGCCCGGCTGCGCGGCGGAGCCCGGCCGGTCCGTGCGGCCGGCGCGGACGTCACGGACCCGGACCCGGCGCGCGTGGAGGCGCTGCACCGGCAGGCGCACACGCTGGCCGGCCGGGCCCTGGTCGTCGCCGCCTCCCGCGCGGACACGGGCGCCGCGATCCTCGCCGCCGAGCGGATGGACGCGCACGCCGATGCCCTGGAGACGACGCCGGCGGCCCTGACGGCGGCCGGCTGATCCGGCCGCCCGGCCCCGTACGGTCCGGGCAGCCGGCTCAGGGCTGGCTGTAGCCGCCGAGGAAGTCGCCGATCCGGGTCACCGCGTCCGCCAGGTCGTCCTTGTGCGGCAGCGTGACCAGCCGGAAGTGGTCGGGTTCGGGCCAGTTGAAGCCCGTACCGTGCACGATCATGATCTTCTCGGCGCGCAGCAGGTCCAGCACCATCTGCCGGTCGTCCTTGATCTTGTGGACCTTGGGGTCGAGCCGGGGGAAGGCGTACAGCGCGCCCTTGGGCTTGACGCAGCTCACTCCCGGGATCCGGGTCAGCAGCTCGTACGCGGTGTCGCGCTGCTCCAGCAGCCGGCCGCCCGGCAGCACCAGCTCCTTGATGGACTGCCGCCCGCCGAGCGCCACGGCCACCGCGTGCTGTGCCGGGACGTTCGCGCACAGCCGCATGTTGGCGAGGATCGTGAGCCCCTCCATGTAGCTGGAGGCGTGCTCCTTGGGGCCGCAGACCGCGAGCCAGCCGCTGCGGTAGCCCGCGACCCGGTACGCCTTGGACAGTCCGTTGAAGGTCAGCGTCAGCAGGTCGGGGGCGATGGCGGCGGTCGGCGTGTGGGTGGCGTCGTCGTAGAGGATCTTGTCGTAGATCTCGTCGGAGCAGACGATCAGATTGTGCCGGCGGGCGATCTCCGTGATGCCGCGGACCAGCTCGTTGTCGTAGACGGCGCCGGTCGGGTTGTTCGGGTTGATGATGACGATCGCCTTGGTGCGGTCGGTCACCTTGCGCTCGATGTCGGCGAGGTCCGGCATCCAGTCGGCCTGCTCGTCGCAGCGGTAGTGCACGGCGGTGCCGCCGGACAGCGCGACGGCGGCGGTCCACAGCGGGTAGTCCGGCGCCGGGACGAGCACCTCGTCGCCGTCGTCGAGGAGCGCCTGCATCGACATCTGGATCAGCTCGGAGGCGCCGTTGCCGAGGTAGATGTCCTCGACGTCCAGCTCGATGCCCTGCGTCTGGTAGTGCTGCATCACCGCGCGGCGGGCGGTGAGCAGGCCCTTGGCGTCGCCGTAGCCGTGCGCGCCGCCGAGGCTGCGGAGCATGTCCTCGAGGATCTCCGGCGGGCACTCGAAGCCGAACGGCGCCGGGTTGCCCGTGTTGAGCTTGAGGATGCGGTGACCCGCTGCTTCGAGCCGCATGGCCTCCTCGAGCACCGGGCCCCGGATCTCGTAGCAGACATTGGCGAGTTTTGTTGACTGGATCACCTGCATGTTCGCCACCATACGGGCGCCCGTACGGGGTCGCTCGGTGTTTTCCGCCACGTGGACGCCGTACTCCGCTCCGCCGGCCGACCCGCTGCGCCGCCCGGTCAGCGGAGCGGGGTGCGCCGCACCGAACGGCCCGCGAGGACGTCCGTGCGCCGCCCGTCTTCGATGACGAAGCGGCCGTCGACGAGCACATGCGGAATGCCGGTCGGAAGGGTCCGCGGGGCTTCGAAAGTGGAGCCCGCGGCTACGGTTTCCGGATCGAAGAGGACGAGGTCCGCGCGGTATCCGGACCGGATCACGCCCCGGTCGGGCAGCCGGAGCCGGGCCGCGGGGCGCGATGTGAGGTGTGCCACGCATTCCTCCAGCGGGAGGACGCCCTCCTCGCGGACGTAGGTCCCGAGGTACCGCGGGAAGGTGCCGTACGCCCGCGGATGCGGCTTGGCGCCCTGCAGAATGCCGTCGCTGCCGCCGGTGTGCACCGGGTGGCGCATGATCGCGCGGACGTTCTCCTCGTGCCCGACGTGCTGGAGGATCGTCGGGCCGAGCCGGTCCTGGAGCAGCAGCGCGCGGGCCGTCGCGAACGGCGTCTCGCCGCGGTCGGCCGCCGCCTGCGCGACCGTCCTGCCGACGTGGCCCGCGAGCGCCGGGTCGGTGACCCCGGAGATCTCGATCGTGTCCCACTCGATCGGCACCCCGTGGCAGCCGTCGGCGCCCTCGACCTCCATGGTGTGCCGGATGCGCTCGGCCGTGGCGTCGTCCCGCAGCCGGCGCAGGATCGCGTCGGGCCCGCCCTCGCTCGCCCAGCTCGGCAGCATCGCGACGAGCGTCGTGCAGCCGGGGAGGTAGGGATACGTGTCGAGGGTGATGTCGGCGCCCGCCGCCAGCGCGTCGTCGAGCAGCGCGAGCAGCTCGGGGGCGCGGCCCTTGTTGACGCCGAAGTTCATGGTGGCGTGCGCGAGATGCAGCGCGCAGCCCGCCTCCCGGCACAGCGCGACCATCTCCTCGTACGCGCCGAGGGCGCCCGCTCCGTAACTGCGGTGGTGCGGGCAGTAGTAGCCGCCGTATTCGGCCACGACACGGCACAGCTCGGTCAGTTCGGCGTCCGAGGCGTACATCCCGGGCGTGTAGGTGAGCCCGGACGACAGCCCGACCGCGCCCTGTTCGAGGCCCTCGGCGACGAGCCGCCGCATGTGGTCCAGCTCGGCGGGGGTCGCGGGGCGGTCGTCCCAGCCGACGGCGAGCATCCGTACGGTGCCCTGCGGGACGAGATACGCGGCGTTGACGGCGATGCCCTCGCCGCCGAAGCCGTGGTCCAGGCGGTCCAGGTACTCGCCGACGCCGGACCAGTCGAGATCGAGGTCGGAGCCGTCGCCGTTCCAGCCGGTGATCTGGCGGCGCACCTCGGCGCGGGTGCGGTCGTCCACCGGCGCGTACGACAGGCCGTCCTGGCCGATCACCTCCAGGGTGACGCCCTGGGCGGCCTTCGCGGAGTGGTCCGGGTCGCGCAGCAGCGCCAGGTCGCTGTGCGCGTGCATGTCGATGAAGCCCGGGCTCAGGACGAGGCCGTCGGCGTCCAGGACGCGGCGTGCCGCCGGGCGGGGTCCGCCCTCGCGGACGATCTCGGTGACGCGGCCGCCGGTGACGCCGACGTCCGCGCGGTACGCGGGGGCGCCGGTGCCGTCGACGACACGGGCGTCCTTGATGACCAGGTCCATGGCCGTGTGCCCTTCTCCCGGCGCCCCGCGCCGGGGATCTCAGCTGCCCGCCCGGCCGCCGACGGGGCGGCCGGGCGCGGGCGGTGGACTTCTCGCGCGAGCGCGGTCAGAAGAAGGTCCGGACGAAGTCCGTGACCGTTCCGTCCTCCCGGGTCAGCGGAATCAGCTGCCACTTGTCAAACGACGTGCACGGGTGGGACAGCCCGAAACCGACCCAGTCGCCGACCTCCAGCCGCGGACCGGAGCCGTCCCCGGAGCCCTCCTCGACGGCGAGCCAGGTGTGCTGGTCCGACAGCCCGGTCACCGACAGCCCCGCGGCCGCCCGCTCCGAGCCGTCCCGGGCGGACCGTACGACCCGGGGGAACGGCAGGTCGATGTCGTAGGCCGCGTCCCGCTTCCCGGCGTTCAGGAACGCCTGGCCGGGCTCGGGCCGCGACACGACCTGGGCCCACAGCAGGAAGGCGGGCCGCAGCGCGCCCTCGTCCGGGACCCGGTTGAACGGGGTGAGATGCCGGTAGTGGCCGTCGTCGTGTGAGACGTACGCGCCGGAGCGCAGCAGTTTGAGCACCGGCCGGGACAGCTCGCCCGCCTCGGCGAAGACCTCCGCCACCGCGTCGAACCAGGCGCTGCCGCCCGCGCTGAGCACGATCTCGTCGGCGTCCGCGAAGCGGCCCTCCCGGTCGAAGGCGGCGGCGAGCGCGGTGAGTTCGCGCAGCCACGCCGTGACCCGGGCCGGGTCCGCCCGCGGCACCTCGCCCTCGTAGCCCGCGACGCCGACGAGGCGCAGCGTCCCGGTCCGCGCCACGGCGTCGGCCACCGCGGCGCAGTCCGCCTCCGTGCGCGCCCCGGTGCGCGCGCCGGGGCCCGCGCCCAGCTCGACCACCACGTCCACCGGGCGCCGCGCGCCGCACGCGGTCAGCGCGGCGTCCATCAGCTCCACGCCGCGCACCGAGTCCACGTACGAGACGAAGCGGAAGCCCGGGTCGGTGTCCAGCTCACCGGCGAGCCAGCGCAGGGCCGCGGCGTCGACCAGCTCGTTGGCGAGGAAGATCCGCCGGATTCCGTACGCCCGGTAGACCCGCACCTGGTGCGGGACGGCGGCCGTGATGCCCCAGGCGCCGTGTTCCAGCTGGCGTTCGAAGAGCTGCGGGGACATGGACGTCTTGCCGTGCGGCGCGAACGCCAGGGCGTGCCGGTCGGCGTACTGCTCCATCAGCGCCAGATTGTGCTCCACGGCCTCCGCGGACAGGGCGAGCACGGGTGTGGTGAAACCGCCGGTGAACAGCGACCGGCGCTCGGCGGCCAGCTCGCCCACCGTCAGGCCGTCGGCGTCCGGCGGCAGGCCCTTGAAGCGGTGGTCGACGCGTTCGCCGGCCAGCTGCGCGACGGAGGAGTCGGCGGCCATGGAGCCTCCCACGGTGAGTGTGTTGCATCGTGTGCAACAGCCATTGCGTATGTCGATTACCGCTGTCTAACATCCGGCCAACGCCCGGTCAATGCAGACCGGGCCCCCGAGCAGCCGGATCACGCCGGGGAACGGCACCCGCCGAGCCGGGGGAGAGCCGGACCGGGTCCGGGAAGGCACAGCCGGATCCGCCCGGCGGAAGCAAGGAGAACCACCGATCGTGACCGCCGTGACCGCACTGCCGAGCGTCGACGTCGTCTGCCTGGGCGAGTCCATGGTCACGTTCATTCCCACCCGGCCCGGGCGCCTCGCCGACGTACCGTCCTTCGAGCGCGGCATCGGCGGCGCCGAGTCGAACGTCGCCTGCGCCTTGGCCCGCGCGGGACACAGCAGCCGCTGGCTCAGCCGGGTCGGCACGGACGGGTTCGGCGACCATCTGCTGGAGACGATCGCGGCCGCCGGGGTCGACGTCTCGGCCGTGCGGCGCGACTCCGGGCGCCCGACCGGCATCTACTTCCGTACGGCGGGGGAGCGGCCGCTGTCCGCGGACGGGTCCGGAGCTGACGGTTCCGGAGCTGACGGGTCCGGAGCGGGCGGTTCCGGAGCGGGCGGTTCCGGAGGGAGTGCGTCGCGAGCGGGTGGGGCCTCCGCCGGAGCGGAAGGTTCCGAAGAGGCGGGTGGCTCAGGCGGCTCGGGCGGCTCGGGTGCGGCCGACGGGCCCGCGGGATCCGGGGCCGCCGGGGACGCCCCCGTCGGCGAGGTCGTCTACTACCGGGCCGGCTCGGCCGCCGCCGCGATGGCGCCCGGACTCCCGTCCCGGGAAGAGGCCTGGTCCGGCCGGATCCTGCATCTCAGCGGCATCACCGCCGCGCTCTCCGCCGACTGCCTCGCCCTGCTGCGCGACCTCACCGGGCGCGGTCCCGGGCGCCCGCTGGTCTCGTTCGACGTCAACCACCGCGCAGGGCTGTGGGCGGCCGCCGCCCGCCGGGCCGAGGCCGCGGGCGACGACGGCAGCGGTGACGGTCCGGCCGTGCTCGCCGAGCTGGTGCGCCGCTGTGACCTGGTGTTCGTCGGCGAGGACGAGGCCGAGGCCGCCTGGGGACTGCACGGCGCGGCGGCGGTCCGGGAGGCCTTCCCCGAACCGGACGTGCTGGTCGTCAAGCAGGGCTCCCGCGGGGCCACGGTCTTCGCCCGGCAGGGCACGGCCGGGTGCGCGGGCGCGGAGGCGGGCGCGGAGGCGGACGCGGGCGGGACCGTGCCCGCGGGCGACGGGGCGGGCGGCACCGTGCGGGCAGGCAGCGGCGGTGACACCGTGCCCGCGGGCGGCGCCGGTGACACCGTCCACACCGAGCCCGCGCTCCGGGTCGACGTCGTCGCCCCCGTCGGCGCGGGAGACGCCTTCGCCGCCGGGTTCCTCTCCGCGACCCTGCGCGGACTCCCCGTCCCCCGGCGGATCCGGCACGGCCATCTGACGGCCGCCGCGGCCCTCACCGTCCCCGGCGACCTCGGCGATCCCCCGGCCCGCGAGCTGGCCGACCGGCTCGCCGGTCTCCCGTCCGCGGGCTGGGAGACACTGCGACTCGGCCCCGGCTGGACGTCCGGGGAGCTGTCCGTACCGGTGGAGGCACGAACCCCATGAGCCAGACCGTCGACCGAGCCCTGAGCATCCTGCCGCTGCTGGCCGAGGGGCCCGCCAATCTGGAGCAGGTCGCCCAGCGGCTCGGCGTGCACAAGTCGACCGCGCTGCGGCTGCTGCGCACCCTGCACGAGCACGGCATCGTCTACCGCCAGCAGGACCAGCGCTACCGCCTCGGTGCCCGGTTGTTCGCGCTCGCCCAGGAGGCCGTGGAGAACCTCGACATCCGCGAGATCGCCCACCCCCATCTCACCCGGCTCAACGAGAAGTGCGGGCACACCGTCCATCTCGCGGTGCACGAGGAGAACGAGGTCCTCTACATCGACAAGGTCGAGAGCCGCTATCCGGTGCGGATGTACTCCCGGATCGGCAAGCCGGTCGCGATAACGGTCGCGGCCGTCGCCAAGCTGCTCCTCGCCGACCTGCCCGAACCGGAGCGGCGCGCCCTCGCCGAACGGCTCGACTACCCCCTCTACACGCCCCGTTCGACGCCCAACGCCGCCGCGTTCCTCAAGGAGCTGGCGACGGTGCGCGAGCAGGGCTGGGCCACCGATCTCGGTGGTCACGAGGAGTCCATCAACTGTGTCGGGGCGCCGATCCGCGGCACCGACGGGCGGACCGTCGCGGCCTGCTCGATCTCCGCGCCGAACGTCGTCGTGACCGCCGAGGAACTCCTCGCGCTGCTTCCGCTGGTACGCCGCACCGCCGACGCGATCAGCAGGGAGTACTCCGGGAAGGCGCCGGACCGACCATGAGGACCCGTCACCGGCGGGCGATCCCCGCGGACAGCCCCTGTGCGCCGTCCCGAAGACCCCCGTGAACCGGCAGCCCCCGCAGGCCGGCTCCGGGAACCGGCAACTCCCGGGCGAACGGCCGGTGACCGACCGGCTCCGGGCACGAGCACCCCGCGAGCCGGCGGCCCGCGCAAGCCGGCAACCCCGTAACCCAGCAACCCCGCAAGCAAGCAACCCGGCAAGCAAGCAACCCGGCAAGCAAGCAACCTCGCAAGCAAGCAACCTCGCAAGCAAGCAACCCCGTAAGGAAGTGCCCCCATGAGTGACAAGCTCACGAAGACCGCGATCACCCCCGCCACCCACACCACGCCGCCCGCGAAGTTCTCGCACGGCGTCCGCAAGGGCAACATCCTCCAGGTCGCCGGACAGGTCGGCTTCCTCCCCGCGGTGCCCGGCGAGGCCCCCACCCCGGCCGGCCCCACCCTGCGCGAGCAGACCCTCCAGACGTTCGCCAATGTCCGGGCGATCCTCGAGGAGGGCGGCGCGAGCTGGGACGACGTGATGATGGTCCGCGTCTACCTCACGGACACCGCGCACTTCGCCGAGTTCAACGAGCTGTACAACGACTACTTCGCGGACCTGACGGAGGCTCCCGCCGCCCGCACCACCGTCTACGTCGGCCTGCCCGCCGGTCTGCTCGTCGAGATCGACGCGCTCGCCGTCCTCGGCTGACCTCCTCGGCCGGAACACCAGTACGGAGCCCCGTCACATGCTGCTCGCCGCCCCCGCCGAGACGCCGCCGCACACCGGCG
This sequence comes from Streptomyces lycii, assembly GCF_009735685.1. Lineage (GTDB taxonomy): Bacteria > Actinomycetota > Actinomycetes > Streptomycetales > Streptomycetaceae > Streptomyces > Streptomyces lycii. The sequence goes on along the minus strand of NZ_WHPN01000196.1, from coordinate 2,281 downwards.
GCCTGCTCGCGCTGATACCCGGCACGGCCGGTCTGCTGACCGTTGCCGCCCTCGGTATCGCCCTGCTGCTCTTCCTGATCATCAAGGTCAGGCTCCAGCCGTTCGTCGCCCTGCTCGCCGTGTCCATCGCGGTCGGGCTGGGCGCCGGGCTGTCGGTGACCGAACTCTTCGGCACCGTCCAGAAGTCCGACGCCGTCTCGCTCATCGAGTCGGGGATGGGCGGCATCCTCGGCCACGTCGCCATCATCATCGGTCTCGGCACCATGCTCGGTGCCATCCTCGAGGTCTCCGGCGGCGCCGAGGCGCTCAGCTCCCGGCTGCTCGGCCTGTTCGGCGAGAAGCGTGCCCCGCTCGCGATGGGCGTCACGGGCGTGGTGTTCGGCATCCCCGTCTTCTTCGACGTCGGCATCTTCGTCCTGGCGCCGATCGTCTACGCCGCCGCCCGCCGCAGCGGAAAATCGATCCTGCTGTACTGCATGCCGCTGCTCGCCGGCCTCTCCATGACCCACGCGTTCCTGCCGCCGCACCCCGGGCCGGTCGCCGCGGCCGGACTGCTCCAGGTCGATCTCGGCTGGGTCATCCTGATGGGCGTCCTCGTCGGTGTGCCCGCGGTGCTCGCCGCCTGGGCGTACGCCGCCTGGATCGGCAAGCGGGTCTTCGTCGACGTGCCGCAGGACATGGTCGAGGCCGCCGAGGAGGCGAAGGCCGCCGTCCTCGCCGAGCAGCGGGCGGCCGGCACCCGGCCGCCCGAACGGCCCGTCGCCGTCGGCACGGTGCTCGCCATCATCGGTACGCCGCTGGTGCTGATCCTGCTGGCGACGTTCTCCTCCATCGCGCTGGACCCGAGCACCCTCCGCTCGGTGATCGAGTTCTTCGGCCACCCCTTCGCGGCGCTCACGATCGCCCTGCTGCTGGCCTACTACCTGCTGGGGCTGCGGCGCGGCTGGTCCCGCAAGTCGCTGGAGACCGTGTCGACCGCGTCACTGAAGCCGGTCGGCAACATCCTGCTGGTCGTCGGCGCGGGCGGGGTCTTCGGCGCGGTCCTCAAGGGCAGCGGCGTCGCCGAGGCGCTCGCCGACGCGTTCGACAGCGTCGGACTGCCGGTGCTGCTCCTCGCCTGGCTGATCTCGGTCGTGCTGCGGGTGGCGCAGGGGTCGGCGACGGTCGCGATCGTCACCACCGCGGGCATCGTGCTGCCGCTGATCGAGGGCGCCGGGCTCTCGCAGGCGTATCTCGCGCTGATCATCATGGCGATCTCGGCCGGATCCATCTTCGCCTCGCACGTCAACGACGGCGGATTCTGGATGGTGTCGCAGTACTTCGGCATCTCCGAACGGGACACGCTCAAGTCCTGGACGGTGCTGGAGACGGTGCTGTCGGTGGCCGGATTCGTGACGGCGGCGCTGATCAGCCTGGTGATCTGACAACAGACGCCGAGGGTGGGGGTGGCCTCCCCCCTCAACCTGGTCGTTGGAACCGTTCCCAACTGCGTACCCTCGTACAGAGGGCCAAAAGGGAGGCGGCCGGGGATGGGGACTGAGGATCTGAGTGTCGAGCTGTTGGGCCCGCTCGTGGTGCGGCGTGCGGGAAGAGCGCTCGACCTGGGCCCGCCCAAGCGGCGTGTGCTCCTGATCCGGTTGCTGGTGGAGGACGGCCACGCGGTCTCGGTGGACCAGTTGTGCGAGGACGTGTGGGAGGGGAATCCGCCGGCCAACGTCACCTCGACCCTGCACGCCCACATCAGCAGGCTGCGGGCGGTGCTCGAACCGGAGCGCCGCCGGCACGGCAAGTCCGAGATCCTGGTGACCGAACCCATGGGGTACGCCCTGCGGGTACCGCCGGAGGCCCGGGACACCGTGCAGTTCGAGCGGGGTGTCGCCCGGGCCCGGCGGCTGCTCGCGGACGGGCGGGCGAAGGACGCGCGCGAGGAGATCGAGACGACCCTCGCGCTGTGGCGCGGGACGGCGCTCGCCGACGCCTCGCACCATCTCTTCGCCGGACGTGAGACCTCCCGGCTGGAGGAAGCCCGGCTCACCGCGGTGGAGTTGCACGTCGCGGCGCTGATCGGGGTGGCCGAGTCCGAACAGGCGGTGGCCACGGCGGAGGAACTCACCGCCCGCCACCCGTTGCGGGAGGCGGGCTGGGGCCTGCTGATGCGCGCGCTGTACCTGTCGGGCCGCCAGGCCCACGCCCTCCAGCGCTACGAGGAGATTCGGGTCCGGCTGGCCGATGAGCTGGGAGTGGACCCGGGGCCGGAGCTGCGCGCCGTCCACCGGGCGAT
>NZ_WHPN01000195.1 GCF_009735685.1 Streptomyces lycii | reverse complement strand
GGGCCGCCGCTCACGGCGATCGGGGCGGACGCCGTCCTCGGCCGGCGCGCCGCCCACTGCTACAGGGCGCCGAAGCCCACCTTGCGGACCGACTGCTCGCCGATCTCCACATAGGCCAGCCGGTCGGCCGGGACCAGCACCTTGCGGCCGTGCTCGTCCACCAGGCTCAGCAGCTGAGCCTTGCCGGCGAGCGCCGCGGCGACCGCGCTCTCGACCTCTTCGGCAGACTGCTCGCTCTCGAGAACGATCTCGCGAGGCGCGTGCTGCACGCCGATCTTGACCTCCACGGCTATGTCCCTCCGACGGTTCGGGATCCCCCGTGGCGAAGCCCAGGGGAGGGTGCGCGGCGGCCTGCCGCGCCGTACGCAGGCAAGATTAGCCCGCTCCGGGCCCGCTTCCGGCGCCGTCGCCGCACGCCCGCAGCGAACACGGCTCAGCCCTGCTGCTGTGCGCCGTGCAGCGGGAAGCCGGCGATGCCGCGCCAGGACAGCGACGACACGAGCTTGGCCGCCGCGTCGCGCGGCAGCTTCTGCCCGGAGCCCAGCCAGTACCGGGCGGTGATCTGGGCCATGCCGCACAGGCCCACGGCCAGCAGCATGGACTGGTCGGCGGGCAGGTCGGTGTCCTCGGAGATGACCGCGCTGACGGCCTTGGCGCAGTCCAGGCTGACCTTGTCGACCCGTTCGCGGACGGCGGGCTCGTTGGTCAGGTCGGACTCGAACACCAGCCGGAAGGCGCCGCCCTCGTCCTCGACATAGGCGAAGTAGGCGTCCATGGTGGCCGCCACCCGGAGCTTGTTGTCCGTCGTCGACGCCAGGGCGTTGCGGACGGACTGCAGCAGGGCCTCGCAGTGCTGGTCCAGCAGCGCCAGATAGAGGTCCAGCTTGCCCGGGAAGTGCTGGTACAGGACCGGCTTGCTGACGCCCGCGCGCTCCGCGATGTCGTCCATCGCGGCCGCGTGGTAGCCCTGAGCCACGAAGACCTCCTGGGCGGCGCCCAGGAGCTGGTTGCGCCGGGCTCGGCGCGGCAGGCGCGTGCCCCGTGGGCGTGCCTCGGTCTGCTCGATGGCTGTCACGCCGCCTCCCAAAGTCATTACGGTCGCGGTGAACACCGCGCCCGCCATCGTACTTTCGGGTAACCCCGCTGTGCGCGGTGGCGGCCGAGAATTTCACAGGGTGAACGGCCTCTTCAGGGCAAAAGGGGCAGGTCACTCCTGTGACGGGTGTGTCCGGCGGGTTTCGGGCTCACCGGTACTCGTCGTCCTCGACCTCCACGACACGGGCCTGCTCGGCGGCGTCGGCGGGGTTCGCGGTGTCGGGTGCGTGCTCCGGCAGCGGGTCGTCGTGCCGGGGCAGCAGCTCGGCCTGCTGCTCGGCGGCGTCGGCCTCCGGCGCCTCCACGTCCTGCACCTCCTCGGGGGTCTCTTCCTCGTCGAACGTGTCCGGGTCGGTCGGGTCCACAGGCATGCGACCCTCCTTTCCAGGGCGGGCGCCCTCTACACCGAGCCTAGGAGCGGGGATCCCCGCACGCCACGCGGTCTGTGACGCCGAACACGTCCGGCCGGGCGTGATCGTCTCGTAACATCGCGGTATGTCATCCACCGAACCGCCGGGGGTGCGGGCGGCCCCCCAAGTGACGCAGGAGCACGGCGCGGCGGCGGCCGGGGCGGGGGAGCGTGTGCGCACCGTCACCCTGTCCGGGCTGGCCCTCACCGTGCGCTCCGTGGCGCCCGTGCGGGAGGGGCTGGCACCGGCCCTGTTCGTGCACGGGCTCGGGGGCTCCTCGGTGAACTGGTCGGCCCTCATGCCCCTGCTGTCCGAACGGGTCGACTGCGAGGCGGTGGATCTGCCCGGCTTCGGCTTCTCCCCGCCGCCGGACGACGGCGACTACTCCGTGGCGGGACACGCCCGGGCGGTGATCCGTTTTCTCGACGCAGGCGGGCGGGGCCCCGTCCACCTGTTCGGCAATTCGCTCGGCGGGGCCGTCGTCACGCGCGTCGCCGCCGCCCGGCCGGACCTCGTGCGTACGCTCACCCTGGTCTCGCCGGCGCTGCCGGAGCTTCGGCCCCAGCTCTCCGCGCTGCCGACCGGACTGCTGGCCCTCCCCGGAGCGGCCGGCCTGTTCAGCCGTCTGACCAGGGACTGGACGGCCGAGCGGCGCACCCGTGAACTGCTGGCTCTCTGCTACGGAGACCCCACGCGGGTCGAGCCGGACGGCTTCCGGGCCGCCGTCGAGGAGTACGAGCGGAGGCTCGGACTCCCCTACTTCTGGGATGTCATGACACGATCGGCCCGCGGCGTCGTGGACGCGTACACCCTGGGCGGTCAGCATTCGCTGTGGCGGCAGGCAGAGCGGGTGCTCGCCCCCACGCTGCTCGTCTACGGCTGCCGGGACCGGCTGGTGTCCTTCCGGATGGCCCGCCGGGCGTCCCGGGCCTTCCGCGACTCCCGGCTGCTGACCCTGCCGGAGGCCGGGCACGTGGCGATGATGGAGTATCCGGACGCGGTGGCGCGGGCCTTCCGCGAACTGCTGCACGAGACGACGAGCGCTGAAGCGGACAGGAGCTGAATCGACGCGTGGGACGCCATAGCCGCCGCAGCCGCACCGGTCCGGACGGCGACCCCGCCGCCACAGGGCCGCAGGG
>NZ_WHPN01000194.1 GCF_009735685.1 Streptomyces lycii | reverse complement strand
GTGGCGGGGCCGCCCGGGACGGCGGGCGCGTGGCCGTTCTCCGGGACGTACCCCCACTGCTGGGGCTGCTGGTGCCCGCCGGTTCCGGTCCCGTCCCAGCCCTCACCGGGAGCGGTGCCGGGGCCGGGCCGGCCGGTCTCCCGGCTCGGGGCGCTGGGGAAGTTCCACTGTCCGGGCGCGGCGGGGCCCGCGCCGCCCACGAGGTACTCGCCGGACTCGTCGGGCACGTCGTCGGCCGCGGGCGGCACCGTCCACGGGGCGTCGCCGCCCTGCCCGGTGCCCTCCGCCCCGCCGCTGTCCGGGCCGGCCCAGTGGCCCGGTGACGGTGCGCCGTGGCCGGAGACCGAGCCGGGCCCGGACTGCCAGTGCGCGCCGCCGGCCTGGTCCGCGTCGGCGTACGGCATCGTCCACGGACCCGGCGCCGAGGGGTCGGCGGCGTCCGTGGCGGCGATCGGCGGCGGGGTGTAGCCGTGCCCGGGCGCCGCGAGGGGTTCGCGGCCGGGCGGACCGGCGGCGGGGTCGAGCAGGCTCTCCGGGAGCTGTACGAAGGCCGTGGCGTCGGAGTCGTACTCGCCGCCCTGAGCTATCGGCTGCCAGCCGCCCGCCGGCGTTCCGTCCGGGTGCTGCTGTTGCGGCTGTTGCTGCTGCCGGGGCTGTTGCTGCCGCGGCTTGTCGGAACTCATGCGAGCGCCCTCCCCAGAGCTCGGCGGGCCAGTGCGGCCACCGTACGCCGCAGGTGGAGCACGGCCGGCGGCAGGGCGGGGGGCTCGGAGCCGTCCTCGCCGGGGGCCGGGTCGGGGATGCAGGCGCCCGCGACGTACTCCCCGAAGGCCGTGCAGGCCTCGGGGGCGAGGCCGCGCTCGCCGTCCCAGTCGATCAGCCCGGCGACCCAGCGCTCCGCCTCCAGCGGGCGCAGGGGCATCGGGGCGACCGCGCCGACGGCACAACGGACGCTGCGCCGGGCGGGGTCGAGGACCAGCGCGACGGAGGCGGTGGCCCGGCCGGGGCCGGTGCGGCCGGTGGCCTTGAGGAAGGTCTGCGGGGCGTGCAGCAGCGGCACCCGGACGAAGCCGACGAGTTCGCCGGGGCGCAGCATGTCCATGCCCGCGAGGAGGTGGCTGACCGGGATCTCGCGGCGGGCGTGGTCCGGTCCGGCGATGATCACGGTGGCTTCGAGAGCGGCCAGCACGGGCAGCGAGTCCCCGGTGGGCGCCGCGGTGACGATGTTGCCGCCAAGGGTGCCGGCGTTGCGGATCTGCGGCGGCCCGGCGGCGCGCGAGGCGGCGGCCAGCGCCGGGATCAGCGCGGCGAAGTCGGGGCGGCCCATTCGGGCGTGGGTGAGCCCCGCGCCGAGCAGCGCGTGCCCGTCCTGGTACTGCCAGCCGCGCGTCTCGCTGATCCGGCCCAGGCCCACCAGTCCGGCCGGCCGCAGCAGACCGGAGTTGACCGAGGCCATGAGGTCCGTCCCGCCTGCGACGGGGACGGCCGTCGGCATGGCGGCCAGCGCCGCCACGGCCTCGTCGAGCGAGACCGGCAACGTCACCGTCCGCGCCGTCCGCGGTGCGTGCGTGGTCAACCCAGCTGCCCCTTCCCGGTTGTCCCGCCTGTTCGCCGTACGCTACGTGCTCACAGCCCGGACGTGGCAACTCTGGCACATCATCGCAGCCCCTCGGCGCGGAGGTCGGCGAAGGATGGATTCCTACCCGCGATGGCGGAAGGTCCGCTTTTCTGCCCTGTCCCCCGTCCGGGCGGTTTGCCGCTCTTGGACCGTTCTTGTCCGGTCAACGTCCATGGCCCGCCCGGGGTTCCGGAGGTCCGCGCGCGGACGGTCCGGTCGCGCCGGGCGGGCCGCGGCTCACACGATCGGGGGTGCCCCGTCCTTGGGCCTGCCGAGCGTGCTGACGCCTTCCGGGACCGGCCTGCGCTGCCAGGGGAGGGGGCCGGCGGGCGGCCGGTATCCGACCCCGAGGGCGTCCAGGCGCGCGTAGTGCGCGGTCATCCGGCTCTCGAAGCCGGCGAAGTCCCGTTCGGCGGACGGCGGGAGGGCGGACCAGGCGACCTCGGCGAAGGCGGCGAGCCGCGGGAAGACCTGGTAGTCGACGCGCTGCTCGTTCTCCATCACCTCGGTCCACACGTTGGCCTGGGTGCCGAGGACGCGCGCCGCCTCCTCTTCGCCGAGGCCCGGCGGTACGGGCTCGAAGCGGTAGACGTCCTCCAGGGTGCGGACGTAGCCGATGGGCATCGGCTCGTCGTCGCCCGGTGCCTGCCGGTGGTCGAGGTAGACGTGCTCCTGCGGGCACATGACGACGTCGTGTCCGGCCCGTGCGGCGGCGATGCCGCCCGCGTAGCCGCGCCAGGACGCGACGGCGGCCCCGCGGCTCAGCCCCGTGCCCGCCGGGCCGTCCGGGCGGCCGCCCTCCAGGATCTCGTCCCAGCCGATGAGGCGCCGGCCGCGGTCCGCGAGCCAGCGGTCGAAGTGGCCGATGAACCAGCTCTGCAGCTCGTCCTCGTCCCGCAGTCCCAGCTCGGCGATGCGCGCCTGCACGGCCTGTGACGTTCGCCACTGCCCTTTCGGGCACTCGTCGCCGCCGATGTGCACGAAAGGTGCCGGAAAGATCTCCAGGACCTCCTCCAGCACCTCCTCGTAGAAACGCAGGGTTTCCTCGGTCGGGGCGAGCACGTTCTCGTTGATGCCCCAGGTGTCCCAGACCGGCAGTTGCTCGCCGGTGCAGCCGAGTTCCGGGTGGGCGGCGATGGCGGCCTGCGAGTGGCCGGGGATGTCGATCTCCGGGACGACGGTGATGTGCCGCTCGGCCGCGTAGGCGACGATCTCGCGCAGGTCGTCCTTCGTGTACCAGCCGCCGTGCGGCTTGTTCTCCCACAGCGGCGAGGCCACGTGGCCGTATTTCGTGCGCTCCCGCCAGGCACCGACCTCGGTGAGCCGCGGGTGGCGTTCGATCTCGATCCGCCAGCCCTGGTCGTCGGTCAGGTGCAGGTGCAGCACGTTGAGCTTGTGCGCGGCGATCAGGTCGACGTAGCGCAGCACCCCGTGCTTGGGCATGAAGTGCCGGGCGACGTCCAGCATCAGGCCGCGCCAGCGGAAACGCGGGGCGTCCTCGATCGTCACGTACGGCACGGTGCGCTCCGCCGCCGGGCGGATGCGCGCGCGGCGGAACTCGTCCGGCCCGAGCAGCTGCCGCAGGGTCTGCCGCGCCCAGAAGACACCGGCCTCGCCGCCTCCCGTGATGTCCGCGCCGTCGGGTCCGGTGGTGAGCCGGTAGCCCTCGGGGCCGAGCCGCGCCGCCAGCTCCGGGTCGGTCCGGGTCCGCACGGTGTCGCGGTACGGACCGGAGCGGCCCGCCGTGTCGAGGTGCCGGGGCGCCGGGACCAGGCCGGTGCCGGAGGGGTCCGCCGTGCCTTCCGTGTTCGTCGTGCCCGCTGTGTCAGCCATGCCGGTCATGAGATCAGTCCTTCACCGCTCCGCCGAGACCCGAAACAAGCCGTCGCTGGACGAGGACGAAGAAGACCAGGACGGGCACCGTCATCACGGTCGAGGCCGCCATGATCCCGCCCCAGTCGTTCTCGTCCGGTTTGAAGAAGACCAGCAGCGCCATCGGCAGGGTGGAGTTCTCGGTGGCGCTGATGATGAACGACTTCGCGAACAGGAAGTCGTTCCAGGTGGAGATGAAGGAGAAGACACTCGTCGCCACCAGGCCGGGGAACACCAGCGGGAAGAGGATCTGCCACAGGAAGCGGGTGCGGCTCGCGCCGTCGATGAACGCCGCCTCCTCCAGCGCCTGCGGGACGGCCTTGACGAAGCCGCGCAGCATCCAGATCGCGAACGGCAGCGAGAAGGCGAGGTGCGGCAGGATCAGCGAGCCCAGGGTGTTCAGACCGAGGCCCGGCACGGCCGAGCCCACGTCGCGCATCAGGAAGAACAGCGGGATGGTCAGCGCCTCGACCGGCACCATCTGCGCCACCAGGAACATGATCAGCAGGGTGGTGCGGTACTTGAAGCGGAAACGGGTCACCGCGGTCGCGGCCAGGAAGGCGATGAGCGCCGAGGCGATGACGACGACGCCCGCGACGAACAGGCTGTTGAGGAAGTAGCGCCCGAAGTCGTGCTGCTCGAAGACCCGCCGGAAGGCGTCCAGGGACGGCTCCAGCGTCCACGGCCGCGGCCGGGCCGACTGCACCTCGCCGGCCGGTTTGAGGGCCGAGAGCACCATCCAGTACAGCGGGAAGGCGACGGCCGCGGCCACCAGCAGCGCGG
>NZ_WHPN01000193.1 GCF_009735685.1 Streptomyces lycii | reverse complement strand
CCCTGACGGCGCCGCCGACCCCGCCGGCACCGCCCTGCCCACCGGCGCCCCCTGGCGGGTCCACCTGCATGTCCCACTGCACGCCCCGCTGCTGCCGCCGCTCACCTCCACCCTGCCGGTCCTCCAGGACACCCTGACCCGGCTCGTGGGCGGTGCCCGGCCGCTCACCCGCCATCTGGAGGTCGAGACGTACACCTGGCAGGCGCTCCCCGCCGAGCTTCGCCCCCGCACCCGGGCCCAGCTCGCCGACGGGATCGCCGCCGAACTCGGTCTCGTCCGCGACCTGCTCACCGCCCTCGGCCTGAAGGAGCTGCCATGACCGGCGCCCCCGCCCGCACCCCGCGCCGGCTGCTGGTGCTCGATGTCGTCGGCCTCACCCCGCGCCTGCTGCGGATGATGCCCAATCTGCGCGAGCTGGCCGACACCGGCAGTCACGCCCCGCTGGAGACCGTGCTGCCCGCCGTGACCTGCGCCGCCCAGTCGACGTTCCTCACCGGGGCACCGCCCGCCGAGCACGGCATCGTCGGCAACGGCTGGTATTTCCGCGAACTCGGCGACGTCCTGCTGTGGCGCCAGCACAACGGCCTCGTCGGCGGTGACAAGCTCTGGGACGCGGCCCGGCGCGCGCACCCCGGCTACACGGTTGCGAACATCTGCTGGTGGTACGCGATGGGCGCGGACACCGACATCACCGTCACCCCGCGCCCGGTCTACTACGCCGACGGCCGCAAGGAACCCGACTGCTACACCCGCCCGGTCGAGCTGCACGACGAGCTGACCGAGAAGCTCGGCACCTTCCCGCTCTTCCACTTCTGGGGGCCGGGAGCCGACCTCGTCTCCTCGCAGTGGATCATCGACGCCACCCGCCACATCATGCGCACCCGCCCGACCGATCTCACGCTCTGCTATCTGCCGCACCTCGACTACGACCTCCAGCGCTACGGCCCCGACGACCCCCGCTCGCACGCCGCCGCACGGGATCTCGACCGCGCCCTCGCGCCCCTGCTGGACGACGCGCGGGCCGGCGGGGCGACGGTCGTCGCGCTCTCCGAGTACGGCATCACCAACGTCTCCCGTCCCGTCGACATCAACCGTGCCCTGCGCCGCGCCGGACTGCTGGAGGTGCACACCCAGGACGGCATGGAATACCTCGACCCGTGGACGTCGCGGGCCTTCGCCGTCGCCGACCACCAGATCGCGCACGTGTATGTGCGGCGCCCGCAGGATCCCGCGGAGACGGCCGCCGTACGAGAAGCCCTCGACGGCGTCCCGGGCATCGCCGAACTGCTGGACGAGGACGGCAAGAAGGCGCACGGCCTGGACCATCCGCGGTCGGGCGAACTCGTCGCCGTCGCCGAGCCGGACTCCTGGTTCACCTACTACTACTGGCTGGAAGACGACCGGGCGCCGGACTTCGCGCAGCTCGTGGAGATCCACCGCAAGCCCGGCTACGACCCGGTCGAGCTGTTCATGGACCCGAAGGACCCCTATGTCCGGGTGAAGGCCGGGGCCGCGCTCGCCCGGAAGAAGCTCGGGATGCGCTACCGGATGGCCGTCGTCCCGCTCGACCCGTCCCCGATCCGCGGCAGCCACGGCCGGCTGCCGGATCACCCCGACGACGGCCCGGTGCTCATCTGCTCCGCGCCGGACGCGGTCACAGGCGACGGCCCTGTCGCCGCCACGGCCGTGAAATCCCTGCTCCTGGGCCTCGCCGGGCTCGGCTGACACCGGCCGCCGAGGCCGCGGGGACCCGTCCCCGAGACCCGGAAAGCCCGAAAGCGGCAAAAGGCCCGAAAGGCATGGACGGCCCCGACGGCTCGCACGGCCCGGACGGGCAGACCTGGCCCCGTACCGACCACAACTCCTGCACATCACTGAACGTCACCCCCCGTCACGCAGAGTATCCGAGTTCTCTCGCATCCGCCACCCCCGCCCATCCGCCCCGAACCGTCCCACCACGACAGGAGCCCCACCGTGACCAAGTACGACTCCGAACTCGCCCAGGTACTCCACCGCCGCAGATTCCTCGGCGTCGCCGCGGGCACCACCGCCGCCGCCCTGCTGGGCGCGGCCGCCGCCCCGTCCGCCACGGCGGCCCCCGCCGAAGCCCCCGCCGGCCGCGGCCGCCCCGTGCTGCCCCCGGGGCGGCTCGGCATGCAGCTCTACAGCCTCCGCGACCAGGTGAGCACCGTCGGTTTCGCCCGGGTCTTCGAGGAGCTGAGCCGGCACGGCTACGACGAGATCGAGTTCGCCGGCTACACCCAGGGCGAGGCGGGCGACATCACCCTCCCGCAGCTGCGCCGGCTGGTCCGCGACAACGGTCTGAAGGCCGTCGGCAGCCACGTCGGCTACTACTCCGACGACCCGGACGCGTACACCTTCGCCACCCAGCTGGAGAAGGTGCTCGACGACGCCGCCGAACTGGGGCTGAAGCACGTCGGCACGGCCAGCGGACCGTTCCGGTACGGCGACACCGTGGACGCGTGGAAGCGCGCGGCGGAGGAGTTCAACACCTACGGCGCGGCGGCCCGCGAGCGCGGCATGAAGTTCTACCAGCACAACCACGCGGAGGAGTTCTCCTTCGCGAGCGACCGTCCCGACGTGCGCCTGTACGACGTGCTGCTGGAGGAGACCGATCCGGATCTGGTCTATCTGGAGATGGACATCTACTGGGCGTTCTGCGGCCAGTTCCGCTTCGGGGTGCGCCCGGACGGCACGCCCGCGCCGTTCGACCCGATCGACTACGTGGCCCGGCAGCCGCACCGCTATCCGCTCTTCCACGTCAAGGACGGCGAGCGCGACGAGTCGACCCGCGACGGCTACATCATGTCGGACGTCGGGGACGGCGACATCGACTACCGGAGCTTCATCGGCGGCGTCGAGCGGATGCGCGGCCGGCACAGCCACCACTGGATCGCCGAGCACGACAACCCGGGCGACTCGTTCCGCTTCGCCCGCCGCTCGGCGGAGCACCTGCTCTCGCTGCGCGAGCAGCGGGACTGCTGACACCGTCGCCCGGACCGGTGCCCGCGGCCGTACCGCCACGGCCGCGGG
>NZ_WHPN01000017.1 GCF_009735685.1 Streptomyces lycii | reverse complement strand
CGGCCAGGGCGGCGGCCGCGGCGGAGCCCGTCCGACGGGCCCGCGTCCCGGCAACAACCCGTTCACGTCCGGTGGCAGCACCGGCATGTCCCGCCCGCAGGCTCCCCGTCCCGGCGGCGCTCCGCGTCCCGGCGGCCAGGGCGGCCCCGGCGGCGCCCCGCGTCCGCAGGGCCAGGGCGGTCCCCGTCCGCAGGGTCAGGGCGGTGCCCGTCCGACTCCGGGCGGCATGCCCCGTCCGCAGGGCGGCCAGGGCGGTCCCCGTCCCGGCGGCCCCGCCGGTG
>NZ_WHPN01000192.1 GCF_009735685.1 Streptomyces lycii | reverse complement strand
GGCGACGACCGGCACGCCGGACGGCGGCCGGGCACCGGTGATCCGCACCAGCTCCGGGTCGCCGGGGCGCACCCGGGCGCTGCCCGGGGTGATCCGGGCCTGGGCCATCAGCCGGGACATGTCGCGCCGCTGCTCGGGCGTGACGAGGGTGACCACGGTCCCGGCCTCCCCGGCCCGCGCGGTGCGTCCGCCGCGGTGCAGGTAGTCCTTCGCCTCGGTCGGCGGGTCGACGTTGACCACCAGGTCGAGGCCGTCGATGTGGATGCCGCGGGCGGCGACGTTGGTGGCGACGAGCGCCGTGGCCTTGCCGCTCCGGAACTGCTCCAGCGTCCGGGTGCGCTGCGGCTGCGACTTGCCGCCGTGCAGCGCGACCGCCCGTACGCCCGCGGCCAGCAGGTACTTGGTGAGCCGGTCGGCGCCGCGCTTGGTGTCCACGAACATGATCGTGCGTCCCTCGCGGGCGGCGATCTCGATGGTGGTGGCGCGCTTGTCGGTGTCGTGCACGTGCAGCACGTGGTGCTCCATGGCCGTCACCGTCGCGGCCGACGGGTCCACCGAGTGGGTGACCGGGTCGACGAGGAAGCGGCGCACCAGCTTGTCGACGTTGCGGTCCAGCGTCGCGGAGAACAGCATCCGCTGCCCGTCCGGCGCCACCTGCTCCATCAGCCGGGTGACCTGCGGAAGGAAGCCCATGTCGGTCATCTGGTCGGCCTCGTCGAGGACGGTGATGCCGACCTGGTCGAGCGCGCAGGCGCGGCGGTCGATGAGGTCGGCGAGCCGGCCAGGGGTGGCGACCAGCACCTCGGCGCCCTTCCGCAGGGCGTCGATCTGCCGGTTGATGGACATGCCGCCGACGACCACGGCCGTGCGCAGCCCGAGGGCCTTCGCGTACGGGGTGAGCGCCTCGGTGACCTGGCCGGCCAGTTCGCGGGTCGGCACCAGCACCAGGGCCAGCGGCTTCCTGGCGTCCGCGCGCCGGCCCGCCGTACGGCTGAGCAGCGGCAGCCCGAAGGCGAGCGTCTTGCCGGAGCCGGTCCGGCCGCGGCCGAGGACGTCCCGGCCCGCGAGGGAGTCGGGGAGCGTGGCGGACTGGATGGGGAACGGCTCGGTGACGCCGTTCTCCGCGAGCGCGGGCAGCAGCG
>NZ_WHPN01000191.1 GCF_009735685.1 Streptomyces lycii | reverse complement strand
GGGGTCTCGTCGCGCGGACCGGGCGGCCCTCCGGCCGCCCGGCCCCCGCCGCTCAGGCCCGGCGGTCCAGCATCTCCTGCACCCGCGCGCGCACCTCGTCGGTGTCCAGCCCGCGCACCGTCAGCGTCGTCCGGCGGCGCAGCACGTCCTCCGCCGTCTCGGCCCACTCGTGGTCGCGGGCGTACGCCACCTGCGCCCAGATCTCCGGGCCGTCGGGGTGGATCCGCTCGCCCAGCGACGGGTCCTCGGCGACCAGCCGGGCGATGTCGAAGGACAGCGAGCCGTAGTGGGTGGCCAGCTGCCGGGCGGTCAGCGGGTCCATCCGGGAGCCCGGCTCCCGGTCCACCAGGAGCCGGTGCGCGACCGCGTTCGGGCTGGCGACGCCCGGCAGCGGCACCCGCCGCGGCAGCTGGGACAGCGGTTCCATGTCCTCGGCGAGCGCGCCGCCGGGAAGCTTGGCGAGCTTGTTGATCACCGTGCGGCCGATGTGACGGTACGTCGTCCACTTGCCGCCCGCGACCGACAGCATCCCGCCGCGGCCCTCGCTGACCACGGTCTCCCGCTTGGCCGACTCGACGCCGCCGGGTCCGCCCGGCAGCACCCGCAGGCCGGCGAAGGCGTACGTGATCAGGTCGCGCGAGAGATGCTCGTCGCGCACCGAGTGCCCGGCCTCGTCCAGGATCTGGTCGATGTCGGCCTCGGTGGCGCGCACGTCCGCCGGGTCGCCCTCGTACCGCTCGTCGGTGGTGCCCAGCAGCAGCTGGTCCTCCCACGGCAGGGCGAAGGTGATGCGGTACTTGTCGATCGGCGTGGCCATCGCCGCCCGCCAGGGAGCCTTGCGCCGCAGCACCACGTGCGCGCCCTTGGACAGCCGGATGCTGGGCGTCACGTGCTTGTCCTCCATCCGGCGCAGGTGGTCCACCCACGGTCCGGTGGCGTTGAGGACGAGCCGGGCGTCGACGCCGAACTCGCTGCCGTCGAGGCGGTCCCGCAGCTCGGCGCCGGTGACCTGGCCGCGGCTGAAGCGCAGCCCGGTGACCTCGGCGTGGTTCAGCACGACGGCACCGGACTCGACCGCGGCGCGCACGGTCATCACCGCGACCCGCGAGTCGTTCATCTGGTGGTCGCCGTAGACCGCGACGGCCTTGAGGTTCTCGGTGCGCAGCGCCGGGTTGTCGGCGGCGGCCCGGGCGGGGGAGATCACCCGGCCGACGCCGTCGCCGAACGCGGACAGCGCGGAGTAGGCGAACACGCCGGCCCCGAGCTTGGCCGCGCCGTGCGGGCCGCCCTTGTAGACCGGCAGGTAGAAGGTGAGCGGATTGACCAGGTGCGGCGCCACGTCCTTGGCCAGCACCCGCCGCTCGTGGTGGTTCTCGGCCACCAGCCGCACCGCGCCGGTCTGCAGGTAGCGCAGTCCGCCGTGGACGAGCTTGGAGGAGGCGGAGGAGGTGGCGCCGGCGAAGTCGCCGGCGTCCACCATCGCCACCCGCAGCCCGGACTGCGACGCGTGCCAGGCCACCGAGGTGCCCAGGATGCCGCCGCCGATGACCAGGAGGTCGTACGTCGCCCTCGACAGCCGCTCACGGGTTTCGGCGCGGCTGTCACTGCGCGGGGACGCAGCCAGGGAGGTTCCCGGGGTCGGAACGCTCTGCGGGGTCGTCATGTTTCTCAGTGCTCCTGTCCTTCTTCGAGCCAGCCCATGGTCCGCTGGACGGCCTTGAGCCAGTTCTTGTACTCCCGGTCGCGGTCGGCCGCGTCCATCCGGGGGGTCCATTCCGCCGCGCGGCGCCAGTTGGCCCGCAGCGTGTCGGTGTCCGGCCAGTAGCCGACGGCGAGTCCGGCGGCGTAGGCCGCGCCGAGGCAGGTGGTCTCGGCGACCATCGGGCGCACCACCGGCGCGTCCAGGAAGTCGGAGAGGTTCTGCATCAGCAGGTTGTTGGAGGTCATGCCGCCGTCGACCTTCAGCGCGGTCAGCTCGACCCCGGAGTCCTTGCTCATCGCGTCGGTGATCTCGCGGGTCTGCCAGGCGGTCGCCTCCAGAACGGCACGGGCGATGTGCGCCTTGGTGACGTAACGGGTGAGGCCCGCGATGACGCCGCGGGCGTCGTCGCGCCAGTACGGGGCGAAGAGGCCGGAGAAGGCCGGCACGAAGTAGGCGCCGCCGTTGTCCTCCACCGAGCTGGCCAGGGTCTCGATCTCCGCGGCGCTGTTGATCAGGCCCATCTGGTCGCGCATCCACTGCACGAGCGAGCCGGTTACCGCGATCGAGCCCTCCAGGGCGTAGACCGGCTTCTGGTCGCCGATGCGGTAGCCGACGGTGGTGATCAGGCCGTTGTAGGAGTTGACGGGCTCCTCGCCGGTGTTCATCAGCAGGAAGGTGCCGGTGCCGTAGGTGGACTTGGCCTCGCCCTCGGCGAAGCAGGTCTGGCCGAACAGCGCCGCCTGCTGGTCGCCGAGCGCGGAGGCGACGGGGATGCCCGCGAGGGAGCCGCTCCTCGCCTCGCCGTAGACCTCGGCCGAGGAGCGGATCTCCGGCAGCAGCGAGGTGGGGACGCCCATGGACGAGCAGATCTTCGGGTCCCAGTCCAGGGTGCGGAGGTTCATCAGCATGGTGCGGGAGGCGTTGGTGACGTCGGTGACGTGCACGCCGCCGTCGGGACCGCCGGTGAGGTTCCAGATCACCCAGGAGTCCATGGTGCCGAAGAGCAGTTCGCCGGCCTCGGCGCGCTCGCGCAGGCCGTCGACGTTGTCCAGCAGCCAGCGGATCTTCGGGCCCGCGAAGTAGGAGGCGAGCGGAAGCCCGGTCTCGCGGCGGAAGCGGTCCTTGCCGACGTTCCGGCCCAGCTCGCGGCAGAGGGCGTCGGTGCGGGTGTCCTGCCAGACGATGGCGTTGTGCACCGGCTCGCCGGTGGCCTTGTCCCAGAGCAGGGTGGTCTCGCGCTGGTTGGTGATGCCGATCGCCTTGACGTCGGCGGAGGTGATGCCGGCCTTCTCCACGGCCCCGTCCACCACCTGCTGGACGTTCGTCCAGATCTCGGCGGCGTCGTGCTCGACCCAGCCGGGCTTGGGGAAGATCTGCTCGTGCTCCTTCTGGTCGACGGAGACGATGCGCCCGTCGGTGTCGAAGACGATGCAGCGGCTGGAGGTGGTGCCCTGGTCGATGGCGGCGATGAACGGGCCGGCGGTGTGCGCGTCGGTCACGGTGTGCTCCTGGGTCTCGAGGTCTCGGTGGGGCGGACGGGGCGGCGTGCTCAGGCGAAGCAGAGCTGGTGGATGCCGCCGGCTATGGCGCCGCCGAGCAGCGGGCCGGCGACCGGGATCCAGGCGTAGCCCCAGTCGGATCCGCCCTTGTTCGGCAACGGCAGCAACGCGTGCACGATACGGGGACCGAGGTCCCGCGCCGGGTTGATCGCGTACCCCGTCGGGCCGCCGAGCGAGAGACCGAGGCCGACGACCACGAGAGCGGTCATCAGGACGCCGGTCCCGGAGACGCCCAGACCCTCCGTCAGGCCCTGCGTGAGGATCGCGAGGACCAGCACGGCCGTGGCGATGGTCTCGGTGGCGAGGTTCTGCACCGCGTTACGGATCTCCGGGCCGGTCGAGAAGATGCCGAGCACGGGGCCCGCGGCCGGAGCGGTGTCCTTGTCGACCAGCCCTTCCTGGCCGGTCTGCGCCTCGCGGAGCACCTCGGGATCGGTGAGGTGGGCGCGGAAGTGGCCGTAGTAGGCGAGCCAGACCAGGGTGGCGCCGATCATCGCGCCGAAGATCTCCGAGGCTATGTAGAGCGGCACGTCCGACCAGGCGGTGGTGCCCTCGATCGCTAGACCGATGGTGACGGCCGGGTTGAGATGGGCACCTGAGAGTCCGACGGCGATGTACGCGCCGGTCAGCACGCCGAAGCCCCAGCCGAAGGTGATGGCGAGCCAGCCGGCTCCCAGGGCCTTCGAGCGCTTCAGGGTGACGGCGGCGACAACGCCGCCGCCGAGCAGGATGAGTACGGCGGTACCGATGGTCTCGCCGATGAAGATGTCGGAGCTGGACACCCGCGACTCCTTTGTCCTTCGTCCAGGGGAAGGCGGGCCACGGGGTCACGTCCGATGGCCCGTGCCCTCGGTGAGGGCGGTGAACGGTCCGCGGCTGTGCTCCACCATAACGAATATTGTCGTCAGGTGTTCGACAATGCCGACCGGTGAACGGCAGTTTTCTTCACGGGCAACGGCGCGTCAAGGGGGCCGGTGACGAAAAAACCACCCCGTGACCGGCGGTGACAGCATGTGACGGCGGCAGCGGCCGGGGCGGGGCCTGGACGGGACCGGAGCGAGGGCCGACGGGAAGCGGGCCGGGCGCTCGCGGAGCTGCGGGCGGGGGCCCGGGCGGGGCGCGGGGCTCGGGGCCGGGCGGCGGCAGGGCGGGGCCCTGGACGGGGGAGAGACGGGGCGGCACGGCGCCGGGAGGCGGAGAGCGCGGCGAAGCCGGGTCCGGGGCGGGGGAGAGGCGGCGGGGTGGCACCGGAGCAGTGAACCGGAGCAGTGAACCGGAGCCGGCGGCCGGTGTACGGGGCGGAGCCGGGCGGGCCGGCCGGGACCGCGGTGCGGGCCGGGGAGCCCCGCCGGGCCGTCGCGGTCACGGGGGCCGTAGCGGTCGCGAAGGCCGTGGCGGGAGCGGTCGCGGGGATCGCCGCGGGAGCGGAATCGTCGCGGCCACCGGGGCCGTAGCGGTCGCGGGGGTCGTCGCAGGGGCCGTAGCGGTCGCTACGGGCTCAGAACCGCCCGGCGCCGAGGTCGCGGGAGACCGCACGGGCACAGTCGCGGACCGCGGCCACCAGCTGCGGCCGCAGCTCGCCCCCTTCGCAGACCCGCTCGACCGCGCCGGTGACCCCGACCGCGCCGACCGGCATCCGCCGCCGGTTGTGGATCGGGGCGGCCACCGAGGCGACGCCCGTCCAGGTCTCCTCCACGTCCGCGGCCCAGCCGCGTGCCCGGGTGAGGCCCAGCACTTCCTCGAAGTCCTCCAGGCCGGTCACCGTGGCGTCCGTGAACGCCTCGCGCCCGCCCTCGGCGGCCTCGCTGTGGGCCACCGGGTCGTAGGCGGAGAGCACCTTGCCCAGGGCCGTGCTGTGCAGCGGCTGCATGGCGCCGACCTCCAGCACCTGCCGGCTGTCGTCGGGCCGGAAGACGTGGTGGACGATCAGCACGCCCTGCTGGTGGAGCACACCGACGTGGACGCTCTCGCCGCTGGCCCGGGCCAGGTCGTCGGTCCACACCAGGGCGCGCGCCCGCAGCTCGTTGACGTCCAGGTAGCTCTGGCCGAGCCGCAGCATCTCGGCGCCCAGCTGGTAGCGCCCGGAGGCGGGGTCCTGTTCGACGAAGCCCTCTTGCTGGAGGGTCCGCAGGATGCCGTGCGCGGTGCCCTTGGCGAGCCCGAGCGCGGCGGCCACGTCGGACAGGCCGAGCCGGCGCTCGCCACCGGCGAGCAGCCGCAGTATCGCGGCGGCGCGTTCCAGCGACTGGATCGTCCGAGCCATCGGGCACCCTCCATCGTCACAGGTTCGGCAATGCTGAACACTATCGGTCCATGCCGACCCTCGGATACAGCAGACGACCCATCCGGCCGAGGGGAACCGGAGCCGCCCGGCCATGATCTCCCGAACCCGTCCGGGATGTGGACACCTGTCCGCTGACTGAAACACCCGAGGCTGTTCCCGCCCGGGCGGCTACCCTGACCGGGTGCGCTCTGCTCAGAAGAGCGCAAAGCCGACAGCCGTCGCATCTCAGGGAGTCTTTCCATGGCCTCGTGTCAGCCGTCGACCGCCAGTCCCGACCGGGTCTCAGCTCTGCGTGAGGCACTCGCCACCCGCGTGGTGGTGGCCGACGGGGCGATGGGGACCATGCTGCAGGCCGCGGAGCCGAGCATGGAGGACTTCCAGCAGCTGGAGGGCTGCAACGAGGTGCTCAACGTCACCCGGCCCGACATCATCCGCGCCATCCACGAGGCGTACTTCGACGTGGGTGTCGACTGCGTCGAGACCAACACCTTCGGGGCCAACGCCGCGGCGCTCGGGGAGTACGGCATCGAGGACCGGATCTACGAGCTGTCCGAGGCGGGGGTGCGGATCGCCCGTGAGGTGGCGGACGAGTACGCCGCCCGGGACGGCCGGGTGCGCTGGGTGCTCGGCTCCATGGGGCCGGGGACGAAGCTGCCGACGCTCGGCCACGCCCCGTACACCGTGCTGCGGGACGCCTACGAGCGGAACGCCGCGGGCATGATCGCGGGCGGCGCGGACGCCATCCTGGTGGAGACCACCCAGGACCTGCTCCAGACC
Organism: Streptomyces lycii; assembly: GCF_009735685.1. Classification (GTDB taxonomy): domain Bacteria; phylum Actinomycetota; class Actinomycetes; order Streptomycetales; family Streptomycetaceae; genus Streptomyces; species Streptomyces lycii. The sequence goes on along the minus strand of NZ_WHPN01000191.1, from coordinate 4,024 downwards.
AAGGCGTCGGTGCTCGGCACCAAGCGGGCGCTGGCGGCCGCGGGAGCCGACCTGCCGGTGATCGTGTCCGTCACGGTGGAGACGACCGGCACGATGCTGCTGGGCTCGGAGATCGGCGCGGCGCTGACCGCGCTGGAGCCGCTGGGCATCGACATGATCGGACTGAACTGCGCGACCGGCCCGGCGGAGATGAGCGAGCATCTGCGCTACCTCTCCCGGCACGCCCGGACCCCGCTGTCCTGCATGCCCAACGCGGGCCTGCCCGTCCTGGGCAAGGACGGCGCGCACTACCCGCTGACCCCGGCGGAGCTGGCGGACGCGCACGAGACGTTCGTGACCGACTACGGCATGAATCTGGTGGGCGGCTGCTGCGGCACCACGCCGGAGCATCTGCGGCAGGTGGTGGAGCGGGTGCGGGACCTGGCGCCGGCCGCGCGGCGGCCCAGCCCGGAGCCCGGTGCCGCCTCGCTCTACCAGAGCGTGCCGTTCCGGCAGGACACCTCCTACCTCGCCATCGGGGAGCGCACCAACGCCAACGGGTCGAAGAAGTTCCGCGAGGCGATGCTGGAGGGGCGCTGGGACGACTGCGTGGAGATCGCCCGCGGGCAGATCCGCGAGGGTGCCCACCTGCTGGACCTCTGCGTGGACTACGTGGGCCGGGACGGCGTCGCCGACATGGCCGAGCTCGCGGGCCGCTTCGCGACCGCCTCCACCCTGCCGCTGGTGCTGGACTCCACCGAGCCGGCGGTGATCGAGGCCGGGCTGGAGAAGCTGGGCGGCCGCGCGGTCATCAACAGCGTGAACTACGAGGACGGCGACGGCCCCGAGTCCCGGTTCGCCAGGATCACCACGCTGGCCCGCGAGCACGGCGCGGCCCTGATCGCGCTGACCATCGACGAGGACGGCCAGGCCCGCACCCCCGAGCACAAGGTCGCGGTCGCCGAGCGGCTGATCGCCGACCTCACGGGCAACTGGGGCATCCGTGAGCAGGACATCCTCATCGACTGCCTGACCTTCACGATCTGCACCGGCACCGAGGAGTCCCGGCGCGACGGGCTGGCCACGATCGAGGCGATCCGGGAACTGAAGCGCCGGCACCCCGAGGTGCAGACCACACTCGGCCTGTCGAACATCTCCTTCGGCCTCAACCCGGCCGCCCGGATGGTGCTCAACTCCGTCTTCCTCGACGAGTGCGTCAAGGCCGGGCTGGATTCGGCCATCGTGCACGCCTCCAAGATCCTGCCCATCGCCCGGCTGGAGGAGGAGCAGGTCCGGGTCGCGCTGGACCTGATCCACGACCGCCGCGAGGAGGGCTACGACCCGCTCCAGCGGTTCCTGGAGCTGTTCGAGGGCGTGGACGCGAAGTCCATGAGGGCCGGCAAGGCCGAGGAACTGGCGGCGCTGCCGCTGGAGGAGCGGCTGCGGCGGCGGATCATCGACGGTGAACGCAACGGCCTGGAAGAGGACCTGGACGCGGCCCTCACCGAGCGGCCGGCGCTGGACATCGTCAACGACACCCTGCTGGAGGGCATGAAGGTCGTCGGCGAGCTGTTCGGCTCCGGCCAGATGCAGCTGCCGTTCGTGCTCCAGTCCGCGGAGGTCATGAAGACCGCGGTGGCCCATCTGGAGCCGCACATGGAGAAGGCCGAGGGCGACGAGGAGGGCAAGGGCACCATCGTGCTCGCCACGGTGCGCGGCGACGTCCACGACATCGGCAAGAACCTCGTCGACATCATCCTCTCCAACAACGGCTACAACGTCGTCAACCTGGGCATCAAGCAGCCCGTCTCCGCGATCCTGGAAGCCGCCGAGGAGCACAAGGCCGACGTCATCGGCATGTCGGGGCTGCTGGTGAAGTCCACCGTGATCATGAAGGAGAACCTGGAGGAGCTGAACCAGCGCAAGATGGCCGCCGACTTCCCGGTCATCCTCGGCGGCGCCGCCCTCACCCGGGCCTATGTCGAGCAGGACCTGCACGAGGTCTACGAGGGCGAGGTCCGCTACGCCCGCGACGCCTTCGAGGGCCTGCGGCTGATGGACGCCCTGATCGCCGTCAAGCGGGGCGTCCCCGGCGCCACCCTGCCCGAGCTGAAGCAGCGCCGCGTCCCCAAGCGCGAGATCGACCTCACCGTGCCCGAGGAGGAGACCGGCGTGCGCTCGGACGTCGCCACCGACCACCCGGTGCCCCGGCCGCCGTTCTGGGGCAGCCGGGTCGTCAAGGGCATCCCCCTGCGGGACTACGCCTCCTGGCTGGACGAGGGCGCCCTCTTCAAGGGCCAGTGGGGCCTGAAGGAGTCCCGTACCGGCGGCGGGCCCTCCTACCGGGAACTGGTGGAGACCGAGGGCCGGCCGCGGCTGCGCGGCTGGCTGGACCGGCTGCAGACGGAGAACATCCTCCAGGCGGCCGTCGTGCACGGCTACTACCGCTGCGTGGCCAAGGGCGAGGACCTGATCCTGCTCGGCGAGGACGGCTCGGAACTCACCCGCTTCACCTTCCCCCGCCAGCGCCGCGGCCGCCGGCTCTGCCTGGCCGACTTCTTCCGCCCCGAGGAGTCCGGCGAGACCGATGTGGTCGGCCTCCAGGTCGTCACCGTCGGCTCCCGGATCGGCGAGGAGACCGCCAAGCTCTTCGAGGCCAACTCCTACCGCGACTACCTCGAACTGCACGGCCTGTCCGTCCAGCTGGCCGAGGCCCTCGCCGAGTACTGGCACGCCCGCGTCCGCGCCGAACTGGGCTTCGCCGGGGAGGACCCCGACGACGTCGAGGACATGTTCGCCCTGAAGTACCGCGGCGCGCGCTTCTCCCTCGGCTACGGCGCCTGCCCGAACCTGGAGGACCGCGCCAAGATCGCCGGACTCCTCCGCCCGGAACGCATCGGCGTCGAACTCTCGGAGGAGTTCCAGCTCCACCCCGAACAGTCCACCGACGCCATCGTCATCCACCACCCGGAGGCCAAGTACTTCAACGCCCGCTAGAGCGGCGTGTTGGAAGACGTGGTCACAGCGCCTGGCGTGTCGACATGATCCGGAAGCCGCCTCGTAGCGGACGGCGAGCTTGTCGTACCTGGTAGCGACACGGGCCTGTTCGAGCAGCCCGGTTCGGCACTCAACCTTGTGCCTGCGCCGCGCGGTCGAAGGCAGGAGGGCGGTCACCCGCCGAGTTCCGGCGGAACTCGGCGGGTGGCTTGGCCGTGCTTCTCCGGGATTGTGTGCGGGATCTGCCGACGACGCGGGGGAGAGGATCGCCCGGGACGGACGTGCACGGTCAGCGTTTACGCGCGACGGCCGGGTACGCGGGCGTCCGCTGCCGACCCGGGCGACGCGGATCCTTGCGGTCAGTCGGTCGGACCGCGGTGGTCCCCCGCGCGGTCCACCGGTGATCGTGACGGCCGGCACGTGTCCAGAAGCGTCCGCTGCCCGGTGCGTCTTTGTCGTCAGGAGGAGTCCCGGGCCGCAAAGAGGCAACTCGCGGTTCTGGCGCACGACACCCCAGCGGCCGCCGAACGCGCATGTTGTTCTCCTGCGACCCCAAGCCCGGCTGCCGGGCGCCGCGGAATGGCTCACCGCGGTTTGCCGGGGAGGAACTCAGTCCTCCGGCTCGGGGAACATGACCGTCATGACTCCGGCGGCGAGGGCGGCCACATCTGTGGCGGGGTCGGCCGCGGCCCTCAGACCGAGGCTGCCGCCCAGCGCGCCCAGCACCACGACAACCTGCTCCGGCGGAAGGGCCGGCCGGATGTGCAGACGTCGGCAAGCGCCCTCCAGCAGGGCGGCGATCCGCTCCTCATGGCGGCGCTGAGCAGCTACCGAGACGGCCGCGGCACCGGGGTTACGCGTCACCGCGGCCATCGGTACACCTCCCGGGCCGGGACGCCTTGTCCCTGACGGCAGAGGCCACCCCACCCTGTGGCCCGCGTGCTCGGTGACCGGTTCCCGAACGCTGCCCGGCTCGGCGGGCCCGGCCGGGCGGTCCGGTGACGGTGCGGGCCGGAGAGGCGCGGCGCGACGTCCCCGCCGCCGTGTC
>NZ_WHPN01000190.1 GCF_009735685.1 Streptomyces lycii | reverse complement strand
GTTGTGGCCCGGGATGCCGCTCACTCCGCCGCCGCGGACCGCGCCCGCGCCGCACAGCAGGACGTTCGCGTGCGCGGTCTCCACGCCCCAGCGGCCGGTGGTCTCCGTGGCCCACGGGAAGGCGAGCGCGCGGTGGAAGATGTTGCCCCGCGGCAGCCGCAGTTCGCGTTCCAGGTCGAGCGGGCTCTTCGCCTCGATGCACGGCCTGCCCTCGGCGTCGGTGGCGAGGCAGTCGGTGACCGGCTCCTCCAGGTGCGCGTCGAGCTGCTCGAGGGTCGCCTTCAGCAGCGCGTCGCGCACGGCCGCTTCCGAACCGGCGGGGGCACGCTCGAACAGGCGGGCGGGCGTGTGCAGGCCGAAGAGCGTCAGGGTGTGATGACCGGTTTCCGCGAGCCCGGGGCCGAGGATCGACGGGTCGGTCAGCGAGTGGCAGTAGATTTCGGAGGGCGGTGCGGCGGGCAGTTCGCCGGACGCGGCCTGCCGGTGCGCCGCGGCCAGTTGCCCGTATCCCTCGGCGACGTGGAACGTTCCGGCGAAGGCCTCCCGCGGGTCGGTGGCCCGGTCCCGCAGCCGGGGCAGCCTGCGCAGCAGCATGTTGACCTTGAGCTGCGCGCCCTCGGCGGGCGGGCCTGGCGGCGCCTCGCCGAGCAGCGCCGCCAGGGCCTCGGGTGAGGCGTTGACCAGCACCTGCCGGGCCGCCACGGTGGCGGCGCCGTCCGCGTCACGGTACGCCACCCGGGCCTCGGTGCCGTCCGTCTCGACAGCGGTCGCCTCCAGCCCGGTGCGGATCTCGGCCCCGGCGCCGCGGGCCGCGCCGGCCAGCGCGTCGGTGAGCGCGCCCATGCCGCCGACGGGCACGTCCCAGTCCCCGGTGCCGCCTCCGACGACGTGGTAGAGGAAGCAGCGGTTCTGGGCCAGCCCGGGGTCGTGGGCGTCGGCGAAGGTGCCGATCAGCCCGTCGGTGAGGACCACGCCGCGCACCAGGTCGTCGTCGAACGTCTCCTCGATCACGACGCCCAGCGGCTGTTCGAACACGGCCTGCCAGGCCGCCTCGTCACCGATCCGCGCGCGCAGCCCGGCGCGCGTGGGCAGCGGCTCGGTGAGGGTCGGGAAGACCCGCTCGGCCAGGCGCGCGGTCATGCCGTGGAAGCGCTGCCAGGCGTCGAACTCGCGGTCGGAACCGGTGAGCCGGGCGAAGGCCTCCCGGGTGCGCGCGGTGCCGCCGCCGACGAGCAGCCCGGTGGGCCGCCCGCCGCGCACGGCCGGGGTGTAGGAGGACACGGAGCGCTTGCGCACCGCGAAGCGCAGTCCCAGCTCCCGGACGATCTTCTCGGGCAGCAGGCTGACCAGGTAGGAGTAGCGCGAGAGCCGGGCGTCGACACCCGCGAACGGCCGGGTCGAGACGGCCGCGCCACCGGTGTGGTCCAGCCGTTCCAGCACCAGCACACTGCGTCCGGCGCGGGCGAGGTAGGCCGCGGCGACCAGGCCGTTGTGTCCGCCGCCGACGACCACGGCGTCGTACGCGTCACGGGCGGGCCGGGCCGGACGGCCGGGCGGGGCGGACGGAGCGGAGGCGGAGTGCGAGTCGGGCATGGCTCTTGCTACCACGGGCCGGGCGGCGGCGCAGCGGCCCGTGCACGGCAGGAATCGCCGTGGCCGGACCTGGCGGGAACGGCGGCTCCGGCGGGGTAGAACCATGTGATGCAGACGTTCCTGCCGTATCCCGGCTTCACGGAGTCAGCCCGGGTGCTCGACGCCCGCCGGCTGGGCAAGCAGCGGGTGGAGACCATCCAGGTGCTGCGCGGCCTGACGGTGCCCGGGTACGGCTGGCGCCGGCATCCGGCGGTGCTGATGTGGCGGGGCTACGAGGAGGCGCTGGTCCGCTACGGACTGGACGTCTGCGAGGTGTGGTGCGAGACGGGCCGCCAGGACACCTGCGCGGCCACCCTGGTGTCCGACCTCGCCCGGGCGGGCGGCGGCGCCGAGCCGCGCCGGCAGGAGGACCTCGGCCTGGCCGGGGAGCTGCCGCCGTGGCTCGGGGACCACGCCTTCCACCGCAGCCACCAGTCCTCGCTGCTGCGCAAGGACCCCGCGCACTACGGTCCGCTGTTCCCCGGCGTGCCCGACGACCTGCCGTACGTCTGGCCCGCCTCGGACCGGCGGCCGGCGCGGGAGGAGACGGGCTGAGGGCGCCGCGGGCCGGGGGCCGGTGCCGGTTGCCCGGCGGACCCGCGGTGCCGGTTTCCCCGGCGGTCCGGTCCGGTCCGGGTCCGTCGGGGTCCGTTCGGTTCTGGGCCCCGCCCCGCCGTCAGGTGCTCCGTCCCGGACGCCCGCCCGGCCGCTGCCGGTCCGCC
>NZ_WHPN01000189.1 GCF_009735685.1 Streptomyces lycii | reverse complement strand
GGTGGCGCGGGCGCACGAGCGGTGGGCGCACGAGCGGTGGAGGCACGAGCGGTGGTGGCGCGGGACGCGGCCGGGGCGGAGGCGGGCCCGCGGCCGCGGCCGGGCCCCCTCCGCGGGCACACGGTCACAGCCGCGCGAGTTCCTCCTCCAGATCGTCCAGGCCCAGCGATCCCAGCGACAGGGCCGCCATGTGCCACCGCTTCAGGTCGAAGGAGTCCCCGTGCGCGGCGCGGGCCGCGTCACGCCCCCGCAGCCAGGCCCGCTCGCCGAGCTTGTAGCCGATGGCCTGCCCCGGCAGCCCCTGGTAACGGACCAGTTCGCTCGCCACGAAGTCGTCGGGCCGCCCGCAGTGCTGCCGGAAGAACTCCTCGGCCAGCTCCGGCGTCCAGCGCTCACCGGGACGGAACGGGGAGTTTGCGGGGATCTCCAGCTCCAGGTGCATGCCGATGTCGACGATGACGCGCAGCGCCCGCATCATCTGGGCGTCGAGATAGCCGATGCGGCGCTCGGCGTCCGCGAGGAAGCCGAGTTCGTCCATCAGCCGCTCCGCGTAGAGCGCCCAGCCCTCGCAGTTGGCGCTCACCTGGCCGACCGTCGCCTGGTAGCGGGAGAGCCGGTCCGCGACGTACACCCACTGCGCGAGCTGGAGGTGATGCCCCGGCACGCCCTCGTGGTACCAGGTGGAGACCAGGTCGTAGACGGGGAAACGGTTCTCCCCCATGTCCGGCAGCCAGGTCCGGCCCGGGCGGGAGAAGTCCATCGACGGAGAGGTGTAGTACGGGGCGGCGGCGCTGCCGGGCGGGGCGAGGCGGGACTCCACGCGCTTGACCGGCGCGGCCAGGTCGAAGTGCGTGCCGTCCAGGGCCTCGATGGCCTCGTCCATGACCTCCTGCAGCCAGGCGCGGGTCTCCTCGGCCCCCTCGATGTGCCTGCCGTGCCGGTCGAGGTGGGCGATCGCCTCCCAGGGCGTGGCCGCGCCGGGCAGGATCTTCTCCGCCTCCTCGCGCATCTCGGCCAGCAGCCGGTGGAATTCCGACCAGCCGTAGGCGTACGCCTCGTCCAGGTCCAGATCGGTGCCGTTGAAATAGCGGGACCAGCGGGCGTACCGCTCCCGGCCCACGGTGTTCGGGGAACCCTCGACCGCCGGGCCGTAGGTGTCCCGCAGCCAGTCCCGCAGATCGGCGAAGGCGCCGGTCGCGACGGCGGCCGCGGTGTCCAGCTCGCTGCGCAGCTCCGCGGGTCCGTCCGCGGTGAACTCGGCGAACCAGCTGCGGTCCGTGCCGATCCACGCGTCCAGCTGGCCGATCACGGTGACGACCTGGCGCGGGCCGGCGGGCAGCTTGCGTTCCAGTCCCTCGGCCAGCGAGGCGCGGTATCCGGCGAGCGCGGCGGGGACCGCCCGCAGCCGCCGCGCGACGGCTGCCCAGTCCTCGGTGGTCTCCGTCGGGTTGAGCGTCAGCGCGCCGCGGATGTCGTGGGCCGGCGAGCTGAGGTTGCCGATCCGGCGCAGGCCCTCCTCGGCGTCGTGCACGGCGAGTTCGGCGGTCAGCCGCTCCCGCAGCAGCCGCGCGCAGCGGCGCTCCGCGTCGGTGTCGGCGCCCGGACGGGCCTCCGCCCCGGCCAGCCGGTCCAGCGTGTCACGGGCCAGGTCCGCGACGGCCCGCTGTCCGTCGGGGGAGAAGTCCGGCAGCCGGCCGGCGCTCTCGGGGACACCCAGGTAGGTGCCGGTGATCGGGTCGAGTTCGATCAGGGCGTCGACGTAACGGTCGGCGACCTGCCGGGGCAGGGGGGTGCTGGTGGTATCCGACATGCCGCCATCCTCGTACGACAGGGGGCGCCGCGTCACCACCGTTCCGGCTGATGATCCTGAGCGGGTTCCCCGGGGCCGCGGCGGCGCTCAGCCCGGAGGCAGCAACGGACCGCACTCCCACTGCTGGAAGATCAGCCGGGTCTCCACCCGGGCCACCTCCCGGCGCGAGGTGAACTCGTCCAGCACCAGCCGCTGGAGATCGGCCGTGCCCGCCACCGCGACATGCACCAGATAGTCGTCCGGGCCGGTCAGATGGAACACCGACCGGGACTCCGGCAGCGCCCGGATCCGTTCGACGAACGGCCCGACCAGCTCCCGCCGGTGCGGCCGGACCTGCACCAGCAGCAGGGCCTCCAGCCCGCGCCCGAGCCTGGCCGGGTCGAGCCGCAGCTCGTTGCCGAGGATCACGCCCGAGCGGCGCAGCCGGGCCACCCGGTCCAGGCAGGTGGACGGCGCGACCCCGACCTCCGCGGCCAGCTCGCGGTACGTCGTCCGGGCGTCGTTCTGCAACAGCCGCAGAATCTGCAGGTCCACCGGATCCAAATCCACCGAATCGGGCATCTGCCGAACGTAGCACGGAAGATCGCGGGACCGGCCCGTGGGTTGTTCAGCATCGATGTCCATGGAGACGACAGCGGGGCAGACGCCGCCCACCCGGAGGTCCCTGTTCACCGATGCCGTGCACGCCGGCCGCGAAGACCTCGCCGGCCTCGGCCTGCACGCGCCGCCGCTCGACCTGTCCACCACCTATCCGTCGTACGACAGCCGGGCCGAGGCCGCCCGGATCGACGCCTTCGCCACCACCGGCGAGCGCCCCGACGGGCCGCCCGTGTACGCCCGCCTGGACAACCCCACCACCGCCCGCTTCGAGACGGCGCTCGCCCGGCTGGAGGGCACCGGGAGCGCCGTGGCCTTCGCCAGCGGCATGGCCGCCCTCACCGCCTGCCTGCTGGTGCGCAACAGCGCGGGGCTGCGCCACGTGGTCGCCGTGCGGCCGCTGTACGGGTGCAGCGACCACCTGCTGACCGCGGGGCTGCTCGGCAACGAGGTGACCTGGGTGGACCCGGCGGGCATCGCCGACGCGATCCGCCCCGACACCGGGCTGGTCATGGTCGAGACACCGGCCAACCCGACCCTCGCCGAACTGGACCTCGCGGCCGTCGCGCACGCCTGCGGCGAGGTGCCGCTGCTCGCCGACAACACCTTCGCCACCCCGGTGCTCCAGCGGCCCGCCGAGCGCGGCGCGCGGATCGTGCTGCACAGCGCGACCAAGTACCTCGGCGGGCACGGCGACGTCCTCGGCGGTGTGGTGGCCTGCGACGAGGAGTTCGCGCGGAAGCTGCGGCAGGTGCGCTTCGCCACCGGGGGAGTGTTGCACCCGCTGGCCGGCTATCTGCTGCTGCGCGGCCTGTCGACCCTGCCGGTGCGGATGCGGGCCGCCTCGGCGACCGCGGCGGAGCTGGCGGACCGGCTGGCCGCCGATCCGCGGGTGGCGCGCGTCCACTACCCGAAGCTGGGCGGCGCGATGGTCGCCTTCGAGGTGCTCGGAGACCCGCACGAGGTGATCGCCGGGGTGCGGTTGATCACCCCGGCGGTCAGCCTCGGCAGCGTCGACACGCTCATCCAGCACCCGGCGTCGATCAGCCACCGCATCGTCGGGGAGGGCGACCGGCACGCCTCGGGCGTCGGTGACCGGCTGCTGCGGATGTCGGTCGGCCTGGAGGACGCGGAGGACCTGTGGGCGGACCTGGACCGCGCGCTCAGCTCCGCGCGGCCCGCGGCGGCCGGGGAGCGGCCGCGGACACGGCCGGCACCCGGGGCAGGGGCGGCGTCCGGCCGAGCCGGGCGGTGATCACGAGGGTGCCCTCCTCGACCTGGTAGTCCAGCGGCAGGCCCAGGCCGCGCATGGCCGCGACCATGCCGGTGTTGTGGGACTGGGTGACGGCGTAGACGCTGTCCGTCCCGGCCTCGCCCGCGAGGGCGACCAGCCGCCGCAGCAGCTCGGCGCCGATGCCGCGGCGCTGCCAGGCGTCCTCGACGAGCAGCGCGATCTCGCTCTCGTCGCCGTCCCACAGCAGATGGCCCAGGGCGACCAGGCGGCCGGACGCGGTCCGCACGGCCAGCGTCCGGCCGAACCGGGGGCTCAGCAGATGCTCGAGATAGCGGTCCGCGTCACCGACCGGGCCGTGGTAGCGCAGCCGCAGGGTCTCGGTGGAGCAGCGGTCGTGCATCTCGCGGGCGGCGGCCGTGTCCCGGGTGTCCGCCCGGCGGACGGTGATCTCGTTGCCCTCGGGCAGGGTCCACACGTCCCGCCCGTGCGGCACCCGCGGGCCGAGCCGCGCGTCCAGCTCGGTCAGGGCCCGGGCGCGGGCGAATTCGGTGGGCGTGAACGGCAGGAACGGCCGCTCGACGGTGATGACACCGCCGGAGGGGTCCGGGAGCCGCAGAACGGTGCCGTCCAGCACACCCTCGGCGGGCACCGGCTCGGGCGGCGGCCCGCCGGCCGGGGAGCGGGCGGGCTGTGAGCGGATCGTGCAGCGGCCCAGCAGCTCACGGAGCGCGAGGGGCAGTTCGGACGCGTCGAGGGCGGTACGGGTGGCGAGGTTCAGCACCCGGGCCGGGGTGTCCACCAGATCGTGGGCGTCGGCGCGCTCGACCCAGGTGTCACGGCCTCCGGCGGCCGCGACGGCGGCGTTGAGCGCGGCCGGCTGAAGCCCGCCGGGGGCGCGCAGCAGGAACTCGTCGACGGTGCCCTCGGTGAGCGGGTGCGTCTGCAGCGTCAGGATGTCGACCCGGTGCCGTGCCAGCGTGGTGCACAGTGCCGCGAGGCTGCCCGGGGTGTCCCGGACGGTGGTCCGCATCCGCCACAGGACCGTGCCGGAGCGCTCCGCCGCGGCGTCCTGCCCGTCGGTGTCCGGTTCCCCGCCGTCCCCGTGGACGCCGCTGTCCGCGCCGGTCCCGGCACCGGCGCGGACGCCCGTATCGGGTGCCGGGGGCGCGTGGCCGTGGCGGTGCGCCCACCAGGTGTGGAATCCGGCCGTGGCGGTCAGCACGACCGCCGAGGTGATCAGCAGCACCGGTCCGTCCGGGCCGTGGACGATCATGTTCGCGATCGCGTCGGCGACCGCGACGGCCGTGAAGAGCGCGGCCAGCTCGACGAGGTCCCGCCGCCAGTGGTGCGGGCGGCGGGACGTCTTCGCGGAAGTCACATCAGTCATGGCACCACGGTGCGGGACCGGTGTTGCCTGATCACGAACGCTCTGTGACCTGTGAGTTAAGAGTGCTATCGGTGGCTACGGTGCCGTATGTCCGTCCGTGTCCCCGCTGCCGGACGCCGCCCGGCCCGCCGGTGCCTCACTCCTGCCCGACCCGGCCCGGCCGCAGCACCTTGGTGAAGAGCACGGCGCCGCCCTCCTCCAGCAGCCGTACGGTCATCTCGCCGCTGCCGCCGTCGATCTCCACCTCGCCGTAGTGCTGGCCACCCTCCAGCGGGGAGACGTTCCCCCGGTCGGGGGCCTTGACGAACTTCCGCTCCGGGCCGAACGTGCCGTCCAGCTCCGACGCCGGGAAGCCGCCCGCGTTGAGCGGGCCCGACACGAACTCCCAGAACGGAGCGAAGTCCTTGAAGGCCGCCCGGGACGGGTCGTAGTGCTGCGCCGACGTGTGGTGCACATCGGCCGTGAGCCACACCGTGCCGGTGATCCGGCGGTGCTTGACGTGCCGCAGCAGCTCGGCGATCTGCAGTTCCCGGCCGAGCGGGGCGCCCGGGTCGCCCTGGGCGACGGCCTCGTAGTCCGCCGCGCCGTCCGGCACCACCAGCCCGAGCGGCATGTCGGCGGCGATCACCTTCCACACCGCGCGGGACCGGGACAACTCCCGCTTCAGCCAGTCCAGCTGACCGGGACCGAGGATGCCCTGTTCGTCGGACGGCTGCCGGCCGGGGGAGTTGGCGTTGCGGTACGTGCGCATGTCCAGCACGAACACGTCCAGCAGCGGCCCGTACCGGACCACCCGGTACATGCGGCCGTCACCGCCGGTCCGCAGCGACGAGACGGGGAAGTACTCGCCGAACGCCTGCCGCGAGCGGGCGGCGAGCACGTCGGCGCTCTTCTCCGTGTAGCGGTCGTCGTCCAGCAGCTCGCCGGGGTACCAGTTGTTCACGACCTCGTGGTCGTCCCACTGCACCACCGAGGGGACCTGGGCGTTGAAGCGGCGGAGGTTGCCGGCCAGCAGGTTGTAGCGGAACGCCCCGCGGTACTCGTCCAGGGTCTCCGCGACCTTCGACTTCTCCTCGGTGGTGACGTTCCGCCACACCCGCCCGTCCGGGAGGGTGACGCTCGGCTCGACGGGGCCGTCGGCGTAGATGGTGTCACCGCTGCACAGGAAGAAGTCCGGGTTGCGGCGGCGCATCTCGTCGAACACCGGGTAGCCGCCGCGATCGGGGTTGATGCCCCAGCCCTGTCCCGCGATGTCACCGGACCACAGGAACCGCACGCCACGGCGCCGCCGGTCCGGGGCGGTGCGGAAGGTCCCGTACACCGGCCGGCTCGTGCGGCGGGGGTCGTCCGGGTCGGCGAGCAGCACCCGGTAGTACACCTGTTCGCCGGCGGGCAGGCCGTGCAGCGGCGTGGTCCCGGTGAAGTCGCTGCCCGGCCCGAGCACCGGGCCGAGCTGCCGGCGCACGGAGCGGAACGACTCCGTGGCCGAGGTCTCGACGATCATCCGGGCCGGGCGGTCCGCGCGCGTCCACACCAGCCCGGACGACGACGTCACGTCGCCGGTCTGCACGCCCCAACCGGCGGACGGCCGCCCGCTGAGGGCCTGCGCCGGAGCGGCGCCACCCGCCAGCCCCGGCACCAGCAGCGCGGCGGAACCGGCCGCACCGCCGCGCAGCACCGCCCGCCGCCCGAACACGCCCGCGTTCCCGGTCTCCCGCTCCATCTGCCGCCTCCAGTCGTCCTGCCGCTCAGTCGGTCCGTCCCGTTGCTACACGAGCCGGCCACCCCGCGTACGAACGGACAGTGAACAACGCGCCAAGCCGGGCGGGAAGGACGCGCGGCGGCGTGGCGTCACCCCCGGCCGTCCGCCGGGCACGGGACGCCGGCACCGTCCTCGGCGCGGCCGTGTCCGTGCCGTGCCGCTCAGGGCCGGGGCGCACCGGCGTCAGTGGCTCCCGTCGAGCAGGACGCGGGCGACCAGCGCCGGGTCGTCGTTCATCGGGACGTGTCCGCAGCCCGTGAGCCGGACCAGCCGGGCGCCCGGGATCGTCTTCTTCGCCCGCACCCCCTGCCGGGGAATCAGCAGCCGGTCGCGGGAGCCCCAGCCGATGGTTACGGGGACGCCGGGCACGTCCTCGGTGAACAGCGTGCCGCGCCCCGCGGCGAGCGTGTCCGCGAACGCGGGCGCGTCCCGCAGCGCCCGGGTCTCGGCGACGGTGGCCGCGGGCGTGCGCCGGCCCGGCCGGGCGTAGATGGTGCTGGTGAGCGCCGCGCGCCCGGCGGCGGACCGGGCCAGCAGCTCGACGGCCGGCAGCGGCAGGGCCCGGGCGCCGGCCCGCATGCCGCGCAGCACCCCGAACGCGTAGCGGCGCTCCGACCCGGTCCAGAAGCCCGCCGGGGAGAGGGCGGTCACCGACCGCGCCCGGCCCGCGTGCCCCAGCCCGAGGGCCAGCAGCCCGCCGAGGGAGTTCCCGGCCACGTGCGGACGCTCGACGCCGAGTTCGGCGCAGAAGGCGGCGAGCACCGGGACCATCCCGGGCACGCCCGGGGACACGCCCTCCGGCAGCGCCGGTGAGCGGCCGAAACCGGGCAGGTCCACGGCGATGACGTCGCGCTCGGGGCTGAGGAGGTCCAGTACCGGCTCCCACGCCTGCCAGTGGTGGCCGATGCCGTGCAGCAGCAGGAGCGGTTCGCCCGCGCCGCGCCGCTCGTACTCGACCGTCACCGGGTGCGCGGCACCGGAGCGGGTGGTGTGGGTGAAGGACAGCGTCGCGGGCATGGGGGTTCCTCGTCGGGGCGGGCGGGGCGGATCCGGAACAGCCAAGAACTACCGCCCGGTAGCCAAGAGTTCAAGGGCGGGTCCGGCGGCCGTTCCGGTCCGCGCGAGAAGAGCGCCCCGCCCGGTCAGAGACCGCCGCTCACGCGCAGCACCGCGCCCGTGGTGTAGGAGGCCTCCGGGGACATCAGCCAGGCCACCGCGCCCGCGACCTCGGACGGCTCGCCGGGACGCCCCATGGGGACGGCGTCCTTCTTCCGCCACGGCCGCTGCGCGTCGCCCATCGTGGCGTGGATGTCGGTGAGGATCATGCCGGGCTGCACCGAGTTGACCCGGATGCCCTCGGCGGCCAGCTCCTTGGCCAGGCCGACCGTCATCGCGTCGACGGCCGCCTTGCTGGCCGCGTAGTGCACGTACTCGCCGGGGCTGCCGAGGGTGGCGCCGCACGAGGAGATGTTGACGATGGCGCCGCCGTGGCCGCCGTGCCGTGTCGACATCGCGCGCACGGCGCGGCGCGCGCAGAGCAGCGCGCCCGTCACATTGACGTCCACCACCCGCCGGATCACCTCGGGCGAGGTGTCGGCGAAGCGGCCGAGCGGGCCGGTCACGCCCGCGTTGTTGACCAGTCCGGTCACCGGGCCCAGCCGCTCGGCGACCGTGTCGAAGGCCGCCCCGACCTGCTCGTCCACGCTGGTGTCCGCGCGCACCGCGACACAGGCGGTGCCCGCGGCCCGCACCGCCGCCGCCGTCTCCTCCGCGGCGTCGTGCGCCTGCTCGTACACGATGCCGACCGCGTGTCCCGCCTCGGCGAGCCGGACGGCCACGGCCGCTCCGATGCCCCGGCTGCCGCCCGTGACCACAGTGACCTGGTCCATGTACCGCTTCCTCTCCTCCGGCTGTCGTCCGAACGGTCCCACATCGTGGATTGGTCTTGACCAAGGGGAGGGGTGGTTCTATCGTCCAGGGATTGGAAGGAACCTTTAATAAACAAGCCCGCAATAACAGGTCCGCCACGCGGCGCGGGCCTGTCGAGGCCATCCCGCTGGGGATGCGGCGATCCCGGAGGACAGGGTGGGGAACACACAGCTCGCATCGGTTCCGGAACCCAAGTACTGGCACCTCAAGACCGTGCTGAGCGAAGCGCTCGATACGGAGTTCGCGGTGGGCGAGGTGCTGCCCAACGAGCGCCAGCTCTCCGCCCGCTTCGGCGTCGCCCGCGCCACCCTCCGGCAGGCCCTGGAGCAGCTGGAGCTGGAGGGCAGGCTGCAGCGCCGCCGCGGCGTCGGGACGACCGTCGCGCCGCCCCGTCTGGGGGTCGCGGTGGGCACGGACCACGGACAGGACCGGCCCGGCACGGACGACGACCTCTGGCAGCCGGTGGACTGCGTGGACGCGGTGCCGCCCGCCGCGGTCGTGCGGCTGCTCGGCAGCGGCTCCGGGGAGACCGTGCACACGGTCCAGCGCACCCGCTCCGCCGACGGCCGCGTCATCGCCGCCGAGCTGCTGTACGTCCCGGCCGCCGCCGTGCCGGGGCTCAGCGCCATCGAACCGCTCGCCGGCGCGGCCCGCGCCCGGGCCGTGCTCCGCGAGTTCCGGCGCCTCGGTCTGGAGGGCCAGGACCGCGCGGTCGAGCTGGGCTCGGCCGGCGCCGAGGACGCCAAGCAGCTCGACCGGCTCCCCGGCGCCCCCGTCCTCGTCGTCACCACCCGCCACTTCGCGGAGGGGCGCACCGCCGCCGTCGGCGTGGCGACCTACCGGGCGGACACCTGCCGGCTCACCTTCGGCGAGAGCGGCGCCGTCCAGGTCACCCCGCAGGGACCGGACCGCCGGGCTTCCTGAGCGGAGCCCCGCCGAGCCAGGTGTCGCGCTGAACGCGCGGCGCCTGGCTCACGCACGTCCGGACCTGCCGGCCGCCAGGCCCGCCCTCGGCCGGTGCTCCGTCCGGCGTCCGCCCGCCCCTTCTCCGGCGCTGTTTTCCGCCAACAGACGCTCGCTCCGCACGGGTTGACCGTGGCGAGCCGAGTCAATACCGTCAACGCCATTCGACCTGCCGGATTGCATTCGAAATATCGAACGCACAGGAGTGGTCGGAGCGATGCCGGCTCGGTGCCGCCATCGGCGCGCATTCGCCTTCCCCGATCGCGAAAGGTGCACCATGTCCCCACCCGTCAGCCGGCGGCGCCTGCTCCGGGCCGCCGGAGCCACGGCCGTCGCCTCCGCAGTCGTCGGTCCCGCCCTCGGGAGCACGCCCGCCCGGGCGGCGGCTCCGGCGGGACGTGCCGCCGTCGAGCCCGCCGCGCACCCCTTTGAACTCGGTCAGGTGCGGCTGACCGCGAGCCGCTGGCTGGACAACGAGAACCGCACGCGGAACTACCTGCGGTTCGTCGACGCCGACCGGCTCCTCTACAACTTCCGCGCCAACCACCGGCTGTCCACCCACGGCGCCGCCTCCAACGGCGGCTGGGACGACCCGGCCTTCCCGTTCCGCACCCACATGCAGGGGCACTTCCTGACGGCGTGGGCGAACGTGTACGCCGTGACGGGGGACACCACCTGCCGGGACAAGGCGGAGCACATGGTGCAGGCGCTGGCCGAGTGCCAGGCCAACAACGGCGCCGCCGGGTTCAGCAGCGGCTATCTGTCGGGATTCCCCGAGTCCGAGTTCGACGACCTCGAGGCGCGCACGCTGACCAACGGCAATGTGCCGTACTACGCCGTTCACAAGACCCTGGCCGGACTGCTCGACGTGTGGCGCCACATGGACAGCACCACGGCCCGCGACGTGCTGCTGGGCCTGGCGGGCTGGGTCGACCGGCGCACCGCCCGGCTGAGCGGACAGCAGATGCAGGCCATGCTGGAGACCGAGTTCGGCGGCATGAACGCCGTGCTGGCGGACCTGCACCGGCAGACCGGCGACGCGCGGTGGCTCGCCGCGGCGCAGCGGTTCGACCACGCCGCGGTGTTCGACCCGCTGGCGGCCGGCCAGGACCGGCTCAGCGGGCTGCACGCCAACACGCAGGTGCCCAAGTGGATCGGCGCCGCCCGCGAGTACCGGGCCACCGGCACCGCCCGCTACCGGGACATCGCCACCAACGCCTGGAACATGTGCGTCGACGCGCACACGTACGCCATCGGCGGCAACAGCCAGGCGGAGCACTTCCGCCCCCCGAACGCCATCGCGGCCCACCTGAACGAGGACACCTGCGAGAGCTGCAACACGTTCAACATGCTCACGCTCACCCGGGAGCTGTTCACGCTCGACCCGGACCGGGCGGCGCTGTTCGACTACTACGAACAGGCGTGGCTGAACCAGATGATCGGCCAGCAGAACCCGGACGACGACCACGGCCACATCACCTACTTCACCCCGCTCAACCCGGGCGGCCGGCGCGGCGTGGGCCCGGCGTGGGGCGGCGGCACCTGGAGCACCGACTACGACAGCTTCTGGTGCTGCCAGGGCACGGGCCTGGAAATGCACACCACGCTGATGGACTCGGTCTACTTCCACGACGACACCACGCTGATCGTGAACCTGTTCGTGCCCTCGGAGCTCGACTGGTCGCAGCGCGGCATCAAGGTCACCCAGACCACGTCGTACCCCGTCGGCGACACCACGACGCTGCGGGTCACCGGCGACGCCGGCGGCACCTGGTCGCTGCGCGTCCGCATCCCGGGCTGGACGGAGGGGGCGACCGTCAGCGTCAACGGCGAGGCGCAGGACATCACCACCACGCCCGGCAGCTACGCCACCCTCAACCGCTCCTGGACGTCCGGCGACACGGTCACCGTCCGCCTGCCCATGCGCGTCGTCGTACGGGCCGCCAACGACGACGCCGGCGTCGCCGCGGTCACCTACGGCCCGGTGGTGCTGTCGGGCGACTACGGCGACACCTCGCTCGGCGCCCTCCCGGTGCTGGACACCTCCTCGGTCACCCGGACCGGCGACGACTCCCTCGCCTTCACCGCCACCGCCGACGGCTCCACCGTCGGCCTGGGCCCGTTCTACGACGCGCACGGCCACAACTACACCGTCTACTGGGATGTCGACGGCCGGGGCGGCGGCGACTCCACGGTCCGCCTCGTCAACGCCGGCAGCGGACTGGTGCTGGGCATCCAGGACATGTCCACGGCCGACGGCGGACGCGCCCTGCAGTGGGAGGACTCGGGGACCGCGGACCACGACTGGGTGATGGTCACCGTCGGGGACGCGGTCAAGTTCCGCAACGCCAACAGCGGCAAGGTGCTCGGCGTGCGCGACATGTCCACGGCGGACGACGCGCACGTCCTGCAGTGGTCGGACAACGGCACCGCCGACCAGCGGTGGACCCTGCTCGACCAGGGAGACGGCACGTACAAGATCCGCAACGGGAACAGCGGCAAGCTCCTCGGCATCGAGAGCGATTCGGCGGCTGTCGGCGCGTTCGCGGTCCAGGACGCCGACGACGGCACCGCCGACAACCGGTGGCGCGTCGTGCGCAACGGCTGAACCGGAACCGTCCGCAGCGGCTCACCGGGTCCCCGGCCGGCCGGCAGGCCCGGTCAGCCGGGGACGGCGCGCAGGGTGCCCGGCCGCTTCCCGTCGAGCCGGTCCAGAGCGGCGGCTGTCGCCTCGTCGGCGGGCAGTTGGACGACGAGACGCGCGTCGTCGTCCACCGGCAGTTCCAGCGTCTCGTACGCCAGCCGCAGCTCGCCCGCCTCCGGATGCAGCAGCCGAGTCACGCCGTTGGCCGGTGCGAGACCCGACACCGTCTCCAGACGCTCGGTGAAGGCCGGTCCCGCGGTGACGGTCAGTTCGTCGAGCAGCGCGGCGATGTGCGGATCCGCCCGGCCGGGGCCCTGCTTGAGCGCGGCGACCTCGGCGTCGGCGACCCGGTCCCAGTCCGGGTAGGCCGTACGCGCCCGGGCGTCGGTGAAGACGTACCGGACGAGACTCGGCGGGCTGCCGTCGAGCAGGCCGACGGGCCCGGCCAGCCGCTCGTAACCCGCGGTCCGGAGCAGGAGTTCGCCCAGCCCGTTGACCAGCACGGCCGGAGCCGGCTCCAGCCGTTCCAGGAGCACGCGCACGGTGGCACGGACCGTACGGACCGGTGCCGCGCCGCCCGCGCAGGTGAACCCGCCCTCGGCCGCCTTGCCGAGCCGGTACAGATGGACCCGTTCACTCGGGGACAGGCGAAGCACCCCGGCCAGCGCGGACAGCACCTGGGGCGACGGCCGGCGGTCCCGGCCCTGTTCCAGCCGGGTCACGTATTCGACGCTGACGCCCGCGAGAGTGGCGAGTTCGGAGCGGCGCAGGCCCGGCGTGCGGCGCCGGGGCCCGGTGGCCAGTCCGGCCGCGGCGGGAGGGACCGCTTCCCGGCGCGCCCGCAGGAACCGGCCCAGCTCGTTGTCTCTCACCGTCAGAACGTAACAGCAGCGGCGCGGCGGCATCGTGGCCCCGGCACTACCAGTCCCGGCGCGGCCTTTCCGGCCCGGGACCGCACCGGCAGGTTGGGGGAGCGGCCCGGGACCGACCGGAGCCGTCCGACACCGTGACAAGGAGTCCACCATGCCCGGGGAAACCCTCGACCTCGCAGTGATCGTCGGCAGTGTCCGGGAGGGCCGCTTCGGGCCCGTGGCCGCCCGGTGGTTCACCGAACAGGCCGAGCGGCACGGCGGATTCCGCGTGAGTGTCGCCGACCTCGCCGACACTCCGCTGCCGGCGGCCCTGCCGCCCGTTCCGCCGGCCGTCGAACCGGACATGCCGCGGCCCGCCGCCATGGCCGGCCTGACCCGGCGGATCGCGGCGGCGGACGCGTTCGTGGTGGTGACGCCGGAGTACAACCGCAGCTTCCCCGCCTCGCTGAAGGCGGCGATCGACTGGCACTGGTCCGAGTGGCGGGCGAAACCGGTCGGTTTCGTCGGCTACAGCGGCGGCGGCAGCGGCGGAGTCCTCGCGATCGAGCAACTGCGCCAGGTCCTCGGCGAACTGCACGCGAGCACCGTCCGCGACTGCGTGACCTTCCCCCGCTACTACGAACTCTTCGCCGATGACGGCACGCTGAAGGAGCCGGAGGGCGCCGAGGCGGCGGCGAAGACGCTCCTCGACCAGCTCGAGTGGTGGGGGACGGCACTGCGGGACGCGCGGCGCCGCCGCCCGTACGCCGACGTGTCCTGAGAACGTCCGCGCCGCGCCGTACCGTCTCGCACAGACCCGCACCGGCGTCCGGCACGGCCGGGCGCGGGTGCGGCGGGCGGCGCGGCCGCTCTCAGTCCCGCCGTGCTGTGCCCCACCGTGCTGTGCCCCACCGTGCTGTGCCCCCCGTGCTGTGCCGTGCCCCACCGTGCTGCGCCCCACCGTGCTGCGCCGTGCCCCGCCGTGCTGCGCCCCGGCGCTCAGCGGCGGGCCGTGACCCTGCCCTCGACCGCGAACAACTGCTCCTCGACATGGTCCAGCGCCAGCCGCAGCGCACCCGTCGCCACCGCCGCGTCGCCGAGCACCGACAGCTCCACCCGGGGCGGGCGCAGACAGTAGCGGGCCAGTTCCTCGCGCAGCGGTACGAGGACGCTGTCCATGCCCGCCGCCCAGCCGCCGACCACGACCAGTTCCGGGTCCAGCGCCAGCACCAGCGCGGCCACGTCGTGCACCAGCCGCCGGACGAACCGCTCCACCGCCTCCCGGGCCCGCGCGTCACCGCCGCGTGCCCGCTCGAACACCCGGGCCACGGCCGCGTCGTCGAGGGGGTGGAGCGGCTGGCCCGGCGTCGACAGCGTCTCCTCGGGCGTGGCCTCGCGGCCCAGCAGGTGCAGCGCCCCGATCTCCCCGGCCGCGCCGCCGTACCCGCGGTGCAGCCGGCCGCCGATGAGCGAGCCCGCCCCGGGGCTCAGCCCGGCCAGCACCACCGCCAGGTCGTCGCAGCCGACCCCGGCGCCCTTCCAGTGCTCGGCGACCGCCGCGGCGTTGGCGTCGTTCTCCACCAGCACCGGACAGCGGAAGGACCGCCGCAGCCGCTGGGCCAGCGGAAGCCCGGTCCAGCCGGGGAGCGCCGTGCACAGCCGTACGGTCCCGTCGGCCTCCACGATGCCCGGCGACCCGACGCCCACGGCCCGCAGCGACCCGCGGGTCACGCCCGCCGCCCGCAGCAGCTCCGGCACCACGGCCCGGACCTGTTCCAGCCGCTCGTCGGCCGACGCCGACTCCGGCACCGCCCGCACGGTCGAACCGAGCATTCCGCCCCGCAGATCCGACAGCAGGGCCGCGACCCGGTGCGAGCCGATCTCGACGCCCAGCAGATGCCCGGCCTCGGCGCGGAAGCGGAACCGCCTGGCCGGGCGGCCCTGCCGGCGCGTCCCGCCCTCCCCGGGCTCGGCGGCGAGCACGAGCCCCGCCGCGATCAGCCCTTCCACGACGCCCTCGACCGTGGGCCGCGACAAGCCCGTCAGCCGGACGAGGTCCGTCAGGGTGGGCGCCTCCGCACCGGGCCCGTCACGACTGTCGCGGAGCGCCTGGAGCACCACCGCGGAGTTGATGCGTCGCAGCAGGGACGGGTCCCCGCCGGTGAGCCGCCCCAACGCGACCTCCTCACTGTCCGTGTGGCCCGGATGATAGCCGCAGCCGGAGCGTCCGGGACCACCGAGGCGGCCGGGCGGGCGGCGCGCCCGGGCGGGCCCGGGTCCGGCGGTTGCGTCCGGGGGGCCGACACGCGCCCGCACGCACCTGCACGCGCCTGGAGCCGGCCGGGTCTCGCGCACCCGGCGCTCCCGCCGTCGTCCTCGTCCTCGGACTCCCGGTCGCCGTCCCGCGATCCGGCCGGGCGGGCGGGTCTTCCCGCGGTTCGGCCGGGCGGCAGCCGGTGGCCCGTGCGGTCGTTCCCGCGTTCCTCCGGAAAGCACGGGGCGAGGCCGCCGGCACGGCAGCCGCTCTGCCGTCCGCGGGATCCGCGGCGGGCTCTCAGGCGCCGGGCACCGTCAGCCCGGGGTGACGAAACCGGACTCATAGGCGGCGATCACCGCCTGGGTGCGGTCCCGGGCGCCCAGCTTCGCCAGCACCGCGCTCACATGGGACTTCACCGTCTCCGTGCCGAGCAGCAGCTCCGCCGCGATCTCCGCGTTCGACAGACCCCGGGCCATCAGCCGCAGCACCTCGCCCTCCCGGCCGGTGAGACCCGCCCGTGCCACCGCCGCACGCGCCCGGTCGTTTCCGTACGAGGCGGCGAGGGAGCGCAGGGCGGCGGGGAACAGCAGCGACTCGCCGGACGCCACCACCCGCACGGCGTGCACGATCTCGGCGGGCCGGGCACGCTTCAGGAGGAAACCGTCGGCTCCGGCGCGCAGGGCGTCGTAGACGTACGCGTCGTTCTCGAAGGTCGTGATCACGAGGATCCGGGGCGGGTCGGGAACGGAGCGCAGCACCAGCCGCGTCGCCTCGATGCCGTCCATCAGCGGCATCCGCACATCCATGGCGACCACGTCCGGGCGCAGACCGCGCACCAGCGGCAGCACCGCGGCCCCGTCGCCCGCCTCACCGGTCACCTCGATGTCCGGCTGCGCCTCGAGCACGGCGCGCAGGCCCGCGCGCACGAGCGGTTCGTCGTCGACGAGGAGGACGGTCAGGTGTTCGGCCACGCGCTCAGCCTAGGCCGGGGCCGGGCGGTCACGGGCCCGGCCGCTCGGCCGGCAGCAGGGCGTGCACCCGCCAGCCGCCGTCGTACGGACCGGTGTGCGCCGTACCGCCGAGCAGCACGGCACGCTCCCGGATGCCGCACAGACCGCGCCCGCCGTCCGCCGCCGTCCGGGCCCCTTCCGGCACCGGGTTGCGGACGTCGAGTTCCAGCGCCGCCCGGTCGTAGGCGATCCGCACGCTCACGCGCACCCGCGGGCCCGCGTGCCGCAGGGCGTTCGTCAGCGCCTCCTGCACGATCCGGTACCCCTCCCGGGACACCGGGCCCGGCACCTCGGTCACCGGCCCCGACAACTCCACGTCCACCTCGGCGCCCGACGCCCGCGCGGACTCCACCAGCCGGCCCGCGTCGGCCACCTTCGGCCGGTCCGCGGCCCTGCCGTCGCCGCCCTCGCGCAGCAGCCGCAGCACCCGCTCCAGGTCCTCCAGGGCCCGCCGCCCGGTGTCCTCGATCGCGTCCAGCGCCCGGTCGGTGAATTCCGGGGAACCCGCGGCGCGCGCCGCGCCCGCCTGCACCACGGAGACCGTCAGGGCGTGCCCGATGGAGTCGTGCAGCTCCCGCGCCAGCCGGTTGTGCTCCAGCAGCCGCTCGGTGCGCTCCTCCAGCGCGGCCAGTTTCTCCGCCGGGGACGGCCCGAGGAGCCGCCGGGCGGCGGCGGTCATGGCGGCGCCCCCGCCCACCACCACGGCCGCGAGCACGAGCAGCGGGAGGGGGGCGAGCAGCGCGTACGACCAGTGGTGCCCGGCCGGAGCCAGTGGCAGTTCGTCGTCCGGGGCGGTGCCCGACGCGGCCGCCAGCAGCGAGAAGGTCAGGGCCGGCGCCTGTACGGACAGCAGCGCGACGGCCAGTCCGGCCTCGGCACGCAGCACGAGCCACAGGGCGGTCCGACGGCGGTCCCGCCAGGACGCCGCGCGCGCCACCGCGATCCCCGACCGGAGGTCTTCCCGTTCGTGCCGGACGAGTTGACCGGGGACCAGCAGCAACCGGGCCTGGAGTCCTTCGGCCAGGCGCACCCCCGGCACCGCTGCCGCGAGCAGCAGCACCGGCACGGGCGACAGCATCAGCTCGATCCAGTACACCGGCCCCGAGCCCTCGAAGCCGGGATAGACCATGGAGCACACGGCGACGAAGACGGCACCGGACAGCAGATGCAGCCACCGGGTGTATGTGACCGTACGGGTCAGCGGGCTGAGGAGCGCGGGCATGCCGTCATCGTCGCAGCAGGGCGCGGCGGTGTGCTCCCCCGCGCGGGGGAGGCCCAACCCGCCTGCGGGGGAGGCCCCGCGGCCGCCCCGGAGGCGAGGGTCGGTGGCATGACCTCCATCGACGTACACGATCTGACGAAGGACTACGGCGGCACGCGGGCCGTGGACGGCGTCAGCTTCCGCGTGCTGCCCGGCCGTGTCACCGGTTTCCTCGGGCCCAACGGCGCGGGCAAGTCGACGACGCTGCGCGTCGTGCTGGGCCTGGACCGGCCGACGTCCGGCGGCGCGACGCTCGGCGGACGGCCGTACCGGTCGCTGGACGCGCCGCTGCGGCACGCCGGAGCGCTGCTCGACGCCGCCGCGGCGCACGGCGGACGTACCGCCCGCGACCATCTGCTGATCCTGGCGCACAGCAACCGGATCCCCGCCGCGCGCGTGACGGAGGTGCTGGCCGAGTCGGGTCTGGAGAGCGTCGCACGGCACCGGATCCGGACCTTCTCCCTGGGCATGCGGCAGCGGCTGGGCGTCGCGGCCGCGCTGCTCGGCGATCCGCCGGTGCTGATCCTCGACGAACCCGCCAACGGGCTCGATCCGGAGGGCATCGTGTGGATCCGCGGCCTGATGCGGCGGCTGGCCGGGGAGGGCCGCACCGTCCTCGTCTCCAGCCATCTGATGACGGAGACGGCGCTGGCCGCGGACCACCTCGTCGTCCTGGGCCGCGGACGGCTGCTGGCCGACGCCCCCATGGCGGACTTCGTCGGCGGCCACGCCTCGCTGGAGGACGCCTACCTCCGGCTGACGGCCGGCGCCGCGCCGTTCTCCGCCCGGACCGGGACGCCGCCGTCCGTAACGACCGGGACGCCGCCGTCCGCACCCACCGGGCCGCCGGCACCCGCACCGACCGGGACGCCGCGTCCCGGACAGGCCCCGACGCCGGCACCCGCGCCGATCGAAGAGAAGGGCTGAACCGTGCCGTTCACCGCGCTCCTGCACTCCGAGTGGACCAAGATCCGTTCACTGCGCCCGCTCCTCGCCGCGCTCTGCTCCGTGCTCGCCGTCACCGTCGGCGTCACCCTCCTCGCGGGCGCCCCGGACGGCCGGACCGCCGCCCGGGCCACGGGCTTCGATCCCGTGCTGTTCTCCTTCACCGGCTACGCGGCCGGGCAGCTCGCCGCCGTCTGCTTCGGCGTCCTGGCCGTCGGAGCGGAGTACCGGAACGGCGCGGTCCGAGTCTCCCTGACAGCGGTGCCGGACCGGGGCCGCTTCTACGCCGCCAAGCTGGCGGTCGTCGGCGCTCTCACCCTTGTCCTGGGCCTGGTCACCGGGTTCGCCTCCTTCCTGGGCGGACAGGCCGTGCTGGCGGCCGGGGACCGGGCGGGGCTCGGCGAACCCGCGGTGCTGCGCGCCGTGTTCGGGTGCGCCGCCTGCCTCGCGCTGGTGGCTCTCCTGGCGGCGGGCGTCACCGCGCTGCTGCGGAGCACGGTCGGCGCGTTCTCCGTACTGGTACCGCTGCTGGTGCTGGCCGGCCCGGTGCTGGGCACCGACAACGGCTGGGTGCGCCACCTTCCCGGCACGGCCGGCCTGCAGATGATGGAGCAGACCCCGTCGGGCGCGCCGGGGGCGTGGACCGGGCTCGGCGTGGCGGCGCTGTGGTCGGCGGCGGCCGTGCTCGCG
>NZ_WHPN01000188.1 GCF_009735685.1 Streptomyces lycii | reverse complement strand
CGGCGGCCCCCACGAGCCCCCCGGCGGCCGCGGCGCGGGCGGTCCGTACGGCGGTGTCCCCGGCGGCAGCCCGTACGACGACCCCTACGGCGGCGCGGGCGGCCCGTACGGGCGGCCCGGCGACCCCTACGGCGGCGCCGGCGATCCGTACGGCGGCGGTCCCCGGGGCGGCCCGTACGGCGGAACGGATCCGCTGGCGGGGATGCCCCCGCTGGCGAACCGCGGCCGGCGGCTGCTGGCCCGGATCATCGACAGCCTGCTGATCGGCATCCCCGTCGGCGTCCTGATGACCCTGGTGGTCGGCGGCTACGACGTCACCAGGGCCGACGACGCCGGGCGGTCGGGCGTCGTGCAACTCGTCGTGCTGCTGGCGTACTTCGTGTACGAGGGGCTGATGCTCTCGGCGTCCGGGCAGACCGTCGGCAAGAAGCTGATGAGGATCCGGGTCGCGATGCTGGAGAACGGCGCGGTCCCGGCGGGCCGCCCGGGCTGGTTCCGGGCGGCGACGTACTCGCTGCCGCAGCTCGTGCCCTGCTGCGGCTTCGTCTTCTGGCTCGTCAATGTGCTGTTCTGCACCTGGGACAAGCCGTACCAGCAGTGCCTGCACGACAAGGCCGCGAAGACCGTGGTGGTCTCCGCGGATTGACGGATGCCGGCATCCCCGCCGTGTCCCCCTGGCACGGCGCGGGATGCGTACGGCTTCCGGTCAGCGGTGCCCGGAGTGCTCTCCGATCCCCGAGCCGACTCCGGCACGAGCGCGCGGGCGGGCGGCCCGGCCGCTGAACGCCTCGGCGCGGACGACCTCGGCGGGCCGGGCGGCGGCGGCACCGCGGGCGCCGGAACCGGGCGCGGTCTGCGCGACGCCGGGCCGCCGGGCGGCGCGGGGCGCCGGGACCGTGACCGCGACGAAGAGGCCGAGCGCGAGCCCCGCCAGGCTGATCGACACGATGCCGAGCACCGAGCGGGTCTCGGACATCAGCAGCATGGCCAGGGTCGACAGGACGACGGTGGCGGAACCGTAGGCAAGTTGTGCGGCAGTCGGACGCGGCATGGCGATTTCCGTCCTCGGGACAGTGTTCGGGGGATGTCGGTTCGTGTGCTGTCCCGGGGCCGCGGTGCCGGCCGCGGGTGCCTGACCCCGGGAGAAACGCAGCGTTCGTGCCTGATACGGACTCTACGGTGCTGTTTGCCCGAGCGGAACTGGAGGTAAGCATGACCTAACCCACAGTGCTGTTGCACAGGGGGCGCACGGAGTCATACGCCCTTCCAATGGGCGAGATGCGCGCGCCTGTTCGGGGTTGGGTGGCATGTCCGATTACCGGAGCGGGGTTCCCGGACTGGGTACACCCGTGGCGTGTTCAAGTCAAGATCTGTCTTTTCTGTCGGGACTCCGGTGCAATGCCCCCGGAAGAGGCAGCACTGGGGAACACCCGGGAGGACAGCGCCAAGTGAACAGCCAACGGAGGGCCGCCAGATCCGCCGCCCTGGCCGTCGTCGTCGCCGCGATGGGGGCGACCGCTCTGCCGGCCGTCGCCGCGGACGCGGAGGACGACCGATCCACCGCCGGGATCGAACGCCGTGATCCGGCGCCGGCCAAGGGCCATGTGGAGCACGACCTCGAAGGCCCCTTCAGCAAGCAGCAGAAGGAGCAGCGCAAGGCCGCGCTCCAGCAGGTGCTTTCGGGAGACGTGAAGGCCAAGAAGAGCGAGGGGTCCAGCGTCGTCAAGCTGGGCCGCTCGAAGTACGTCGAGCTGGCCCGCGAGAAGACGGACAAGATCTTCACCATCCTGGTCGAGTTCGGCGACAAGGTCGACGACACCACGATGTACGACCCGGACGGCGACGGCCCCGAGCCGCCCGCTCCGAAGTACGGCGGTACGCCCGGCCCGCAGCACAACGAGATAGCGGAGCCGGACCGCGGCGAGGACAACAGCACCGAGTGGCAGGCCGACTTCGACCGGCAGCACTACCAGGACCTGTACTTCTCCGAGGACAAGGACAAGGAGTCCCTCAAGAAGTACTACGAGAAGCAGTCCTCGGGGCGCTACTCGGTCGACGGTGAGGTCTCCGACTGGGTCAAGGTCGAGTACAACGAGGCCCGTTACGGCTCGAACTACTGCGGCGACAGCAACTGCGCCAACGTCTGGGACGCGGTCCGCGACGGCGTGACGGCCTGGTCGGAGCAGCAGAAGGCGGCCGGCAGGTCGGACGCCGAGATCAAGGCGCAGCTCGCCGAGTACGACAAGTGGGACCGCTACGACTTCGACGGCGACGGCGACTTCAACGAGCCCGACGGCTACATCGACCACTTCCAGGTCGTGCACGCCGGCGAGGACGAGTCCGCGGGCGGCGGAGCCGAGGGCGAGGACGCCATCTGGGCGCACCGCTGGTACGCGTACGGCGTCGACGCCGGCCGGACCGGGCCCGAGGAGAACAAGGCGGGCGGCACCGAGATCGGTGACACCGGCATCTGGGTCGGCGACTACACCATCCAGCCGGAGAACGGCGGACTCGGGGTCTTCGCCCACGAGTACGGCCACGACCTCGGCCTGCCGGACCTCTACGACACCTCCGGCACCGGCGAGTCCTCCGTCGCGTTCTGGTCCCTGATGTCCTCCGGCTCCTGGCTGGGCGAGGGCGAGGAGGCCATCGGTGACATGCCGGGCGACATGACCGCCTGGGACAAGCTCCAGCTGGGCTGGCTCGACTACGACACGGCCAAGGCCGCGACGTCGTCCACGCACAAGCTGGGTGTCGCCGAGTACAACACCAAGGACAAGCAGGCCCTCGTGGTCGAGCTGCCCGCCAAGGAGAAGACCACCACGATCGTCGCGCCCGCCCAGGGCGAGAAGCAGTGGTGGAGCGGCATGGGCAACGACCTGAAGAACACGCTCTCCCGGCCGGTGGACCTGACCGGCAAGTCGGCGGCGTCCCTGGAGCTCAAGGGCTGGTGGGACATCGAGGAGAACTACGACTACCTCTACGCCGAGGTCTCCACGGACGGCGGCGCCAACTGGACGCCGGTCGACGGCACCGCCGACGGCAAGGCCATCCCGCGCGACGGCGGCGACAAGCCGGCGCTGCACGGCTCCTCCGGCGCGTACAAGGACCTGGTCTACTCCCTGGACGAGTACGCCGGGCAGCAGATCGACCTGCGCTTCCGCTACCAGACCGACGGCGGTCTGGCGATGAAGGGCTTCGCGGCCGACGCGATCTCCGTCGTCGCGGACGGCGAGGCGCTGGTCACCGACGACGCCGAGGGCGACGACAACGGCTGGACGACGGAGGGCTTCTCGCGGATCGGCGAGTCGTTCACCAAGGAGTACCCGCAGTACTACATCGCCGAGAACCGGCAGTACGTCAGCTACGACAGGACGCTCGAGACCGGCCCGTACAACTTCGGCTGGTCGGGGACGCGGCCCAACTGGGTGGAGCACTTCCCGTACCAGAACGGGCTGCTGCTCTGGCTCTGGGACACCTCGCAGGCCGACAACAACGTCGGCGAGCACCCCGGCGAGGGTCTGATCCTCCCGGTGGACGCGAACGCGGAGCCGGAGAAGTGGGCGGACGGCAGCCTGATGCGCAACCGCATCCAGGCCTACGACTCGCCCTTCAGCTGGTACCGCAGCGAGGGCTTCACCCTCCACCAGGACGGTGAGCCGGCCAAGGTCGCCCCGAAGCCGGGCAAGCGGGTCTTCGACGACCACAAGGGTACGTACTGGTACGAGTCCAACCCCACCGGTGGTGTGAAGGTTCCTGACACCAACACCAAGATCTCGATCCTGTACGACGCCCCGAGCGGCTCGAACATGATCGTCAAGGTGGGTCCCTCGGCGAAGTAGCGAGCATCACAGCAGGTCAGAGCCTTAGCGGCCGCCGCCCCCTAGCGGGCGGCGGCCGTTAGGCGTTTAGATGCACGGGTGCGGCCCTTATTGACACCGGGCCTCACACCAGGAAACGGGCCAGGCTTCACACCCGGCATCGAGAGGCGCGGAGGAGTATGACCGGCGGAGGATTCACCAAGCTCCCGGGCGGCAGCGTCGTCGTCGCCCTGTCCCTGCCCCGGCCCGCGGTCAGGGGCGTGGTCCCGGACCTCGGGGCGGAGGGCACGGGCGGAGCGGGGCGGGTCCGGGTGCTCGTGCACGCCGCGAACCGCTCCCGGGCACTGACCCGGCTGCGGAACCGCGGGCTGCGCGCCGTCTATCTGCGGGGCAACGCCCATCCGCCGACGCCGGACGAGATCACCGCCGTGCTGCACCACCCGGAGGGGCTGGTGTGGCGCTCGGTCCCGGACGACGACACGGAGCCCTGGCACCCCATCGCGGCCCTGCTCCGGCCTTCCCGGACGCCCGCCGCCCGGACGGCCGTCCAGCCCGGCTGAGGCGCGGCAGGGAGTGCCCAGGGGCCGGTACGGGGCCACCGGGGGCCGGTACGGGGCCACCAGGGGCCGGTACGGCCCCGCGGGCCGGGCGGGCAGGTTCGCCGTTCGGGCCGGATCACGGCAGGCTCGCCGTTCGGGCCGGGCGGCGGCAGGTTCGCCGCTCAGGTCAGACGACGAGCGGCTTGCCGCTCAGCTCGACGCCCGCCTCGCGCAGTTCCTCCAGCGCCCGCTCGGTGGTGACCGGCGAGACACCGGCCGTCAGGTCCAGCAGCACCCGGGTGGTGAAGCCCTCGCGGGCGGAGTCCAGGGCGGTGGCCCGTACGCAGTGGTCGGTGGCGATGCCGACGACGTCGACCTCGGTGACCTCCCGGGCCTTCAGCCACTCGGCGAGCGGCACCCCGCGCTCGTCGGTGCCCTCGAAGCCGCTGTAGGCGGCCGCGTACGCGCCCTTGCTGAACACGGTGTCGATCGAGCCGGAGGCGATGGCGGGGGCGAAGTTCGGGTGGAAGCCGCTGCCCTCGGTGCCCGCGACGCAGTGGACCGGCCAGGAGTGCTCGTAGTCCGGGGAGTCCGAGAAGTGGTCGCCCGGGTTGATGTGGTGGTCCCGGGTGGCGACGACGTGCCGGTATCCGGCTGTCGCGTCCGCCACCAGGTCGGTGATCGCGGCGGCGACGTCGGCGCCGCCGGTGACCCCGAGACTGCCGCCCTCGCAGAAGTCGTTCTGCACGTCGACGACGATGAGTGCACGGTGCATGACGCGGGCCTTTCGGCTGATCGGGACGGCGGGACCCCGTCCGGTGGCCACGGGCCGAGCCCTGTGACCGAGGGTAGCGACTCGGGGGGACGGGCGCGAGTGGGGGTC
The DNA here is from genome assembly GCF_009735685.1 of Streptomyces lycii. Classification (GTDB taxonomy): domain Bacteria; phylum Actinomycetota; class Actinomycetes; order Streptomycetales; family Streptomycetaceae; genus Streptomyces; species Streptomyces lycii. Next base: position 4,488 of record NZ_WHPN01000188.1, on the reverse strand, counting down.
TCCGCGCCCGTGCCGGGCGGCCCCCGGGCGCGTGGTCGGCGTACCCGGAGGCCGGCCCGGCTACACGTACTCGGTGGGCAGTACCGCCTCGCCGCGGCTGAGCTGCATCGCCGACAGCGGCAGCCGGCTCCGGGCCGCGAGGTGCCGGTCGCGCACCGTGTCCAGCGGCTCCCGGCCGAGGATCTCGCCACCGCGCACCAGCGGGACCTGGAGCAGCTCCCCGCTCAGCTCCGCCGGGACCTCCCCGGTGCCGACGACCTCCGCCTCCGGCACGCCCTGCTCGTCGAGCCGCCGCGCGGCCCACTTCCGGCCGCCGATCGACGTCTTGCCGCCCAGCGACTTCTTCGCCACCGGGACCAGCGGCGCCGCCGGGTCCGGGGACTCGGCCCGGGCCACGAGCTTGTAGACCATCGAGGCGGTCGGGTGGCCGCTGCCGGTGACGAGCCGGGTGCCGACCCCGTACGCGTCGACCGGCGCCGCCGCGAGCGAGGCGATGGCGTACTCGTCCAGGTCGCTGGTCACCACGATCCTGGTCCGGGTCGCGCCCAGCTCGTCCAGCTGGGCCCGTACCCGGTGCGCCATCAGCAGCAGGTCCCCGGAATCGATCCGGACGGCGCCCAGCTCCGGCCCGGCGGTCTCGACGGCGAGCCGCACCGCCTCGGTGACGTCGTAGGTGTCGACGAGCAGGGTCGTGCCGCGGCCCAGGGAGTCCACCTGGGCGGTGAAGGCGTCGCGTTCGCTGTCGTGCAGCAGGGTGAAGGAGTGCGCGCTGGTGCCGATGGTCGGGATGCCGTAGCGGAATCCGGCGGCCAGTTCGGAGGTGGAGGAGAAGCCGCCGACGTACGCCGCGCGGGAGGCGGCGACGGCGGCCAGCTCGTGGGTGCGGCGGGCACCCATCTCCATCAGCGGGCGGTCCCCGGCGGCCACCGACATCCGGGAGGCGGCGGCGGCCACGGCCGAGTCGTGGTTGAGGATCGACAGCACGACCGTCTCCAGCAGCACGGCCTCGGCGAAGCTGCCCTCGACACGGAGGATCGGCGAGCCCGGGAAGTACACCTCGCCCTCCGGGTAGCCGTGGATGTCGCCGCGGAAGCGGAAGTCGGCGAGCCAGGCCAGGGTGGGCTCGTCGACGACGCCCTGGCGGCGCAGGAAGTCCAGCTCGTCGGCGCCGAAGCGGAAGTTCTCCACGGCGTCGAGCACCCGGCCGGTGCCCGCGACGACGCCGTAGCGGCGGCCCTCGGGGAGGCGGCGGGTGAAGACCTCGAAGACCGAGCGGCGGTCGGCGGTGCCCGCCCGCAGCGCGGCTTGCAGCATCGTCAGCTCGTAGTGGTCGGTGAAGAGAGCGGTCGACGGCACGGCCACCGGCAGCCCCAGGTCCGCAGTGTTCATGACGATGATGCTACCCCCATTTCGTCAGTTTGACGATTTCTGCCCCGCCGGGGATCGCGGTGCCGCGCCGAGCCGCCGAGCGGGCCGTTTGTGCGCCGGGCCACCCCTGGTGGCAGCATGGGACGCGTGAGTGTCGCACCCATGGAGATCGAGCAGACGGAGTCGAGCGGTGCCCCGGCGGAGGTGCCCGAGCCCGACGTCCCCTGGGTCACGGTCGTGCACAACGACCCGGTGAACCTCATGAGCTATGTGACCTACGTCTTCCAGGCGTACTTCGGCTATTCGAAGGACAAGGCCAACAAACTGATGCTCGACGTGCACCACAAGGGCCGCGCCATCGTCTCCAGCGGCACCCGCGAGGAGATGGAGCGGGACGTCCAGGCCATGCACGGCTACGGCCTGTGGGCGACGCTCCAGCAGGACCGCTGATGACGGGCTTCGAGGCCGTGCCGGGCGGCGGCGCCGCCGTCGCGCTGGACGAGGTCGAGATCTCCATCCTGCGGAGCCTGGCCGTCCAGTTGCTGGAGCTGGTCGGGCCCGGAGACGAGCCGGCGGACGGCGGCGACCACGATCCGCTGGAGGCACTGGACGCGATGTTCGCCGAGGGGCCGACCGAGCCGCCCTCCGATCCCGCGCTCGCCCGGCTCTTCCCGGACGCCTACGGCGGCCCCGGACGGAAGCTGAGCGCCCGGGAGGAGGAAGAGGCGCGGACGTACTCCGCCGAGTTCCGCCGGTACACCGAGTCCGATCTGCGGACCCGGAAGCGCGAGGACGCCCTCGCCGTCGTCCGTTCGCTGGACGAACTGACCGCCGCGGGCGGCCCGGGCGCCGTGCTCCAGGTCGACGCCGACGGCGCCCGCCGCTGGCTCGGCACCCTCAACGACCTGCGGCTGGCCATCGGGGCCCGGCTGGAGGTCACGGAGGACGAGAGCGACGAGCTGTACCAGCTGCCGGACTCCGACCCCCGGAAGCCGATGGTGATGGCGTACCTCTGGCTCGGCGGTCTCCAGGAGTCGCTCGTCGAGACGCTGCTGCCCTGACCGTCCGCGGGGCCGGCCCGGCGGGGTGTTCCGCCGGGCCGGCCCGCTCGGCTGCTCGGTTCCGCTGTCCGGTTCCGCTGTCCGGTTCCGGTGTCCGGTCCTGCTGTCCGGTCCTGCTGTCCGGTTCCGCTGTCCGTTCCGGCTGTCCGTCGGCGTTTCCCGGACTTCCCCATGGAGCCTCGCCGGAGTCTTCCCGGATCTCCCCGGATCTCCCCGGGTCCCGTTTCCTCAGTGTTCGCTCAACGGACATTAAAAACCGGATAACGATCCCGGCGCCGAGGTGGTGACCTATGCGCACCCGCCAAGCGTTTGTCCCCTTTTGTCTGTGAGTCGGGGCACGTTTGCCTGCCCGTTTCCGGCGTCCGGCCGTGGTAAATCTTCACGATCACCTGCCGGGACGCCACCCATGTCCCGGCCGGTGGCGCCAGGCCGATCGCCGGCGTGACTCCATCATCCGGGGGGATCGGAATCCGGTCCCGGCCACAGGCCGGACCGGTCGTGGAGAAAGGCGCACCACCATGACCTCAGCGCAGGTCGCGCGGCACGACGACGGCCATGGGGACGAAGCATCCGAGGAGGGCTATCAGCGAGGGCTGGGCAGCCGCCAGGTCCAGATGATCGCCATCGGCGGCGCCATCGGCGTCGGCCTCTTCATGGGCGCCGGGGCGAACATCGCCAAGGCCGGTCCCAGCATCATCCTGATGTACGCCCTGGCCGGGCTGGTCATCTTCTTCATCATGCGGGGGCTCGGCGAACTCCTGCTCTACCGGCCGGTGTCCGGCAGCTTCGCGGAGTACGCCCGCGAGTTCCTCGGCCCGTTCTTCGGCTTCGTCACCGGCTGGACGTACTGGCTGATGTGGATCGTGACCGGCATGGCCGAACTCACGGCCGCGGCCATCTACATCCACTTCTGGTTCCCGGCGATCCCGCAGTGGGTCAGCGCCCTGGTCTTCCTGGTGGTGCTGTTCGGGGTCAACCTGATCTCGGTGAAGATCTTCGGCGAGGTCGAGTTCTGGTTCTCGATGGTCAAGGTCACCGCGATCATCGGCATGATCGTCATCGGCCTGGGCGTGCTCACCCTCGGCTTCTCGGACGCGGGCGACACCGCCGCGGTCGGCAACCTCTGGCAGCACGACGGGATCTTCCCGAACGGCATCGGCTCCAGCCTGATGACCCTCCAGGGCGTGATGTTCGCCTACCTCGCCGTCGAACTCGTCGGCGTCACCGCGGGCGAGAGCGAGAACCCGGAGAAGACCCTCCCCAAGGCCATCAACACCCTGCCCTGGCGGATCGTGATCTTCTACGTCGGTGCGCTGAGCGTGATCCTCGCGGTGGTCGAATGGACCGAGTTCTCCGCGGGCGAGAGCCCCTTCGTGCACGCGTTCAGCAAGATCGGCATCCCGCTCGCCGCGGGCATCGTCAACTTCGTCGTGCTCACCGCCGCCCTCTCGTCGTGCAACTCCGGCATGTACTCCACCGGCCGGATGTTGCGCGACCTGGCCGCCAACGCGGAGGCCCCCAGGGCGCTCGGCAGGCTCAACGCCCGGCGCACCCCGGCCGCGGGCATCACCCTCTCCGCCACCCTGATGGGCATCGGCGTCGTCCTCAACTACGTCGTCCCGGAGAAGGCGTTCCTCTACGTCACCTCGGTCGCCACCGCCGCCGGCATCTGGACCTGGGCGATGATCCTCATCAGCCACATCCGCTACCGCGCCGCGGTCGTCGCCGGCCGGCTCCCCGCCTCGTCCTTCCCGGCCCCGGGCGGCAGCCTGTGCAGCTGGATCGCGCTGCTGTTCCTGGGCTTCGTGACGGTGCTGATTGCACTGGACGGCGACGCCCGGGTGTCGCTGTACGTGGGCGCGGGCTGGGCCGTGCTGCTCGTCATCGGCTGGGCCGTCCTGCGCGGCCGCGGCCGCGGCACCGGCCGGGCCGCCGTGGACGCCGGCACCGGGCGGGGGCCGGAGCCGGAGCGGGAGACGGCGAAGACGGCACCCTGAGCGGCGCCGTTCCCGCCGAACGGCGGCCGTTCCCGCCCCTGCCGCGACGCGGCCCACGCCGA
>NZ_WHPN01000187.1 GCF_009735685.1 Streptomyces lycii | reverse complement strand
GACCCTCCCGGCCGCCGAGCCGCGTCCCCCGGGCGAGATCCGCCTCTGGCCCCCGTCCTTCGCGGACCGGCTCACCGCGCCGCTTCCGGGGCTGCGCGGACTGTCCCGGATGGCCCGCGAGGGCACCGTGCGCCCGGCCGCCGAGGCGCTGCGCGACCTGCACCGGCTGCCCGTGGCCCCCGGCCCGCTGCCGGAACCGGGCCCGGGGGAGACGGCGGTGACCTGGGCCGGCCACGCCAGCTGGGTGCTGCGGACCGGCGGCCTCACCGTGCTCACCGACCCGGTCTGGTCACGCCGCATCCTCGGCACCCCGGCCCGGGTGACGCCCGTCGGCGTCCCGTGGGAGACGCTGCCGCCCGTCGACGCGGTCGTCATCAGCCACAACCACTACGACCACCTCGACGCGCCCACGCTGAAGCGGCTGCCGCGCGACACCCACCTGCTCGTACCGGCCGGGCTGGGCGCCTGGTGCCGCCGCCGCGGGTTCACCCGGGTCACGGAACTCGACTGGTGGGAAGCGGTGGAACTGCCCGCGCCCGAGGGCGGAACCGTCCGCTTCGACTTCGTTCCCGCCCACCACTGGAGCAGGCGCACCCTGACCGACACCTGCCGCTCGCTGTGGGGCGGCTGGATCCTGACCGGCCCCGGCGGGCAGCGGGTCCACTTCGCGGGCGACACCGGCTACGGCCACTGGTTCACGGAGATCGGGGACCGCTGCCCGGGGATCGACCTGACCCTGCTGCCGATCGGGGCGTACGACCCGCCCGCGCTGCTGCGCCCCGTGCACACCGATCCGGAGGAGGCCGTCCGGGCCTGCCTGGACCTCGGCGCGCACCGGATGGCGCCGATGCACTGGGGGACGTTCCTGCTCTCCGCCGAACCGCCGCTGGAGCCGCTCACCCGGGTACGGGCCGCCTGGGAGGCCGCGGGGCTCCCCCGCGAGAGGCTGTGGGACCTGCCCATCGGCGCGTCCCGGGTGCTGTCCGCATCCGTGGCCGGCTGACGCTCGGCGTGGACGACGGCGACTGGTTGCCTGTCACCGGGGGCGAGTCGGGAGCGGCCGTCTTCCGCAGCGCGGACGCCACTCGCCATGCCAAGTGCGTGCCCGCCGGGGACGCGGCCGACCTGGAGGCCGAACGCGACCGGGGCGCATGGCTGAGCGATCAGGGTGTCCCCGGTCCCCGAGTGCTCGACTGGCGGTCCGGTGGCACCGGCGGCCGTCTGGTGACGAGTACTGTCTCCGGCGTACCCGCTGATCAGGTGCCCGCCGAGGACCTGCGGGTTGCCTGGGGACGGATCGCGGACGCGGTCCGCCGGCTGCACGAGGTGCCCGTGTCGCGGTGCCCGTTCCGCCGGGGTGTGGACGCCATGGTCGCCGTGGCGCGCGACGTCGTGGCGCGTGGCGCCGTCAACCCCGGGTTCCTCCCCGTCGAGCAGCAGCACACGCCCCCCGCGGAGCTGCTGGACCGCCTCACCCGGCAGGTCCCACGGCGGCGGGAGCAGGAAGCCGCCGACACGGTCGTCCGCCACGGAGACCTGTGCCTGCCCAACATCGTCCTCGATCCGAGGACCCTGGACGTCTCGGGCTTCATCGACCTGGGCCGCCTCGGACTGGCCGACCGCTGCTCCGACCTGGCACTGCTGCTCGCCAATGCGCGGGAGACATGGACGGACGAGGAGCAGGCCCGGGGCGCGGACACGGCCTTCGCCGAGAGGTACGGCACCGCCCTCGACCACGACCGCCTGCGCTTCTGCCTCCATCTCGACCCGCTCATCTGGGGCTGACCGATGTCCCGGGGGCATCGGGCGGACCGGAGGGAGACGCCGGGGAGGTGAAGCCCGGCCGGGCGGGTCGCCGCGGTCTTCCCCCGGCGGGTGGTGACACCGCGCCACTGCTTCGGGCGGTCGGCGTCCGGCGGTGTCGCGCTGCTCGTACGCCCTGCGGTGGCAGGCCGGCGGCCTGCCGGCGGCAGACTTGGTGCGCCTGTTGACCGGCCCGTTCCGGATCACCGCCCGGATGCCGCGTCTGCTCGTTCCCCGGGCCCCGGCCTCGCACCCCCGCCCCGGTTTCCGCCCCGGCTCAGCTCTCCGTCCCGCTGTGCGCCGCGCGGCGCACCCGGCGCCAGGCGGAGGGCGCCGCGCTCACGGCCAGCGTCAGCCCGACCGCCGCCAGCACGCCCTCCCAGGGCTCGGGGAACAGCGAGCCGCCCGCGATGCCGATCAGCTGGTACGTGACCGTCCACGCCAGACAGGCCGGCAGGTCGCCCCGTACGAAACGCCGTACCGGCATCTCCGACAGCAGGCACGCCAGCATCACCGGGATCCGGCCCGCCGGGAGCAGCCGGGACACCACCAGCACCGCCACCTCGTGCCGCGCGAGCCGCTCCCGCGCGGCCTCCAGCCGGTCGGGTGCCGCCCGGTCCCGCAGCCGCTCCAGCCAGCGCGAGCCGCTGCCGGACCGCACGCCGCGCCGGCCGAGCCAGTACAGGGTCATGTCGCCGATGAAGGCGGCCAGCGACGCCACGAGAAACACCATCAGCAGCGCGACGGGAGAACCCTGGTGAAAGGCCACCACCGCCGCCGAACTCACCACCGCGCCCGTCGGCACCACCGGCACCAGCGAGCCCAGCACCACCAGCAGGAACAGCGAGGGGCCGACCGCCTGCTGCGTCATCTCCGGTGTCACCGATCCCAGCACGTCCCCCATCGGGCCGCCCATGGCGTGCCCGCCGGCCAGTAAGGTCACCGCGCGGCCTCCGCGCGCACACTCTGCCCGTGCCCCAGCAGGTGCACCGTCACCTCCGGCGCGAGCCGTGCCGCGTGCCGGACGAACTCGTCGCCCGGAGCGTGGAACTCGTGCGGCCGCACCGGGTCCATCCCGATCGGCCAGTACGTGCCGTAGTGCACCGGCACCGCGCAGCGCGGCCCGAGCCGGGCCAGCGCCCGCGCCGCCCGGACCGCGTCCAGGTGCCCGCTGCCCAGATACGGACCCCAGCCGCCGACCGGCAGCAGCGCCACGTCGCACGGGCCGACCGCCTCGGCCATGCCGTCGAACAGCCCGGTGTCCCCGGCGAAGTACGTCGTCGACCCGCCCCGCACCAGATAGCCGAGCGCGGGGGAGCGGTGCGGACCGAACGGCAGCCGCCGCCCGTCGTGCGCCGCGGGCACGGCCCGGATCGTGACCGCGCCGACCTCGGCCTCGTCACCGGGCTCCATCTCGGTGACCCGCATCCCCCCGGCCGCCAGCCTGCGCAGCCCCGGCACGGCGCGCTGCGCACCGCGCGGCACGAGCAGCCGGGTGCCGGGGGAGAGCCGGGCCAGCGAGCGCGGGTGCAGATGGTCGGCGTGCAGGTGCGAGACCAGCGCGACGTCGGCGACCGCCGCCTCGGGCGGTGGCACCGCCCCGCGGCGCCGCCGCAGATGCGCCAGCCGCTGGGCGAACAACGGGTCGGTGAGCACCCGGACCCCGGAGTCGGCGACCGTCGCGGTGGCATGACCCCACCAGGTGATCTCCACCGACATGCGCCGCCACCTCCCTGCTCCGCGCGGCCGGGGCCGCCCCTCACCGGCCGAGCGTAACGCCCGGCCGGGACGGACGCCCCGCGCGCCGTGTCCGTGCGCGGAAGTCTTCCCGCAGGTCCGCCGATGACGCCCGGCACCGGTGATCGGTACGGTGAGGCCGCGCGGCGGAGAGAGCCCCGGCCGTGGCGGGAGGAGTGGTGACGGTGACACAGCAGCCCTCGGAGACGGGTAACCCCTCGGCGGAGAACCGTCCGGCGGCGACGGGGAAGCCCCCGGAGCCGGGGAACCCCTCGGCGGCGGAAAGCCCTTCGGCGGTGCCGGAGACCCCCGCCGCGGCGGAGAAGCCCTGGACGGTGGCCGTGCTCGGCCCCGGAGGCGTCGGCGGGCTCACGGCCGCGCTGCTCGCCCGCGCCGGGCACCGCGTGCTCTGCCTGGCCGGTCCCGGCACGGCCGAGGCCCTGCGCACGGACGGCATCCGGGTCCGCAGCGAGCGGTTCGGCGACTTCCGGGCGGAGGTCGACGCGGCCGGTGAACTGCCCGGGCCGGTCGACCTGTGCCTGGTCGCCGTCAAGGAGACGGCGCTCGGCGCAGCCCTCGACCGGGTCCCCGCCGACAGGCTCGGCCACGGCCTCGTCGTGCCGCTGCTCAACGGCCTCGACCATCTCGCGCCGCTGCGCGCCCGCTATCCGCGCGAGCAGGTCGCGGCTGCCGTGATCCGGATCGAGTCCACCCGGGTGGCGCCCGGCCGCATCGAGCACACCAGCCCGTTCGCCGGAGTGGAACTGGCCGCCGGAGCGGTGCCCCGGGAGCGCGTCGAGCGGGTCGCCGCGCTGCTGAAGGACGCCGGCCTGGGCGCCGCAGTCCGGGACGACGAGGCCGCGATGCTCTGGGACAAGCTGGCCTTCCTCGCCCCGATGGCGCTGCTCACCACCCGGTACGCGGCCCCCATCGGCACCGTACGGACCGAGCGGCGCGCGGAACTGACCGCGCTGCTCGACGAGATCACGGCCGTCGCGCGCGCCGAGGGCGCCGCCGTCGACCCGCAGCGGGTGCTCGGCTTCGCCGACGAGGCCCCGGCCGGGACGAAGTCCTCCATGCAGCGCGACGCCGAGGCGGGCCGGCCGCTGGAGCTGGACGCGATCGGCGGCTCCGTGCTGCGCGCCGCCGAGCGGCACGGCGTGCCCGTCCCGGCCGTCGCGCGGATCGTCGCGGAACTCCGCGCGCGCTGACCCGCGAACCCGCCGCGCGCGCCGTCCGCACCCCCGGTGCCTCCCGCGCCCCGACCCGCCTGCCCGGCCGCCGGCCCCCGCTGTGACAGGCTGGAGCCCTGCCCGTACCGCGGGCCAGGGTGGACGGACGAGGTGGGAACGGCGTGGTGGGAAGCGCGTGGCGGGCGGCGGGCGGCGCCGTGTTCCGGATGCTCGTGGTGTGGGCGGCGGGCACCCTGACGATGCTCGTGCTCGCGGGTGCCCTGCCGGACTTCCGCATCCAGTCGCCCGACGGCGACAGCCCCACCACCATCGCCCGCACGGCGGCCTTCGGCGCCGGGGCGTTCGGTCTGCTCAGCGCGCTGGTGTGGCCGCTGCTGGTGCGCGCCCTGCTGCTCGTACCGGCGCTGGTGTGCGGCCTGCTGGTGTTCTTCCTCAACGGCACGATGCTGCTGGCCGCCCTCAAGCTGGTCGCGGACGACACCAGCGAGATGCCGCCCGAGACGGCGGTGCTGGTCGCCGCCGTCATGTCCGCCGTCGCCTCCGCGACCAGCACGGCCCTGGCGGTGCGCGACGACGGGGCGTACCGGCGGCGGCTGTACCGGCTCGCCACCCGCCGCCGGCGAAGACGGCTGAGGTCGGAGCCGGGCCGGTGGAACGGCCGGCCGGGCACGCTGTTCCTCCAGCTCGACGGCGTGGGCCACGACGTGCTGAGCGAGGCCCTGCGGCCGCGGAACGTGCCGGGCACCGGCCGGGTGCTGCCGCCGGTGATGGAGACCGTGGCCTCCTGGTGCGCCGAGGGCACCCACCGGCTGACCCGGTGGCGCGCCGACTGGTCCAGCCAGACCGGCGCCAGCCAGCTGGGCATCCTGCACGGCACCAACTTCGACGTGCCCGCCTTCCGCTGGTACGAGAAGGAGACCGGCCGCGTCATGGTGTGCAGTTCGCCCGCCGGCGTCGCCGAACTCCAGCGCCGGGCGGTCGAGCGCACCGGCCACGGCGGGCTGCTCACCCGCGACGGCGCCAGCCGCGGCAACCTGTTCAGCGGCGGCGCGCAGCAGCTCGCGCTCGTGCTGTCCGTCGCCGCCCGGCGGGAGCGCGGAACCCGGTCCCGCGCGGGCTACTTCGCGTACTTCTCCGACCCCGCCAACGCGACCCGTACCGCCATGTCGTACGTCGCCGAGGTGTTCCGCGAGATCACCCAGGCGGTCCGGGCCCGGGCGCGCGGCGACCAGCCGCGGGTCAAGCGCGGCGGGCTCTACCCGTTCATCCGCGCCTTCGCGACCGTCGTCGAACGGGACGTGGTCGTGGCCGCGGTCATCGGCGACATGCTCGCCGGGCGCACCGTCGTCTACGCCGACCTGGTGGCGTACGACGAGGTGGCCCACCACTCCGGCCCGCACAGCAGCGACGCCCAGCAGGTCCTCGGCCGGCTCGACCGCAGCATCCGGCTGATCGCGAAGGCGGCCCGGCTCGCGCCCCGCGAGTACCGCATCGTGCTGCTCTCCGACCACGGCCAGAGCCCGGGCCGCCCCTTCGCCGACGCCTACGGACTGACGCTGGAGGAACTGGTGCGGGCCGGTGTCCGCGGCACGTCCGGCGCCCGCCGGATCCCGTCCGGGCGGCGGGCCGAGAGCGGACCGGGCGGCGCCGAGGCGCGCGCCGTGGCCCGCGCGGCGCTGCACCGGCCGGAGGAGGCGGAGAAGCAGCGGGGGGCGCGCCGCCGCCGCGGCGGCCCGGGACCCGAACCCGTCGTGCTGGGCTCCGGCAACCTCGGGCTGATCAGCTTCCCGGCGCTGCCCGGCCGGGTACCCATGGAGGAGATCGACCGGCGCTGGCCCGGGCTGCTGCACACGCTCGCCGACCATCCCGGCATCGGTTTCGTGCTGGTGCGCAGCGAGGAGCACGGGCCGGTGGTGCTGGGACGGGACGGCGCCGAGCACCGGCTGGACCGGGGCGTGGTGGTCGGCGAGGACCCGCTGGCCCCGTTCGGGCCCGCCGCGGCGGACCTCGTCCGGCGCACCGCGGGCTTCCCGCACGCGGCGGACATCATGGTCAACTCCCGGTACGACCCGCACACCGGCGAGGTGCACGCGTTCGAGCCGCAGATCGGCTCGCACGGCGGCCTCGGCGGCTGCCAGGACCACCCGTTCCTGCTGTGGCCCGCCGAACTGTCGCCCCCCGGCGCGGTGAGCGACACGCTCACCGGCGCCGAGGAGGTGCACCGGGTGCTGCGGCGCTGGCTGGACGAGGCCGACGGCCCGCAGGTCCCGGTGGCGGCGGACGGCCCGGCCGGCGAACCGGAGCGGCGCGCCGGGTGACCCGGCCGGGCCCGGCCGGGTCACCGCCGCAGCGGCGCGCCCACGGCGTGCAGATGACTCAGCGCCTCACGGTAGGAGGCCAGCAGTCCCGTCTCGTGGTACGGGATGTCCAGCTCGGCGCAGTAGTCGCGGACGAGGAGCCGGGCGCGGCGCAGATGCGGGGTGGGCATGCTGGGGAAGAGATGGTGCTCTATCTGGTAGTTGAGGCCGCCGAGCAGCAGGTCGGTGGCCCGGCCGCCGCGGACGTTGCGGGAGGTCAGCACCTGGCGGCGCAGGAAGTCGGGCCGGTCGTCGCCGGTGAAGGTGGGCATGCCCTTGTGGTTGGGCGCGAAGGTGCAGCCCAGATAGACACCGAACACGGCCTGGTGGACGAAGAGGAAGGCCACGGCCTTGCCCGGGGACAGCACGAGGAAGAGCGCGCCGAGATAGACGGCGAGATGCGTGAACAGCAGGGCCGCCTCCAGGCCCCGGCGCTTCATCGACGGGGCACGCAGCGCCCGCACGCTCGACACGTGCAGGTTGAAGCCCTCCAGGGTCAGCAGCGGGAAGAAGAGGTACGCCTGCCACCGGCCGATGAAGCGCGGCAGGCCCCGGCTCGCCCGGGCCTGGTCCCGCGACCAGACCAGGATGTCCGGCGAGACGTCCGGGTCCAGCTCCTCGTGGTTGGGGTTGGCGTGGTGCCGGGTGTGCTTGTTCATCCACCAGCCGTAGCTCATCCCGATGCCGAGATTGCCGAACAGCCGGCCGCCCACCTCGCTCGCGCGGCGGGAGCGGAAGATCTGCCGGTGCGCGAGGTCGTGGGTGATCAGCGCTGTCTGGCCGAAGACCATGGCCAGGAAGCCCGCGACGGCGAGTTGCCACCACGAGTCGCCCAGCACGGCGAAAGCCGCCCACCCGGCGAGGAAGGCACTGGCCACCAGAGACAGCCGGATTGTGTAGTACCGGGGGCGGCGCTCCAGCAGACCGGCGTCGGTTATCCGCCTGGCCAGCCGGGCGAAGTCGCTGCCGTCCCGCGGACCGGCGGCCTGCCCGGTGCGCCCGGCGGAGGCCGGGACGTCGATGCTTGTCGTCATGGGGTGAGTATGAGGGCCCGCGGCCTCCTGATCCCAACCGGTCCGCCGGTCTCCCGGTGCTGGGGCCCGCCCCCCTGTCGGCCGGGGGTCCAGCACCACCCCGGGGCGCGTCATGCCGCCCGCGGCCGCCGGGACTGGCAGGCTGGGAGCGGGAACACGCCGGAACACGCCGGAATACGTGGAACACGTCGGAAACACGGCCCGGAACCCCGCGGCCGAACCGCTGGACGGAGGCAGTACGACATGGCACCGGAACCGCTCTCGCGCCAGGAGATCGACAACGCGCTCGCCGAGCTGCCGGGCTGGAGCGCGCCCGGCGACCGGCTGGAACGGACGTACACCTTCGAGGGCCACCTGTCCGCCGCGGCGACGGTCGCCCAGATCGCCCGGGTCCAGGAGACGCTCAACCACCACGCCGATCTGACGCTGAGCTACAACAAGCTGAAGGTCTCGGTGAACACCCACAGCGTCGGCGGGAAGATCACCGAACTCGACCTGGAACTCGCGCACCGGATCGAGCAGATCTGCGTCGAGCACCACGTGAGCTGACCCGGGGCGGCCGGTCCGGGCGGCCCCGGCGGGTCCGCCCGTCCGGG
>NZ_WHPN01000186.1 GCF_009735685.1 Streptomyces lycii | reverse complement strand
GGGGGCGGGGCGGCGGCCCACGTCGGGGGCGGGTGCGGACGGGACGTCGCACCGCCTCGTTGCCGTCACTCGCCGCGGAGGCGCGGTCACGGGCCTCCGCCGGGCGCCGCCGCAGCTGCGGGCAGCGGGGTGAAGCGCACGGGCAGCGAGGCCGGGCAGTGCGTCCAGGGGGAGGGGCGCCACGGGAGTTCCGCCGCGGGAACGTCCAGCGTGACGTCCGGCAGCCCGCGCAGGGCGATCTCCACGGCGGTCCGGGTGATGAGCCGGGCCGGAACCCGGGCCGGGCAGGCGTGCGGCCCGGCGGAGAAGGCGAGGTGCGCCCGGTTGCCCAGCATGTCGTACGGATCGGCGGGGCGGACCGCCGGATCGGCGTTGGCCGCCGCCAGCCCGAGCACCAGGCAGTCGCCGCGCCGGATGGCGCGGCCGCCCAGCTCCGTGTCGTGCAGCGCGTAACGGGCCGGGAAGTTGGCCATCGGCGGGTCCTGCCACAGCACCTCGTCCAGCGCCTCGTCCTCACCGAGCCGCCCGCCGCGGAGCCGGCCGCGGAACCGGCGGTCGGTCAGCATCAGCCGCAGGGTGTTGGCGATCCAGCTGGTGGTCGTCTCGTTCCCCGCGGAGATCATGACGACCATGGACTGCAGGATCTCGGAATCCCCCCGCAGATCGGGGTGGGCGAGGAAGGCCGAGGTCAGATCGGACTCCGGAGCCGCCCGGCGCTCCCGGAGGATGCCGGTGAGGATGTCCTCGAAGCGGCGGCTGCCCGCCCGGGAGGCGTTCGGGCCGCTGAACAGCGCGGCGAGGGAGCGCAGCAGCTCGTGCCCCTCGGAGCGGTCCAGGCCGAACAGGCCGCCGATCGCCAGCAGCGGCACCACCCGGGCGTATTCGCCCACCAGGTCGGCGGTGCCGCGGCCGGTGAAGGACTCCAGCAGCCCCGCGCACACCGCTTCGACCGAGCGGCGCAGGCGGCGCTGGTCGGTCCCGGCCATGCCGTCGACCAGGGGCCGCCGCAGCCGCTGGTGCTCGGGGCCGTCGTAGCCGATGACGTTGTCCCGGTGGGCCATCATCGGCAGCAGCGCGGAGCCGGGCGGGACGGCGCCCTCGGCCAGGTCGCGCCAGTTGCGGGCGTCGCGGGAGTAGGTCTTCTCCTGGCGGGTCACCGTGAGGAGTTCGCGGTAGCCGAGCACCAGCCAGGCCGGCACCCCGGGCTCCAGCTCGACCCGGGCGACGCTGCCCCAGGTCTCGCGCAGCTCCTGGTGCACGCGGGCCGGGTCGGGGCCGGTGGTGGCGGACAGCGGGGTGAGCCCGTGGGTGTCCGTCGGGCGGACCGGGCAGCCCGGCGGGACGGCGGGGGCGGTCATACGGGCACCTCCTGGGCGGATTCGGCGGAGCGCATGACGTACTCCACGAGGGTGATCAGGGCGTCGAGCGACGCGCGCCGCTGCCGCGCGTCGCACATCACGACCGGCGTCTCCTCCAGCAGGTCCAGCGCCTGGCGGAGGTTCTCGACGGTGTGGTGGCGGGGCGTGTCGGGGAAGTGGTTGACGGCCACCGCGAACGGCAGCCCGCGCAGCTCGAGTTGCTCCAGCACCTCGAAGCTGTCCTCCAGCCGCCTGGTGTCGACTATGACGAGGACCCCGAGCGCCCCCTCGGCCAGCCCTTCCCACAGGTCCCAGAACCGCCGCTGTCCCGGGGTGCCGAACAGGTAGAGCGCGAGACGGGGATTGAGGGTGACCCGGCCGAAGTCCATCGCCACGGTCGTCGTGGTCTTCGCGGCCAGCCCGGCGAGGTCGTCGACGCCTATGCTCGCCGCGGTCATCGTCTCCTCCGTGCGCAGCGGGGCGATCTCGCTGACCGAGCCGATCAGAGTCGTCTTGCCGACCCCGAAGGCACCGACGACGAGGAGTTTCACCGCCTGTTCCACACTGTCGGGCAGATAGCGGTGGTCCTCAGCGGAGCTTCCGGAGACCATCGAGCACCTCCTGGAGCAGGTCCTGGTCGGGGCGGGCGGCGGGCGGGATGCTGGTACGGGCGGTGAGGCGGCCGGCGTCGACCAGGTCGGAGGCGAGCACGGACACCACGCTCACGGGCAGCTCCAGGTGTGCGGCGGCCTCCGCCAGCGACAGCAGCCGGGTGCACATCCGCAGCAGCGCGCGCTCCTGTCTGCTGGCGGACACCGGCAGGTCCGAGGCGGGCCCGGTGGCGACCAGCAGCGTGTCCAGCGCGATGGTGTTGCGGCTCGGACGCGCCCGGCCGCCGGTGAGGACGTAGGGCCGCAGCGGCGTGTCCTGGTAGTCGGCCGGTGCCGCCCCGCGGGGCCCGGTCACGGCATGACGCCTTGCCTCGGCGGGCTGGTGAGATGGCTGCCGATCCGGTTCACCTGGACCCGCATCTGCTGCGCGATCAGCTGCGGGTCGACCGCCGAACTCGTCACCACGGCCAGATAGGAGCCCTGGCCGGCGGCCACCATGAAGAGGAAACCGCCGTCGAACTCCACCATCTGTTGTATGACGGCCTTGCTGTCGCTGCCGAACTCCCTGCCCAGCCCCTTGGCGAGGGACTGCAGCCCGGAGCAGGCGGCGGACAGCCGGTCGGCGCTGTCCCGGCCCGTCCCCTCCGAACGGGCCATCAGCAGTCCGTCGGCGCTGAGGACGACCACATGCCGTACGCCGGACACGGAGGCCACGTCGGCCACCATCCAGTCACGGTTCGCCGTGTTGTTGGCCTGATGCATCGTCACATCTGTCCTTCGGGATGATCGGGCGTTCCGGAGTCCGAGCGCGGTTCGGGGGAGTGGGGGGCGGGGCCGGGGGCCGCCGGGAGGCGGGGTGCGGGAACGGACGGGTCGGCGCCCGGCGGCGGGCCGGGGCGGGCGGTGTCCTCCGGCTCCGCGGACTGCCCGGCGCGGCTGCCCGCGAACAGCGCGCCCATCCAGGCGCCGGC
>NZ_WHPN01000016.1 GCF_009735685.1 Streptomyces lycii | reverse complement strand
TCCGGTAATTGCGTGGACACCCCGGGCGCCCGCGGGTTAACGTCCTCCCGACGCCCGACCGGCAGAGGAAGGAGGCGAGAGCCGTGGACCAGAAGATCCTGCGCTCCCGTCCCGCTCTGCGGGCGTCGTCCCGCGGCTGAACCGTCCGCCGCCCGGGAGCGCGACAGCCTCCCGGAAGGACCGGAAACCCATGACCGACCTGGTCATTCGCGCGCTCACCGAGCGCGACACGCACCTCTTCAACACCTTCTCCCACCCCGACGTCCCCCTCGTCGGCCGCGCCTCCATGGGCCACGTCTACCGGCCCGTGCACGAGGGCGGCGAGTACCGCCCGGAGTGGACCTGGGTCGCCCTGCGCGACGACACGGTGGTGGCCCGCGCCGCCTGGTGGGGCCAGGCCGGCGACACGGACCCGGTCGTCCTCGACTGGTTCGACTTCGCCGAGGGCGAGGACGAGGCGGGCGCCGAACTCCTGCGCGGCGCGCCGCTGAACGCCGAGTACGAGCTGACCCTCCCGCCCGGCTGGCTCGACCGGCCCGACGCCCTCGCCGCGGGCCGGCGCCGGATCGACGCGGCCACGGCCGCCGGGCTGCTGCCGCTCGTGGAACGGTTCCGTTACGAGTGGACGCCGGGCCGCGGGCTGCCGGAGCGGCCCGGCCGGCTGGAGTTCCGCGAAGAGCCGGACGACGCGGTCGTCCTGGACGTGCTGCGCCGCATCGTCGAGGGCAGCCTGGACGCGCACCAGCGGCGCGTCGCGGAAACACAGGGGCCGGAGGCGGCGGCGCAGGAGGAGCTGGACTTCTTCCACTGGTGCCCGTCGCCGCGCTCGTGGTTGCAGCTGGCGTACACACCCGGGGGCGAGACCGCCGGCATCCATGTCCCCGCACACAACCCGTCCGGTCCCTGCGTGGGCTTCATCGGCGTGCTGCCGGAGCAGCGCGGCAACGGCTACGCGTACGACCTGCTGGCCGAGTGCACGCACAAGCTCGCGGCCGAGGGCGCCGAGCGGATCGCGGCCGCGACCGACCAGGGGAACTTCCCGATGGCGGCCGCCTTCACCCGCGCCGGTTACCCGGTGGTCTCGGAGCGGGTCTGTCTCGTCCCGCCGCAGTCGGGGACGGCGGCGTCCGGCTGACCGTACGGCGGCGCGTGCTCCCGCCCCTGCTCCCGGCGGCCGCTGGGAGCAGGGGGCGGGGGTCCGCCCCCTGCTCCCCGCCGCGCCAAGCCCGTCAGAGCGGCGGCCAGGCGTTCGCCAGGAGCTGCCGGAAGTGCTCCGGGAACCACTCCTGGTAGGCCGGCGCGTCCGGCAGCGCGCCGGTGGGCCGGTGGCCGCTGCCCGGGTGGCCGTTGTACAGCGGGTCACACATCCGGTCGTACTCCCACCCGCCGTTCGACCCGCTGGCGCCGTCCGACTCGCCGGGGGGCTTGACCCAGACGTACGCGTCGATGCCCGGCTCGGGGGCGGCGGCCGGCCGCTCGCCGAGCCCCGAGTTCTCCTGGTTGCACCAGTTCGCGGGGGAGAGCCGGCGGTCGAGTCGGCCACCGTCCACATACTCGTCGACCGTCGTCAGCGGTCCGGGGCCGGCGGGCCGGCCGGGGCCGCCCCAGCCGTTGCGCGAGGTGTCGACCAGCACACCGAGGCCCTCGTCGAAGCCCAGCCGGACCAGCTCGTCGCGGAACGCGAGCGCGTAGGGCACCTCGTCCACGTAGTCGTTCCAGTCGATCCATCTGGACTGGTGCACGCCGACGCCCCTGACGGTGTCGTCGATGTCGATGTGCGGCTCGTGCAGGACGGAGTAGTCGGCGACGTTGGCGACGATGCCGTGGACATCGGCGACCGTGCCCTCCAGGGTGGCGGCCTCCAGCAGCACCTCCGCGACCGGGCTCAAGGTGTCCTCCCAGCCCAGCTCCGCGTGGTGGCCGATGTCCAGATAGCTGTAGACGTTCGGCAGCGCGCCCAGTTCGGCCAGGGCGTGGCTCACGCCGGACACGTAGTTGCCGTTGGCCCGCATCTCGTCGCAGAGGGGGGTGGAGACCGCCCGAGGCGCGGTGTGGGTGACGAGGAGTTGCAGGGAGCTGGGCTCGACCACGGTGACGATCCGCAGCCCGGCGTAGGCTGGCTCGGCGAGAACCGTGGTGATCGGTTCGAGGAACTTCGCGCGGTACCCGTCGATGTCACCGGGGGCCAGCTCGCCGAAGCTCATCAGCCGGTCGCAGTCGCGCCCCGGGATGCTGTGCAGCACCAACTGGACCAGGTCGGCGTCCTGTTCGAGCGCCGCGTCGAGGTGGTCCCGGAGGCCCATCGTGCCGTCCGCGCCGTCGATCGACGCCCTGCTGTCCAGCCAGACGGCGGTCGGCCGGCCGGAGACGGCCTCACCGCCCGGCTCGGCGGCGGCTTTCGCCGACCACTCCGGATTCACGTACACCTGGGCGCCCGCGTAGGGGTTGTCCACCCGGGCCGCGCCACCGGCGGCGGCTTCCGACCGGCCGCCGGTGGCGGCGCACAACCCCACGGCGAGGGCGAGCGCGGCCAGCAGGGCGGGACCGGAGCGGCGGCGTGGGCTTCCGCCGGTGGCGCGGCGGTACCGGGAGAGCGGTCCAGGCATCATCGTGAAGGCTCCTCGCGTGACCGCGGACTGGGTGGGAAACCGCAGAGCCTCCGTCCGTCCCTCCGGGGGCCGGCGCGGCCGCGGTTCGGTTCGATTCGGTGCATGGGAGCGCTCCCAAAGCGTAGCCGCCTACCGGGCGGGAGAGAACCCCGCAGCCCGCGTTCCGTCGTTCCGGCGCCCCGCCGGGCCGGGCGCCGCCCCGGCTCACGGCCGTCCGGGGCCCCGGACCCGGGCAACTGCCCGGCTGCGGCACGGGCACTCCCTGCTGCGGCCCGCGCCCGGATCGCGGAGCATGGAGGCGCAGCGGCAGCAGACACGACGACCGGGAGGTGCCGTCCGTGAGGTTCGAGGTGTGGGCGCCGGGGGCGGCCGAGGCCTCCCTGCGCGCCGGGGACCTGGTGTCCGCCATGGAACGCGACCCGGACCGGGACGGCTGGTGGCGTGCCGAGGCCCCGGCCGCGGACGGCACCCGCTACGGCTTCTCGCTGGACGGCGGGCCCGTACGCGCCGATCCGAGGGCGCGGCGGCTGCCGGACGGGCCGGACGGGCTCGCCGCGGTCGTGGACCACGGACTCTTCGAATGGCGCCACCCCTGGTACGGCAGGGCGCTGCCCGGGGCCGTCCTGTACGAGCTGCACATCGGGACGTTCACCCGGGAGGGCACGTTCGGCGCCGCGGCGCAGCGGCTGGGCCATCTGGCCGCGCTGGGCGTCACCCATGTCGAGCTGATGCCCGTGTGCTCCTTCCCCGGACGGCACGGCTGGGGGTACGACGGCGTGGCCCTCTGGTCCGTACACGAGCCGTACGGCGGACCCGACGGCCTGAAGCGCTTTGTCGACACGGCACACGCGCACGGCCTGGGTGTCGTTCTCGACGTCGTCCACAACCACCTGGGGCCGTCGGGCAACCACCTCTTGGAGTTCGGCCCGTACTTCACCGAGACCCACCACACGCCCTGGGGTTCGGCCGTCAATCTGGACGCCCCCGGCTCCGACGAGGTGCGCGCCCACTTCCTCGGCAGCGCGCTGGCCTGGCTGCGGGACTACCGGCTGGACGGGCTGCGGCTGGACGCCGTGCACGCCCTGCACGACACCCGCGCCCAGCACTTCCTGGCCGAGCTGTCCGCGGCCGTGGACACCCTGGCCGAGCACACCGGCCGCCCGCTCTTCCTGATCGGCGAGTCCGATCTGAACGACCCGCGCACCACCGCGCCCCGGGCGGCCGGCGGACACGGGCTCCACGCCCAGTGGAACGACGACTTCCACCACGCCCTGCACACCGCGCTCACCGGCGAATCCCAGGGCTACTACGCCGACTTCGCGCGGGACCCGTTCGCCGCCCTCGCCAAGACCCTCACCGGCGGCTTCTTCCACGACGGCAGCTACTCCAGCTTCCGCGGGCGCGCGCACGGCAGGCCGCTCGACCCGCACACCACCCCGGCGCACCGGCTGCTGGCGTACGCCCAGACGCACGACCAGATCGGCAACCGGGCCCTCGGCGACCGGTTGTCGGCCGCCCTCTCCCCAGGGCTGCTGGCCTGCGCGGCGGCGCTGGTGCTCACCTCGCCGTGCACGCCGATGCTCTTCATGGGCGAGGAGTGGGGCGCCCGCACCCCGTGGCAGTACTTCACCGACCATCCCGACCCGGAGCTGGCCGAGGCGGTCCGGCGCGGCAGGCGGCGCGAGTTCGCCGCGCACGGCTGGGCCGAGGAGGACATCCCGGACCCGCAGGACCCGGCGACCCGGGAGCGCTCCTGCCTGGACTGGACCGAGCCGGAGCGGGCGCCGTACTCCCGGCTGCTGGACTGGCACCGGCGGCTGATCGCGCTGCGCCGCCGGGGGCCGGGCGGGGCGGGGACGGGTGCCGGTGCCGCCTCCGGCGGTGCCGGGATCGGCGGGGCGGAGGTGCGGTACGACCGGGAGCGGCGCTGGCTGTGCGTGGCGCGGGGCGGGCTGCGGACGGTGGTCAATCTGCACGCCGCGGACGCGGCCGAGGTCCCGCTGGACGCGCCGTACGCGCGGCTGCTGGCGGCCTGGGACGACTGTGAGCCGCCGGGGGCGGACGGTGTGCTGCGGCTGCCGCCCGAGTCGGCGGCGGTGCTCGCCGCCGAGCGGTGAGGCCGTGCGCCGGGCCGGCCCGGCGCACGGCCGTTCCGGCACACCACCGGCCCGGCGGGAGCCGCCGGGCCGGCAGGAGCAGCAGTGTTCCGAAGTGTTGCCCCGTTCGGAGGTCAGCCCTCTTCGGGGGCCGGCCCTCTCGGACTCAGCTTCGGGGGCCGGCCTTCTGCGGACTCAGCTCTCTTCGGGGGTCAGCCGCAGCGAGATGCTGTTGATGCAGTAGCGCTGGTCGGTCGGGGTCGGATAGCCCTCGCCCTCGAAGACGTGGCCGA
The DNA here is from genome assembly GCF_009735685.1 of Streptomyces lycii. Taxonomy (GTDB): domain Bacteria; phylum Actinomycetota; class Actinomycetes; order Streptomycetales; family Streptomycetaceae; genus Streptomyces; species Streptomyces lycii. Next base: position 8,808 of record NZ_WHPN01000016.1, on the reverse strand, counting down.
GGTGGGAGCCGCAGCGGGCGCACCGCACCTCGGTGCGGACCATGCCGTGCGAGCGGTCCTCGACGAGTTCCACCGCGTCGGTGTCCTTCGGGTCGTAGAAGGACGGCCAGCCGCAGTGCGACTCGAACTTGGTGTCGGAGCGGAACAGCTCCGCCCCGCAGGCGCGGCAGGAGTAGACACCCGCCGTCTTGGTGTTCGTGTACTCGCCGGTGTGGGCGGGCTCGGTCCCGGCCTCGCGGAGCACGGCGTACTCCGCGGGCGACAGTTCCGCGCGCCACTGGTCTTCCGGCTTGTCCACCTCGTACGGCATCTGCGGACCTCTCTGCTCTTCCGGCCGGGCCGCGGCCCGGGCGTCCGGACGTGTCGGTCTCCGGACGGTTCAGCTCTCCAGGCGGGCCAGGATGCGCGGCCCCAGTTCGGTCACGTCTCCCGCCCCCATGGTCAGAACGAGATCCCCGGGCTTCGCCATTCCCGCGATCAGCTCCGGGATCTCGTCCTTCCCGGGCACGGCCCGCGCGTCGGCGCCCTTGGCGGTGGCCGCGTCGACGATCAGGTCGCTGGTGACGCCCGGCACCGGGTCCTCGCGGGCCGGGTAGATGTCGAGCACCAGGGCGGAGTCGGCGAGGGTCAGCGCCTGGCCCATCTCGATGCCCAGCTCCTGGGTGCGGCTGAAGAGGTGCGGCTGGAACACCACCAGCACCCGCCCGTCACCGGCGCCGCCCCGGATGGCCTCGAGGTCGGCGGCGATCTCGGTGGGGTGGTGCGCGTAGGAGTCGATGACCTGGACCCCGGCGGCGGTGCCCTTGAGCTGGAGGCGGCGGCCGACGCCCGTGTACGAGCCGAGGGCGGAGGCGAGGTTGTGCACCGGCAGGCCGAGCGCGGTGCCCGCGGCCAGGGCGGCGACGGCGTTGCCCGCGTAGTGCCGGCCGGGGACGGAGACGGCGAAGGTCAGCATCCGGCCGTCGGCCAGCACGGTCACCTCGCTGGCCAGGCCCCGCTGGTTGATCTTGACGATGCGCACATCGGCGTCGTCGGCCTCGCCGTAGGTGACGACGCGCAGGTCCCGGCCGGGCTCCGGCTCCCGGGTGAGCCGGGCGGTGAGTTCGCGGGCTCCGGGGTGGTCGGCGGAGACCACGAGCACGCCGCCGGGGCGGATCCGGCCGACGAAGGTCAGGAAGGACTCGTAGATCTCCTCCATCGAGGCGTAGTTGGCGTGGTGGTCCAGCTCGACGTTGAGGATGATCGCGACCTCGGGCGCGTACTTGTGGAAGCTGCGGTCGCTCTCGTCCGCCTCGGCCACGAAGATCTCGCCGCTGCCGTGCAGGGCGTTCGAGCCGGGCACGTCCAGGTCGCCGCCGATGGCGTACGAGGGATCGAGGCCGAGGGTGGTGAGGGCGACGGCGAGCATCGAGGTGGTGGTGGTCTTGCCGTGCGTGCCGGCGACGGCGATCGGGCGCAGCTCGTCGCCCTCCATGAGCGCGGCGAGCGCGTCGGAGCGGTGCACCACCGGGATGCCGCGCTCCGACGCCGCCGCCAGCTCCGGGTTGTCGGGCCGGATCGCGCTGGAGACGACGACGCAGCTGGCGTCCTCGGCCAGATGGCCGGCGGCGTGCCCGAGGTGCACGGTCACACCGAGGGCGCGCAGGGCCTCGGTGGTCGCGGAGGCCCGCGCGTCGCTGCCCGCGACCGCGGCGCCGCGCATGGCGAGGATCTTCGCGATGCCCGACATCCCGGCTCCGCCGATGCCGATGAAGTGCGGTCGGTCCATGGCGGACGGGACGGCGGGTGCCATGCGGGTATCTCCTGGGTGCTTCAGGGGTGGAACGGTCCGCTCAGCCTATTCGGTGTGGGCGTACAGCTTGAGCACCGGGACTCCGACCTTGTGGCGGGCCCGGGACGTCCAGTCCCGGTGGAAGAACTCCTCGACCAGGTGCGGCGCGGTCAGTACGATCACCTCGTCCGCGCCCGTCTGCTCCACGACGCTCTTCAGCAGGTCCAGCGGGTGCTCCTCGACGATCTGCCCGACGGCCTCGCCGCCGGCCGCGCGCAGCGCCTCCAGGGAGTGCGCGAGGGCCCGCTCGGCGGGCGGAAGGGCGTCCTCGCCCTCCGGCCGGCCGACCTCGCGGACCGCCTCGTCCAGCTCGCCCAGGGCCACGTCGTCCAGGGCTCTGAGCAGCCGGTCCTGGTCACCGTGGGGCTGCATGAGCACCACGAAGGACACCGGGTCCTCTCCGTGCAGTGTGGTGATGAGCTCGACATCGGTGGGCACCAGCGGCTTCTCGATCATGAGTACGGAGGTGAACACGGGAGCCCTTCCTCATTCCGGGCCACAGGCCCTACAGAAACCATCCTGCCCCGCGCTTCCACGGGGACCGCGGCTACAAGTCTGCCCAACGGAGGCTAAGCGGAGGGGGATATTCCGGTGATTGTCAGATGTCAGGTGCCGCATCGTCGCGATCCGGACCCCCGGATGCCCCGCGCCCGGCGGGTTCCCGTCGGTAACGGGTGAAGAGGAAACCTTCCTCCTCGAGGACGGAGACCAGCCAGAATCGTTTCGGCACGGCGATCCGCGGACCGTCCACGATCCGCGGCGCCTCACCGGCCGCCACGACCGGAGCCAGCGTGCAGCAGAGTTCGTCCAGCACCCCGGCCGCCGCGAACTGGCCGAGGAGCCGCGGTCCCCCCTCGGTCAGCACCCGCCGCAGACCGCGGTCCGCCAGGACCCCGAGCACCAGTTCCGGCTCGACGCCCTCGGCGTGCCCGGCGATGACCACCTCCGCCCCCGCGGCACGGGCTCGTTCCACCCGCTCCGGGCGCTCGGCCACGGCCGCGGCGCCGGTGAGGACGAGTGTGGGGGTCACCGGATCGGTGAAGAGCGGCAGGCCGTAGTCGAGGTCGAGGCTCGCGCTGACCACCGCGATCGCCGGGGCCGGCGTCTGGCCGAGCTCCGCGCGGCGCGCGGCGAACGCGTCCCGGGCCCTGGCGGGGCGGTAGCCCTCCTTGCGGACGGTCTCCGCGCCCGCCACGACGACGTCCGCCAGACCGCGCAGCACGCCGAAGATCCGCATGTCGGCGTCCGAGGACAGCGGGTGGGAGCGCCCGTCGTGCCAGGAGGCGCCGTCCACGGAGGAGACCATGTTGGCCCGCAACCAGGCCCGGCCGGGCCGCTCCGCGTCCTCCGCCGGTCCGCCCGCCGCGGCCGGGGCGCCGTCCGCGCCCGCGGGCTCCCCGGGCGGTGCGGCCGCTTCCGGGTAGGCGTAGGCGTCGGCCAGCTCGTCGAGGCCCCACTCGTGGTCCACGAGCTGATCCGGGGAGGCGGACTCGGCGGTCAGGGGGAACAGGCGTCGCATGCCGTGCAGTCTGGCACGGGGCGCGCACAGGTCCGACGGGGCGCGCACGGTGTGGCGTACGCCGCGGGCAGGGGCGGGAGGTGGACGCCGGGCGCCCCGCGGCAGCCCGTACCCTGGAGTGCTGTGTCTCCTACCTCTGGTCCGGCAGCCGACTCCACGGCCCCCATATCCCTCTGCGCCCGCGAGCCCCGTGTGCCCGCCGAGCGCCTGGTGGCCGAGATGGTGCCGCCGCCGCGGTTCGCGTCCGCGCGCTTCGACACGTACATCCCCGACCCGGACCGGCCGAGCCAGGCCGAGGCGGTGCGGGTGCTGAGCGCCTTCGCGGACGGGCTCGGCGGCAGCGGGGAGCGCGGCAGGCGGCGCTGGTTCCGGAAGGCCGCGGCCCCGTCCGGGCCGCGCGGGGTCTATCTGGACGGCGGCTACGGCGTCGGCAAGACGCACCTGCTCGCCTCGCTGTGGCACGCGGCCCCGGCGGCCCCGGAGCAGAAGGCGTTCGGGACGTTCGTGGAGCTGACGAACCTGGTCGGCGCGCTGGGCTTCCAGCAGACCGTACGGACCCTCGGCGGGCACCGGCTGCTGTGCATCGACGAGTTCGAGCTGGACGACCCGGGCGACACCGTGCTGGTGTCCACCCTGCTCGGCAAGCTCGTGGAGGCCGGGGTGGCGCTGGCTGCGACCTCGAACACTCTGCCGGGCAAGCTCGGTGAGGGCCGGTTCGCCGCGGCGGACTTCCTCCGGGAGATACAGGGCCTGTCCGCGCACTTCCGGCCGCTGCGCATCGACGGCGAGGACTACCGCCACCGCGGGCTGCCCGAGGCGCCGTCCCCGTACACGGAAGAGGACGTCACGCGGGCCGCGGAACGCACACCGGGCGCCTCGCTCGACTCCTTCCCCGCGCTCCTGGGGCATCTGTCCCGGGTCCACCCGAGCCGTTACGGCGCCCTGACCGACGGGGTCGGCGCGGTGTGCCTGACCGGAGTGACCCCCGTGACGGACCAGTCGACGGCGCTGCGGCTGGTCGTGCTCGCCGACCGGCTGTACGACCGCGAGGTGCCGGTGCTCGCCTCCGGCGCGCCGTTCGACCGGATCTTCGACGAGGAGATGCTGAAGGGCGGTTACCGCAAGAAGTACTTCCGGGCGATCTCCCGGCTGACCGCGCTGGCGCGGGAGGGGAAGAGCCTCGTGGGCGCGGAGAAGAGCACGGGGAAGAGCGCCTAGCGGCGGGCGTGCGGGAGCACGTACGAGAGCGCGCGGAACGGCGGCGCGTGGTTCCTTCCCGGGGAAGCCGTTGCATGCTACACACGAGCGGGTCACATTCCTGTCCGCCAACAGGGAGGTCCCCATGTCCGCGACTCGTCGCGAGGTTCTGGCGCGCTCCGGCGCCGCCGGAGCCGCGATCGCCTTCACCGGTGCCGTTTCCGAGCTGTTCGCCGGTTCCGCCGCGGCCCATCCGCCCGGCCGGGACGGCTACGGCCCGCTCGTCCCCGACCCGGCGGGGCTGCTCGATCTGCCGAAAGGTTTCCGCTACACCGTCCTGTCCCGCGAGGGCGACCCCCTGCGCTCGGCCGAGGGCCCCGTCCCCAGCTGCCACGACGGGATGGCCGCCTTCCGTGGGCGGTTCCGGGCCCCCGGCGCCACCACCCTGGTGCGCAACCACGAGAACCGGCTGGACGACAAGCACCGTGTCCCCGCCGTCGACGGGCTCACCTACGACCCCGTCGCCCTGGGCGGCTGCACCGCCCTGGACGTCGACGCCCACGGCCGGGTGCACGGCGAACGCGTCGCCATCGCCGGTACGTCCACCAACTGCTCCGGCGGCACCACCCCCTGGCACACCTGGCTGACCTGCGAAGAGGTCGAGCTGAAGGCGGGCGAGGAGGGCCACACCAAGGACCACGGCTTCATCTTCGAGGTCGACCCGCACGACCCGCACCGCACCGGCGCCGAACCGCTGACCGCCATGGGCCGGTTCCAGCACGAGGCCGTCGCGATCGACCCGCGCAACGGCACGGTCTACGAGACCGAGGACGCCTTCGAGAAGCCGTTCGGCCTCTTCTACCGCTTCCACCCGCGCAAACCGCTCGGCGGCCGGGGCTCCCTGCGGGCCGGCGGCGAGCTGGAGGCCATGCGGGTGCCGGGCGTCCCGGATCTGTCGGTCGTCCAGGAGACGGGCGCGTGCTTCGACGGCGTCGAGTGGGTGCCCGTACCGGATCCGCTGGCCGAGGAGACACCGATCCGGCTCCAGGACTTCGGCCGGAAGGGGATCACGCACGCCCAGAAGCTGGAGGGCTGCTACTGGGGCGGCCGCTGCGTCTACTTCGTCTCCAGCTACGCCAAGAGCGAGGAGGGCGCGGGCGGCGACCACTACGGCCAGGTGTGGAAGTACGACCCGCAGCGGCGGCGGCTCACCCTGGTGATCGTCTTCGGCCCGGACACCGATCTCCAGCTGCCGGGCGAGGAGCCGGACAACATCGCGCTCGCCCCCGGCGGCGGCCTGATGGTGTGCGAGGACGGTGAGGGCGCCCAGCACGTCTACGGCCTCAGCCGACGCGGCAAGGTGTACCCGGTCGCCCGCAACCGGCAGCAGATCGGCACCCCGGAGGAGCCCGGGTGGGGCGAGTTCGCGGGCGTCACCTTCTCGCCCGACGAGCGCACGATGTACGTCAACTGCTACGAACCCGGCACGACCTTCGCGATCACCGGGCCCTGGCGGCGTTAGGCGCCCGCGGAGCGCCGGGCCCGCCGGGCGTTCAGCCCGAGCAGGACTGGCGCTCCGCCTCCTGCCACTCGCAGACCGGGCAGAGGACCTCGCCCGGCTCCGCCGCGCCGTACTCCGTCGGCTCGCCGCACCGGACACAGTCCGCGTACGGCGGGCCGGCCGCGCGTGCGGGCACGGTGTCCGGGTCCCGCTGCTCACCGTCCGGGTGGCGCTCGGTCACAGACTCGCTCATGTGTACGAGTTTACCGGCCGGCTCCCGCTCCCGGCGTGACGCGCACCGTCCTGCCCGGCCGGGCAGGACACTGCCCGCCGGACCGACGCACCAAGGACCTGGCACCTGGCACCTGGCACCTGGGACCTGGACATCAGAAACCAGACACCAGACACCCCCGGGACTTCCCCGCAGCACATCAAACAGAACACAGATTCTGCTAACGTCTCCCGCAAGCAGAACGGCTGTTCTTTTTATGGGGGTGTGATGCCGCGGCTGACCGACGCGCGCAAGCAGCTCCGGCGCGCCCAGATCGCCGAGGCCGCGGTTCGCTGCTTCGGCCGCAGCGGTCTGGAGCGGACCTCGATCGCCGACATCATCGCCGAGTCCGGGCTCTCGGCCGGTTCGATCTACGCCCACTACCGCAACAAGGCCGACCTGGTCGGGGCCGCCGCCCGCGAGGTGCTCGCCCGGCACGCCGAGGTCCTCGGCGCGTACGCCGCGGGCGACACCCCGCCCTCCCCCGACGAACTGCTCGCGTGCCTCACCGCCGCGATCAACCCGGCCGAGGCCCGGGTCGGCGTACAGACCTGGGGCGAGGCCACCACCAACCCGGCCGTCCGCGACGTCGTCGCCGACATGACCGACCGGATGCGCGCGATGCTGCACGACTGCGTGACGGCCTGGCTCGTCAAGGACGGGCACCACGAGCCGGCCGCGGCGCGGGAGAGCGCCGCCCCGATCGCCCACCGGCTGATGGCGCTCTACCAGGCCGAACTGCTCTACGCCGCCCTGCGATCACCGACCGAGGAGACAGCCTCATGACCACCCCGACCACCCCGACCACCCCGACCGCCTCGTCCACCCCGACCGCCTCGTTCGCCGGCCGCACCGTCTTACGCGTCGGCTACGGCGCCCTGCAGCTCGAGCGCCTGCGCGACCGCCGCGCCGAGGCCGTCGCACTGCTGCGCCGCGCGATCGAACTGGGCGTCGACCATGTGGACACCGCCGAGTTCTACGGCTCCGGTTTCGCCAACGACGTGATCCGCGAGGTGCTGCGCCCCGGGGACGACGTCCTGGTCGTCACCAAGGTCGGCGCCGCCCCCGACCCCGGCGGGCCCATGCCGCTGCGGCTGGCGCAGCGGCCCGAGCAGTTGCGCGCCTGCGTCGAGGACAATCTGCGCAGCCTCGGCGTCGACCGGCTCCCCGTGGTCAACCTCCGCCGCCTGGACTCCGGCCCCGGACTGCGTCCCGAGGGCGACCAGGTCGTCGGGCTCGACGACCAGCTCGCGGTCATGACCGCCCTGCGCGACGAGGGCAAGATCGGCGCGATCGGGCTGAGCTGCGTCACGTCCGAAGGGCTGCGCCGCGCCCTGCCGGCGGGCATCGTCTGCGTGCAGAACGCCTACAGTCTCGTCGCCCGCGACGACGAGGACATGCTGCGGCTGTGCGCGGCGGAGGGCATCGCCTGGGTGCCGTTCTTCCCGCTCGGCGGGACCTTCCCGGGCATGCCCAAGGTGACCGACGAACCGGCGGTGCATGCCGTGGCCGAGTCCCTGGGCGTCACGGCCGCCCAGGTCGGCCTCGCCTGGCTGCTGCACCACGCCCCCCACGTGCTGCTCATCCCCGGCACCGCCGACGCCTCCCATCTCGAGGCCAACACGGCGGTCGGCGGGATCACCTTCGACGCCGCGACCCTCGCCACCCTCGACGCCGTCGGCTCCCGCTCCGCCGAGGTCCCCCTCGGCTGATACGGAACCGCCGCCGCCGAGGTCACCGTCGCCGGTGGTGGTGGTTTCGGCCGGTTCAGCGGCGGGCGCTGACGCGGCAGGCGGCGGCGCACGCCCCGGCGGCCAGGACCAGCGCGGCGGCCAGCGGGAGCAGCGGCAGCGCCACCGTGCCGCTCTGCGAACCGGTGACCAGCCCGGAGACCGCGGCCTGCGCGGGCGAACCGCTGACGACGAGCACCACGAGGGCCGCCAGCGTCGTCGCCGGGATCGCCCGCGCCGGGCTGACCAGCAGCGGCCGGTTGCAGAGCGCGCCCACCGCCGTGCCGATCAGGCTGCACACCAGGGCGGCGAGGAAACCGGCGAAGGCCGCGGGGAGGACCGGTACCGCGGTCCGGTGGTCCGCGCTGTACGGGTCGCTGACCGCGGTGACGAGCACGGTGACGACGACACCGAGCAGCACGGCGGCGAACAGCGCGGTCAGCAGCGACGCGAGGTGCACCCGGACCGGCCCGGCGGCGGCCGAGGCGCAGTCACGGGCCGCGTCGGGCTCGTTGGTCGTGCAGACCCGGGTGAGCCAGGCGGCGACCGGCAGCAGCGCGGCGGCGGCGTAGCCGAGGGAGTCCAGCAGCGGCTGGCCGTACTGCACCCCGATGACGAGGAAGGCGCCGTACAGCAGGAGAGGCGCCATCCAGCGGTGCGAGCGGAGCAGCAGGGCGCACTGGTAGTGCAGCAGAGCGGTCACGATCGGTCGTTCCTCTTGCTCGGGGAGCCGGACGGGCCGGGAGAGCCGGACGGGCC
>NZ_WHPN01000185.1 GCF_009735685.1 Streptomyces lycii | reverse complement strand
GCTCCGCATCCGCCCCGCCGCCCCCTCGGACATCCGCACCGTGCTGCGGTTCTGGCGCGAAGCCGCGGAGGGGACGAGCATCAGCGACGATTCCGACGGAGTGACCCGGCTCGTCGCACGCGACCCCGAAGCCCTGATCCTCGCGGAACGTGACGGCGCCCTGGCGGGAACCGTCATAGCCGGCTTCGACGGCTGGCGCTGCCATCTCTACCGGCTCGCCGTGCGCCCCGACCTCCGGCGGCAGGGCGTGGCGAGCGCCCTGCTGGCGGCGGCCGAGCGGCGGTTCCGCGAGCTGGGCGGACGACGCGGCGACGCCATGGTGCTCAACGCCAACGAGGTCGCCCACCGCGCGTGGGCCGCCGCGGGCTACGCCCCGGAGCCGCAGTGGAGCCGCTGGACGAAGCCGCTGCCCGGCTGAGCCGGAGCGCGCCACCGCGGCTCGATGTCGCGCCGGTTTTGCCGCTCCTTTACGATGGATGCTCCATCCCGGGCCTCACGGCCCCCCTCTGTCGAAAGGTGTGAGCGTCCGCCCATGGGCGAGCCTCCCAGTAGTAGCTGTCGCGCGAACCTCCGGACCCTGTCCCATCATGGGAAGGAGGTGAACCGATGACCGAAGTGCTTCTGCTGGCCGTGGCGCTTCTGCTCTCACTGGCCTGCGGTGCGTTCGTGGCGGCCGAGTTCTCGCTCACGACCGTCGAGCGCGGCGACCTCGAACGAGCGGCGGAGCGCGGCGAGCGCGGCGCCGAGGGCGCGCTGAAGGCCGTCCGGAACCTCACCTTCGAGCTCTCCGGGGCCCAGCTCGGCATCACCGTCACGAACCTGGTCGTCGGCATGCTCTCCGAGCCGTCCATCGCCGCGCTGCTGCGCGGGCCGCTCGGAGCCGTCGGAGTGCCCGACGGCGCGGTGAGTTCCATCGCCCTGGTCCTGGGCACCGCGATGTCGACCGTCGTGCTGATGGTCGTCGGCGAACTCGTCCCGAAGAACTGGGCGATCTCCAGTCCGCTGCCGGTGGCGAAGAAGGTCGCCACGCCCCAGCGGATGTTCAGTGCCCTGTTCCGCCCGCTGATCAGCCACCTCAACAACTCCGCGAACCGCATGGTGCGCCGGATGGGGCTGGAGCCCGCCGAGGAGCTGGCCTCCGCCCGCGGCCCGCAGGAGCTGGTCGCGCTGGCCCGGCACTCCGCGAAGGAGGGCGCCCTGGAGCCGGACACCGCGGAGCTGTTCGTCCGTACCCTCGGGCTCGCCCAGCTGTCCGCGGAGAACGTCATGACGCCGCGGGTCCAGGTGATGGCGCTCGACGTCCAGGCCACCGCCGAGGACGTCGCGAACGCCACCCGCGCCACCGGTCTGTCCCGCTTCCCCGTCTACCGCAACAACCTCGACACCGTGATCGGCATCGCGCACATCAAGGACGTGCTCGCCGTGCCCGCCGAGCGGCGGCCCCGGTACCCGGTCACCGAGCTGGTCAGCGAGCCGGTGCTGGTGCCGGAATCGCTCACCGTCGACCGGCTGCTCGACCGGCTGTCGTCCAAGCGCAGCATGGCCGTCGTGATCGACGAGTACGGCGGCACCGCCGGTGTCGTCACGCTGGAGGACATCATCGAGGAGGTCGTCGGCGAGGTCCGCGACGAGCACGACCCGCTGGAGTTCCCGGACCTGGCCACGGCCGGCACGGACGAGAGCGGCCGCGAGCTCTACGACGCGGACGGCGCGGCCCGTACCGACCAGCTGGAGACCATCGGGATGCGGGTTCCCGAGGGCCCGTACGAGACCCTGGCAGGCCTGGTCGCGACCGAGCTCGGCCGGATACCGGCCGAGGGCGACACGGTCGTGGTGGCGGGCTGGCGCATCGACGTCACCGACGCCTCCGGGCGCCGCGCGGCGCGGGTGCGGCTGCGCGCCCCGCTCCCCGAAGAGGAAGAGCACCGTCACCAGGAGGTCGCCCGATGACCGCGATCCAGCTCTTCGTCGGTCTGCTGACCCTGGTGGCCAACGCCTTCTTCGTCGGCGCCGAGTTCGCGATGATCTCCGTGCGGCGCAGCCAGGTGGAGCCGCTGGCCGAGGACGGGGACCGGCGGGCCAGGAGCGTCATGTGGGGGCTGGAGCACGTCTCCGCCCTCATGGCCGCAGCCCAGCTGGGCATCACGCTGTGCACGCTGATCCTGGGTGTGGTCGCGGAACCGGCGATCGCGCATCTGCTGGAGCCGGCGTTCGACGCGGTGGGCGTGCCGCACGGTCTGGTGCATCCGATCTCGTTCGTGATCGCGCTCTCCGTCGCGACGTATCTGCACATGCTGTTCGGCGAGATGGTGCCGAAGAACGTGGCGCTCGCCGAGCCGGTGCGCACCGCGCTGATGCTGGGCCCGCCGATGGTGGCGCTGTCCCGCGCGCTGCGGCCGGTGATCTTCTCGGTGAACGCCGTGGCGAACGCCCTGCTCAAGCTGTTGCGGGTGGAGCCGAAGGACGAGGTGTCCGCGACGTTCTCGGACGACGAGCTGGCCCGGATGGTGGCCGACTCCAGCGAGGCGGGGCTGCTCGACGAGCGGTCCACGGAGCGGCTGCGGGACGCCCTGGAGCTCGGCCGCCGCCCGGTGCGGGACGTGGTCCTGCCGGTCGGGAAGGTCGTGTCGGCCCGGATCGGGATCACTCCGGAGGGTCTGGAGCGGCTGGCCTCGGAATCGGGCTTCTCCCGCTTCCCGCTGGTCGACGGCAGTGGCCGGATTCTCGGCTATCTGCACGTCAAGGACGCGCTCGACGCCCGGCCGCGGGACCTGCCGTTCCCCGCGTCGGCGATCCGTCCGATCGCGCGGGTGCGGTCCTCGGCCCCGCTGGACGACGTGCTGGCCGCGATGCGGAGCACCAGCACCCATCTCGCGGCGGTGACCGGGGAGGACGGCCGGCTGGCCGGGCTGGTCACCATGGAGGACCTGCTGCGGGAGCTGGTGGGGCGGACCCCCGCCTGACCGGTCCGCCGCTACGGCGACGGCGCGTCCCCCCGGACGGGGGGACGCGCCGTTTCGTTCACGGCCGCGCGCACGCGCAGGTGGCACAGCCGCTCGACGAGCCGTTCCGTCCGGCGGGCCCGGCCGCGCGCACGCGCGCAGGTGGCGTACGGCCGCCGGTGTGCCGTCGGGAGGCCGGCGGCCGGACCCGGCGTCATCCGCGACGGGCGGCGGGGACGCCGTTCGGGCAGCGACGCGCCGGGAGTAACGGGCGGGGGGGTGACGCGCGGGCGCCGCCGGCGGAGCGGCCCCGGCCTCAGTCGCGGTCGCCGTCGCAGCGGGCCGGCAGTTCGAACCAGACTTCCTTGCCCCAGGGGGTGCGCGCCGCGCCCCAGGCACCGGCCAGCAGCTCCACCATGGACATGCCCCGCCCGTACTCGTCGTCCGCCGCCGCGTCGCGGACCCGGGGCAGCTCCTGGCTGCCGTCGGCGACCAGGCAGCACACCTGGGGGCCGCGTACGAGGGTCAGCTGGACCGGGCCGCGGGCGTGCAGGAGCGCGTTCGCGACGAGTTCGCTGACAAGAAGCTCGGCCGTGTCGGCGAGATGGTCGAGATTCCAGCGGCACAGGGTGTGCCGCACCGCGCGGCGGGCCAGCGCACAGGCCTCCCGGGAGCGCGGCAGCGGCCAGGGGCCCGCGGTGCCGGGGTGCCGGCCGTCGGGCTGGGCGGGGAGCGGTGCGGGGGCCGGCGCCGGTACGGCCGGGGCGGGGAAGTACCGCGCGAGCCCGGCCTGCACGGGACGGGCATGGGGGTGGGACATGGGGACTCCACTACCGCCCGTCAGTCCGGGGACCCGGTAGGGATGGTGTCTCGGAGCGCCGCATCTGCTCCTCCTTACCGGAAAGACCACAGCTACGGTTTACTTCTGCGTAAAACCATAAAATGCCTTTACCCGGAAGTAAAGTGCTGTTCATGGTCAATGCCGAACCCGCGCATCCACCGCCCGCGACCGGCCCCTCCCCGGCAGCCGCCCGGCGCCGCCGCCCGCCGGTGGCCAGGCCCACCGACGAGGAGCTGATCGAAGCCGCCTGCTCGGTGTTCGGCGAGGCCGGCTACCACGAGACGACGATGGACGCCGTCGCGGCCCGCGCGGGCACGTCGAAGCCGACGCTCTACGCGCACTTCGGCAGCAAGGAGGACCTGTACCGGCTGTGCGCCGACCGGGCCGCTGAGACCCTCGCCGCGGAACTGGTGGAGTCCCAGCGGGCCGCCACGGGGCAGCCCCTGGAGGAACAGGTCCGGGCGGGCATGATCGCGTTCTTCGGTTTCGCCACGGACCGGCCGGCGATGTACCGGATGCTCTTCGGCGACGACACGGCCGGTTACGCCACGGCGGCCCGCGAGCGGGTCATGTCGGCCGCCGCGGCCGAGACCGCCCTGCGCATCCGCGCGTACGCGGAAAGCCACCGGCTGCCGTCCTGGGACGCCGCCGCCGAACTGTGCGCCTGGCTGATCGTCGGCCTCGCGGTCGAGGGCGCCCGCTACGCGCTGGTCACCCGGTCCCTCGACGCGGACACGGCCGGTGACTTCGCGACGGACTTCGCGGTCGCCGCGCTGCGGCACCTGGACCCGGCCATCGCGGCGCGGCTGGACAGGACACCGCCGGACGCGCCGGAGCGGGCGGCGGACTGACCCCTGGGCTGAGCGGCGCCCGGCGCCGGTACCGGGACCGGTAGTTCCGGCGCCGGTGTACCGGGATCGGTGTACCGGGAGCGGCTTGCCGGGGCCAGAGGCGCCGGAGCCGGGCCGGAGGCGCCGGAGCCGGACGTGCCGGTCCCGGTGGCGCCGGAGCCGGCGGTGTCCGGAAGCGGCGTGCTCCGGACGGTCAGAAGAACAGGCCGAGCTGCGTGGCGAGCATCGCCACCACGACGACCAGGGCCCAGCCCGCGATGTGCTCCATCAGGTTGTCGTCGTCGGACGGCCCGCCGGTACGGGCACGGGCGGAGGTGCGGTTGGCCGCGACGGAGGCAGCAGTCATGATGCGTTCCTTGCCGTTCGATGTCTCCCGGGCCGGCACCGTCATCAGGGCAACGCTGCGGTCCGGAGCGGAAGAAGCCGTACACCCCCGCGTCCTCGCGGGCGGCCCGGCATGACTGACGACCCTAACGCCCTCTTCGGGAGGCACGCTGTGACGTGGCCCTCATATCCGTCCGACCCCGCACGGGCCACGCGCCGTACTCGGGAGTAGGATTTCCGGCGCCATGGAGACCAATGTCAGTTACAGCAGCTTTGTCGCGCTCGGTGACTCCTTCACCGAGGGTATGTCGGACCGGATGCCGGACGGCGGCTACCGGGGCTGGGCCGACCTGCTCGCCCAGGGACTCGCGTCCCGTACGCCCGGCTTCCGCTACGCGAATCTGGCGGTCCGCGGGAAGCTGATCGGCCAGATCGTGGACGAGCAGGTGGAGACGGCCGCCGCGATGAACGCCGACCTGGTCACGCTCGTCGGGGGGCTCAACGACACCCTGCGCCCCAAGTGCGACATGGACATGGTCCGGGCACGGCTGGAGGAGGCCGTGACGAAACTCGCACCGAACTGCGGACAGCTCGTCCTGATGCGCAGCCCGGGCCGGCGCGGCCCGGTGCTGGAGCGCTTCCGGCCGCGCATGGAGCAGCTCTTCGCGTTCATCGACGACCTCGCCGAACGGCACGGCGCCCTCGTCGTCGACCTGTACGCGGCCGAGGCGCTGGGCGACCCGAGGCTGTGGGCGGCCGACCGGCTGCATCTGACCACCGAGGGCCACGAGCGGGTCGCCGAGGCCGTGTGGCAGGCGCTCGGGCTGGAGGCGCGCAGCGACTGGACCGAGCCGCTGCCACCGGTGGCGCCGCCGGGCTGGTACCGCCGCCGCGGGAGCGACCTGCGCTTCGCCCGCGAGCATCTGGTGCCCTGGATCGGGCGCCGGCTCACCGGCCGCTCCTCCGGTGACGGCCGCCCGCCGAAGCGGGGCGAACTGGCGCCGTTCGAGCTCTGACGGCCCGCCCTCTCCCCCGCCTCCCGCGGGCCGGGCCTCCGGGCGGCGGCGGAGGGACGCCGGACGGCACGTAGAATCCGGTCACGTGACTGCCAAGCCCCGCATCCCGAACGTCCTGGCCGGCCGCTACGCCTCCGCGGAGCTCGCCGTCCTGTGGTCCCCCGAGTACAAGGTGGCGCTCGAGCGCCGGCTGTGGCTCGCCGTCCTCCGTGCCCAGCGGGACCTCGGCATCGAGGTGCCGGAGCAGGCCCTCGCCGACTACGAGCGGGTGCTCGACCACGTCGACCTGGCCTCCATCGCCGAGCGCGAGAAGGTCACCCGGCACGACGTGAAGGCGCGCATCGAGGAGTTCAACGCCCTCGCCGGGCACGAGCACGTCCACAAGGGGATGACGTCCCGGGACCTCACGGAGAACGTCGAGCAGTTGCAGATCCGGCTGTCCCTGGAGCACGTACGGGACCGCACGGTGGCGGTCCTCGCCCGCCTCGGCAAGCTGGCCGGGGAGCACGCGGAGCTGGTCATGGCGGGCCGCTCGCACAACGTGGCCGCGCAGACGACCACCCTCGGCAAGCGGTTCGCGACGGCCGCCGACGAACTGCTCGTCGCCTACGAGCGGGTCGAGGACCTGCTCTCCCGCTATCCGCTGCGCGGCGTCAAGGGCCCGGTCGGCACCGCGCAGGACATGCTCGACCTGCTCGGCGGCGACCCGGCGAAGCTCGCCGAGCTGGAGCAGCGCACGGCGGCCCACCTGGGCTTCGGCCAGGTCTTCCGCTCGGTCGGCCAGGTCTACCCGCGCTCCCTCGACTACGACGTCGTCACGGCCCTGGTGCAGCTCGCCGCGGCGCCCTCCTCGCTGGCGAAGACGATCCGGCTGATGGCCGGGCACGAGCTGGTCACCGAGGGCTTCAAGCCCGGGCAGGTCGGCTCCTCCGCCATGCCGCACAAGATGAACACGCGCTCCTGCGAGCGCGTCAACGGCCTGATGGTCGTGCTGCGCGGCTACGCCTCGATGACCGGTGAGCTGGCGGGCGACCAGTGGAACGAGGGTGACGTCTCCTGCTCGGTGGTCCGCCGGGTGGCCCTGCCGGACGCCTTCTTCGCATTCGACGGCCTGCTGGAGACGTTCCTGACGGTTCTCGACGAGTTCGGCGCGTTCCCCGCGGTCGTCTCCCGCGAGCTGGACCGCTACCTTCCGTTCCTCGCCACGACCAAGGTCCTGATGGGCGCCGTGCGCGCCGGTGTCGGCCGGGAGGCCGCGCACGAGGTGATCAAGGAGCACGCGGTCGCCTCCGCCCTGGCCATGCGCGAGAAGGGGGCGGAGCGCAACGAGCTGCTGGACCGGCTGGCCGGGGACGAGCGCATCCCGCTCGACCGGGCCGGGCTGGACGCCCTCATGGCGGACCGGCTGTCCTTCACCGGCGCGGCCGCCGACCAGGTCGCCGCGGTCGTGCAGCGGATCGGTGAGATCACGGCCGCCCGCCCGGAGGCGGCGGCCTACTCACCCGGGGACATCCTCTGACGCGCCCGACACCGGAGGAGCTGCTGGCCGCTCGTGACCGCACCGTCCCGGATGTGATCGCGGGCGGCCTCCGCGTGCTGTTCTGCGGCATCAATCCGGGGCTCATGTCGGCGGCCACCGGGCACCACTTCGCCCGCCCGGGCAACCGCTTCTGGCCGGCGCTGCACGCCTCGGGCTTCACCCCGCGTCTGCTGCGCCCCGCAGAGGAACGGGAACTGCTGTCCTACGGGCTCGGCATCACCAATGTCGCGGACCGGGCGTCGGCGCGGGCCGACGAACTGAGCGCCGAGGAGATGCGCGAGGGCGGCCGGCGGCTGGCGGAGAAGGTCGCGCGCCACGAGCCCGCCTGGCTCGCGGTGCTCGGCATAACGGCGTACCGCACGGCCTTCGACGACAAGCGCGCGGTGATCGGGCCGCAGGAGCGCACCATCGGCGCGACCCGCGTCTGGGCCCTGCCGAACCCCAGCGGTCTGAACGCGCACTGGACCCCGGCGGCGATGGCGGAGGAATTCGCCCGGCTCCGCGAGGCCGCCGACCGTGACACGGGAAGCTCCGTCCCGGCCGACGGCCCCGGGTCCGTGGGCTGAACGGACGGCCCGCGCTTCCCGCGGCCCCCGCGCGACGGCCTGCCCCACACGACGACCTGCCCCGCCCGGCGGCTTGCCCCGCTCGGCGGCTTGCCCCGCGCGACGACCGGGCGCAAGCGGCCGGACCGGAGGGTACCAGCGGCCGGGGTCGGAGCGTCCGGACCGGAAGGGGGCGATGGCCGGGATCGGAGCCGCCGGACCGGAAGGGGATCAGCGGCCGGGGCGGAGGCCGGGCGGGGCCGGGGAACGGGGCGGCCGCGCCCGGGCTGAGCGGCCGCGCCGGGGCAGCGGCGGAACGGGCGCTCCGCGCTCATCCGACGTCCTCGTCCCAGACGGTGACCAGCAGCTGTATGGGTAACTCGCGGTCGTGCTGCCCGACTCCGACGGCGATCCGGCGCCTGCCGTCCGGCGGCCGCCAGGCGTACAGCAGGCTCACATAGCCGCACAGGGTCGCCATCGGCTCCGGCAGCCGCTCGCCCTCGACCGAGCGGATGAAGAGCTCGGTGAGGTCCAGCACCTCCGGCTCGCCCCAGCGCCGGCTGAGCAGCAGCACCATCGCCGCCCGCTCCGCCTCGAACTGGTCGTCGGCCTCCATCAGCCGGGTGCCGTCGTCCTCCCAGAAGTCCTCACTGACCAGGAGATCGGCGACAAGGAATCCCGGACCGCCGTACACCCCGTCGGCCGACCAGCCGCGCTCGGCGGGGAACGGACGGTCCCGGAGGCGGTCCACGGTCTCCAGCTGTTGTGTGGTGAGAGTGGTCATGCCGCCAGTGAAGCGCACGCCTCTGACAGTCGGCCGGAGCGTCAGTTCCCGTGCGGTCCGGGGGCGTTGGGCGACGGACCGCAGCCTTCGGGGCGGAGCGTTCACGGGGCTGGGGAGGGCCGT
>NZ_WHPN01000184.1 GCF_009735685.1 Streptomyces lycii | reverse complement strand
GGCCATCGTCGTGCCGCTCCTCATCCGTCCGTACGGCCCGTTCCGCGCACCCGGGCCCGTGCGGGCACCCGGATCCGTTCCTTCCCCGGAGCCGTCCCTGCGCCCCGGTCCCCGCGCGCAGCCGGTCCCTGCCGTGCGCCCGGGCTTTCCGGCCCGGGACCTTTCCGCCGCCCGGGGCCCTCCGGGTGCCCCGGGCCGCTCCTGCCGCCGTGGCCCCACGCGACCCGACGGGATCTCCCTGCGCTGCTACCCGGCGGTACGCCTCATCATCCGTCAGGCGGGGCCGTCGGCGCGGTGCACTCGCGGCACCCTGGCCCCGATCCGGGTCACGATCTCGTATCCGATGGTCCCGGCGGCGTGCGCCCAGTCCTCCGCGGTCGGCTCCCCGCCGTCGCCCGGGCCGAAGAGGACGACCTCCTCGCCCGCCTCCGCGTGGTCGCCGTTCAGATCGACCACGAACTGGTCCATCGCGACCCGGCCCGCGACCGTCCGCCACTTGCCGCCGACCAGCACCGGGCCGCTGCCCGAGGCGTGCCGGGGAATGCCGTCCGCGTAACCGACCGGCACCAGGGCGAGCGTCGTCTCGGCCGGAGTCGTGTAGCGGTGGCCGTAGCTGACGCCGTGGCCGCCGGGGACGCGCTTCACGCCCGCGAGGCGCGCCGCGAGCGTCATCACTCCGCGCAGCCCGAAGTCGGCCGGGTGGCCGACCTCCGGGCTCGGCGACACGCCGTACGTCGCGATGCCGGCGCGCACCAGGTCGTAGTGGCTCTCCGGGAGGGTCAGCAGGGCCGCCGAGTTCGCGATGTGCCGGACCTCGGGGCGGAGTCCGGCCCGTTCGGCGCCGGCCAGCGCCTCGCGGTAGACGGACTGCTGCGCGGCGATCGACGGGTGACCGGGCTCGTCCGCGCACGCGAAGTGCGACCAGACGCCGGTCACCGCGATCACGCCCTCGGCCTCGGCCGCGCGGGCGGCGGTGGTCAGTTCGGGCCAGTCGTGCGGCTGGCAGCCGCTCCGGCCCAGACCGGTGTCGATCTTCAGCTGCACCCTGGCGGTACGGCCGCAGGCGCGGGCGGCGGCCACCGCCTCGCGCAGCGCCCACAGACCGCTGACCGATACGTCGAGATCCGCCTCGACGGCCTCCCGCCAGGGGCCGCCCGGGGTCCACAGCCAGCACAGGACGCGGCCGGTGTCGCCCGCGGCGCGCAGGGCCAGCGCCTCCTCGGGCGTGGCGGTCCCGAGCCAGGTCGCCCCGGCCTCGCGGGCGGCTCGGGCGCAGGGCAGCATCCCGTGGCCGTAGGCGTCGGCCTTGACGACGGCCATCAGCTCGGAACGGGGCGCACGGGCCCGCAGCGCGCGGATGTTGGACCGGTAGGCGGCGAGATCGATCTCGGCGCGGGCCCGCATGGGTTGTGCGTTCATCGCCCCCAGTGTCTCACCGGGGCGGCCCGGGCGTGCGCGGCGGCGGACGGTGAGCGGCCCGGGGCACGCGGAACGGCTCCCACCGGGCGGGCGGACGACCGGGGTTCGGGGCAGGGCGGGGGCGGGGGCGGTGCCGCTCCGGGGAGGGACGCCGAGCCGCGGGCGCCGGTGGTGTCAGTTCCGCCGGCCCCACACCTCGACCCGGTCGCCCCGGCGCAGCACCTCCCACAGGCGTTCCGCGTCGCGGTAGACGAGGTTGACGCAGCCGTACGACCCGCCCCCCGGGGCGTGGATGTTGCCGTACACCCCGTGGAACCCCTGGCCGCCGTCGAAGAACTGGGCGAACGGCATCGGGGTCCCGTACAGCGGGGACGCGTGGTCCTTGCTGCGCCGGTACACCCGGTGGGAGCCGGTGCGGGTGGGATGGCCCGCCCGTCCGCTGCGGACCGGGACCGGGCCGAACAGCACCTTCTCGCCCCGCTGCACCCACATCAGGCCGCGCGACAGGTCCACGCAGGCGATCCGGGCCCGCACGACCGGGCAGTCGCCGCGGGCGTTCGGGTCGGCGGCCGCGCGGACCAGTTGGACCCGGCCCCCGCTGGCAGGGCCGGCGAAACCGATGGCCGGCTCGATGCGCTCCCGCAGCTGCCAGGCGCGGATCACCCGGCAGTCCGCGGCCGACTGCCTGCCGTCGGCGGGAAGTCCGAGGTGGTGCTCGACCCGGCGCTGGTACGGGCCGGTGGACCGGGTGCAGTCCGACAGCGGCGGCACCGCCCGGTCCCGGCGTGCCTCGGCGGGCGGGACGT
>NZ_WHPN01000183.1 GCF_009735685.1 Streptomyces lycii | reverse complement strand
GCGGGGCGCGCCGCGGCCGGACGGCGGGAGTGCTGCGGTCAGGCGCCCAGGTTCACGATCATCTTTCCGGTGTTCTCGCCGCGCAGCATGCCGAGGAACGCGTCCACGGCGGCTTCGATACCCTCGGCGGTCGTCTCCCGGTACTTCAGCTCGCCGGAGCGGATCCAGCCGCCGACCTCTTCCACGAACCGCGGCTGCAGCGCCTGGTGGTCCGAGACGAGCATGCCCTGGATCCGCAGCCGCTTGCCGATGACCAGCGCGAGATTGCGCGGCGCGGGGGTCGGCTCGGTCGCGTTGTACTGCGAGATCATGCCGCAGACGGCGATCCTGCCGTGCACGTTGAGCGAGCTGATCGCGGCTTCCAGATGCTCGCCGCCGACATTGTCGAAGTAGACGTCGATCCCGTCGGGCGCGGCCTTCTTCAGCTGCTCGCCGACCGGGCCGTCCTTGTAGTTGAACGCGGCGTCGAAGCCGTACTCCTCGGTCAGCACCCGCACCTTCTCGTCCGAGCCGGCGCTGCCGACGACCCGCGAGGCGCCCTTGAGCTTCGCGATCTGGCCCACCTGGCTGCCGACGGCTCCCGCGGCACCGGAGACGAAGACGGCGTCGCCCTCCTTGAAGGAGGCCACCTCCAGCAGCCCCGCGTAGGCGGTGAGGCCCGGCATGCCGAGCACGCCGAGATAGGCGGGGAGCGGGGCGGCGTCCGGGTCGACCTTGACGGCGTGCCGGGCGTCGAGCGTGGCGTACTCCCGCCAGCCGAGCTGGTGCAGGACGTGGTCACCGACCGCGAAGCCGTCGGCCGACGAGGCGACGACCCGGCCCACCGCGCCACCGTCCATGGGGGCGTCCAGCCGGAACGGCGGGACGTAGGACTTGACGTCGTTCATCCGGCCGCGCATGTACGGGTCCACGGACATGTGGAGGTTGCGGACGAGGATCCGGCCCGGGCCGGGCTCCTCGACGGCGGCCTCGCGCAGCGCGAAGTCCTCCGGCCGGGGAACGCCGTGCGGCCGGGCCACGAGATGCCATTCGCGGCTGGTCTTCGGGAGTTCGGGGTTGGTGAGATCCGTTTCCGGCATGGGGGTGCGCCTCCTCCTGTCACGGCTGAGATCGCTGTGGCCCGCAGCGGTCCCGGAGTCCGTCTCCGGTCGGCCCACAGCTTCACCGCGGCAATGTTTCAGGTTCTGAAACAATCATGGGGCTGGATGTTTCATGTTGTCAAGTAACCAGGTAGCCTGGAGGGCATGAGCACACGCAGCGCCGAGCCGATCGATCCGGTGGCCCTCGAGGTCGTCGAGCTGATCGGCGACGTCGTGGCGCGGTATCACGAGGAGTACGACGAGGCGGCCTCCCGGCACTCCCTCACCGGCGCCCAGGCCCGTGTGCTCGGACTGCTGTCCCTGGAGCCGATGCCCATGCGGCGGATCGCCCGCCGGCTCAAGTGCGAGCCGTCGAACGTCACGGGGATAGTCGACCGGCTGGAGGCGCGCGGCCTCGTCGAGCGCCGTCCCGACCCCTCCGACCGCCGGGTCAAGCTGGCGGCCGTCACCGACCGGGGGAAGGACACCGCGCGCCTGCTGCGCGATTCGCTCGACTTCGCCCGCGAGCCGCTCGCCGGCCTGACGGTGGCCGAGCGCGCCCTGCTGCGCGACCTGCTGCGCCGGATGCTGGGCGAGGAAACCCCCTGAGCGGCGCGCGCACCGGCACCCGGGCAGGCGCGCACACCCGCACAGGCGCGCACACCGGCACCCGCACCGGCGCGCGGACCGCTCAGCCCGCGAAGGCCGGCTGCGGCAGCCCGCGCCCCGCGTCCTCCAGGACCAGCAGGGAGCCCGCGAGCGGATGCGGGCGGTGGCCCACGCGGGCCGTCGTGATGTAGAGGTCGGTGAGCCCGGCGCCGCCGAAGGCGCAGGCCGTGGGGCGGCGCACGGGCAGCCCGACCGTGCGGTCCAGCCGGCCGTCGGGGGTGTACCGGCGCACCGCGGCACCGTCCCACAGGGCCACCCAGACACAGCCGTCGGCGTCCACGCACAGACCGTCCGGGAAGCCCGCGCCCTCCTCGACCTCGGCGAGCGGACGGCGGCCGCGCACGTCCGTGCCGACGACGTCGAAGACGTCGATCCGGCGCGTCGGGGTGTCCACGTAGTACATCAGCCGCCCGTCCGGGCTCCAGCCCGTGCCGTTGCTGATGCTGACGTCCGGCAGCACCTCGACCGCCGTGCCGTCCCCGGTGATCCGGCGCAGGTTGCCGCCGCCCGGCCGCTCGTCGTACGCCATGGTGCCGGCCCAGAGCGCGCCGTCCGGGGCCACGGCGGCCTCGTTCCCGCGGCGGCCCGGGACCGGTTCCCGGAGCAGCCAGGAGAAGCCGCCCGAGGCGGAGAGCAGACCGATGCCGTCCCGCAGGTTCAGCACCAGCCCGCCGCCCTCGCGGGGTTTCGCGGCGCTCACGTGCTGCTCGGTCGCCAGAACGGTGCGGCGGCCGCCCGACGGGTCGTAGCCGTGCACCCGGGAGGAGAGGATGTCCACCCAGGTCAGCCGCTCCGTCACCGGGTCCCAGGTCGGCCCCTCGCCCAGCTCGGCCGTCGCCCGCACCGCGACCTGCGGCGCCCGGACGCTCATGCCCGCCTCCGGTGGCCCAGCCGGCCCGACAGGTCCTCCGCGCCCTTCACGGCCAGCTTCTCCAGCTCGGCCCGGCGCTCGTCGCTCCAGCGGATCATCGGCACCGAGATGCTGAGCGCGGCGACGACCGTGCCCGCGGAGTCCCGGACCGGAGCGGCGACACAGCTGACGTCCGGGTTGGACTCCCGCTGTTCGACCGCGACGCCCCGCCGGCGGATCTCCGCCAGCTCGCGGCGCAGCTCCTGCGGGGAGGTGATGCTGTTGTCCGTCATCGCGGCCAGCGGCCGGTTCTCCGGCAGCCGCGCGTCGAGAGCGTCCTCGGAGAGGGAGGCGAGCAGCATCTTGCCGACCGAGGTGCAGTGCGCCGGGAGCCGGCGGCCCGCGGCGGAGACCATGCGCACGGCGTGGGTGCTGTCGACCTTGGCGATGTAGATGACGTCGGCGCCCTCCAGCAGCGCGACGTGCACCGTCTCGTCACAGGTCTCGGCGACGGCGCGGGCCACCTGCCGCCCCTCGGCGGCGAGGTCCAGCTGCTCGGCGTAGCGGCTGCCGAGCTGGTACGGGCGGACGCCGAGCCGGTAGCGGCCGGGCTGCTCCGGGACGGGCACCAGGTAGTTCCGGGCGGCGAGGGTGGTGACCAGCTCGTGCACGGTGGTGCGCGGCAGCTGGAGTTTGCGGGTGATCTCCGGGGCGGAGAGCGTGCCGTCTCCGTCGAGGAACAGCTCGAGTATGTCCAGAGCCCTCGTCACGGCTGGTACCAGGCGTCCCATGGCCGCTCGCCCACCTTCTTTCGGCTGTGCTGCCCGGCCGGACCTGCGCCCCCGCCCGTCGCGTTCGACAGGACGAGTGCGTTCGAAATAACGGCCGTTGACCGGAATGACGAACACAGCGTACCGATCGTCCCGTTCACCGGGCAATGGAGGTGCACACACGGGCCGGGCACCGCCGGTGGTGGTTCTGCGCCACCATAGAGCCATGCCCGCCACCGCCCCGTCCAGCTTCCCCGTGCCCGGCCCGCTGATGTTCCAGCTGGTGCTGCTCCGCAGGATGGCCGACCACCAGCCCGGGCTGGTCGAGGACGCGCTGCGCGAGCTGGACACCGGCCGCGCCGTGATGCGCGAGGCCAACCGCCGCTGGCAGGCCATGGTCCGTTCGCCCCGGGCGCGCGGGGCGCTCAGCCGCTACCGCTCCGTCCTCGGCCCGCCGGAGTCCCGCACGGCGCGGCGGATCGGCGATCTGGACTGCGAAGCACTGCTGTGGCCGGTGCCGCTCTGGCCGGATCTGCGTTTCGAGGTGCTGGCGGGCCCGGGAGGCCAGGTGTGGAACGAGTGGCTGGTGCGCGCCCCGGGCTCCCCCGCGCCCGAGCTGCGCACCACCGCCGATCTGCTGCCCTGGTCCGCGGTCGTCGACGAGGTGGCCCGGGCCTTCGCCCCGGCCACCCCGCTGGAGGGTTCCGCCCCGACCCGCTGGCGGCTCGCCTTCACCGCCCCGGACGGCGGGGCGGGGCCGGCCGCGGAACCCCGCCGGGTGATCGCGGAGTTCACCTGGGGTCTGCTCCAGCGGCTGCCGGAGCACTGATCCACCACGGCGGCCGGAGCGCCGCGCCGGGCCCGGGGCCGGTCCCCTCCCGAGCACCGGCCCCGGGCGGCGGAGCCGTGAGCAGCGCTCCGCCGCCGGCCTGCCGCTCAGGACCGGTTCTCGAAGTACTCCCGCGCCTGAGGCAGCTCATGGGCGTCCTCCACCAGCACCGTGCCGCCGAGCGCCTTCTTGTCCGGCTTGGTGATGTACGAGGAGAAGGTGGCCGGGACCGACGGGTCGCTGAAGTCCTGCGTCATGCCGAGCCCCTCGTGCCTCTGCTGCGCGCGATGGGCCTTGATCAGCCCCTCCCGGGTGAGGTCCTTGGCCTCGCACGCCGCCTTGAGGTCCTCCCCCAGCAGCACGGCCGAGTTGTAGCCGGAGAGGACGCCGGAGTCGACCAGCTCCTTCGGGTGCTCCTTCTCGTAGGCGGCGACCATCTTCTTCACCTCCGGCAGGTCCGAGCTGACCGGCGGGGCCGCGGAGACGATGTGCAGCATCTTCTCCAGCGCCGGCCCGGCCTGGGTGGCCAGCAGCTGCGGGGCGAAGCCCGGTGCGCTGGTCACGACCGGAACGGTGAAGCCCTTGGCGGCCGACACCCCGACGAGGGAGGCCGTCTGGGTCGGCCCCGCGCTGATCAGCACGGCCTTCACCCCGGCCGAGCGCAACGCCGTGACCTGCGCCGACAGATCGGTGTCCGAGGCCTTGATCTTCTGGTCGACGACGGTGAGCCCGGCACCCTTCGCCGCGTACCGGGAGCCCTCCAGGGCGTTCTCGCCGTAGTCGCCCTCGAAGAACACATGGCCGATCTTGTCGCCCTTCTTCAGCCCCTGCTCACGGGTGAGGAAGTCGACGGCACTGATCATGTCGATGTCGTACGTGGTGCCGACGATCTGCACGGCCTCCCTGCCGAGCAGCGAAGCGGCCCACGCCTGCGGGAAGGTGAGGATCTTGTCGCGCTCGACGGCGTCCTGCAGCGAGGCGACCACCGGCGAGCCGATGACCTGCGGCATCGCGATGACGTCCGGCGACACCTCGGTGTACGCGGCCTGGGCCTTCTGCACGTCGTAGCCGTGATCCTTGACGACGATCTCGACCTTGCGTCCGCACACCCCGCCGGCCTCGTTGAACTCGTCCGCCCACAGCTGCTGGGCCTGCACGATGCTCTTGCCGAGGGTCGCGTACGGTCCGCTGAGGTCGGTCAGCGCGGCCAGCTTCACCGTCTTCCCGGTGACGCCGGGGCCGGTCTTCACCCCGTCGGCTCCCGCCTTGCCGCCCCCGCCGGCGTCCTCGGCCTTGGTGCTGCACCCGGCCCCGGTCAGGGCCAGTGCCGCGGCGACGGCCGCGGCGGCCACCGCCCGGCTCGCTCTTCCGGTGCGCTGCTTACGCTTCATGAGGTCCGCTCCTGGGGTTCGTCGGGCTTGCGGGGACTGGGCTGGGGGGTTCCGGGGGGCTTCGGGCGGGCCCGCGCGGCGCGGCCGGCGCGCAGCAGACCGCTGAGGCCGCCGGGGGCGCGGAGGAGGATGAGAATGATGGCCGCCCCGTAGAGGTAGCGGGCGGCCTCGGCGGGGCCGACGGCGTTGCCGCCCGCGCCCGCCTCCTCGATCAGCGGCAGCTGGTCCGCGTAGCGGGCGATCACCAGCGGCAGGGCGCTCACGAAGACGGCCCCGGCCGCCGCGCCGCCGACCGAGCCGAGCCCGCCGATGACGATCATCGCGAGGTAGTCGATGGACAGCGCCAGGCCGAAGTAGTCGGGAACCACGGTCTGGGAGACCAGCGCGATCAGCGCCCCGGCGAGGCCCGCGTACATCGAGGAGACGACGAACGCGGCGGAGCGGTAGCGGGCCACGGGGACACCGAGGACGGCGGCGGCGACCTCGCTGTCGCGTACGGCGGCCAGCGCCCGTCCGGGGCGGCCGCGCAGCAGGTTCCGCGCGGTCCACCAGGCGGCGGCGAGCAGGAACAGGCCGAGGTACCACAGGCGTTCGGTCGCGCCGAAGGGCACGCCGAGCACGGCCAGATAGGGGTCGGCGCCGGTGAAGCTGAAGCCGAGGACCTCCATCGGCGGCACCGGGCGGCCGTTGAAGCCGCCGGTGACCGGCTCGGCGTTCAGCATGACGTGATGGCCGAGGAAGACGAGGGCGAGCGTGGCCACGCCGAGGTACATCCCGCGCAGCCGCCCCGAGATGGGACTGAACAGGCCGCCCGCCGCGCCCGTGAGCCCGACGGCGAGGAGGAGTGCGAGCGGCGGCGGCAGCCCGAGCCCGGGATCGCCCGCGAACCAGGCGTAGCCGTACGCGCCGACGGCGAGGAAGAAGGCGTGGCCGAGGGAGAGCTGGCCGGTGGTGCCGGTGAGCAGGCCGAGGCCGATGGCGCCGATCGCGGCGGCCATGGCGAACAGCCCGATCTGCAGCCAGGACGCCTCCAGATAGAAGGGGAGGGCCATCAGCAGCAGCGCGGCGCAGCCGGTCGCGGCACGGCCCGCGGTGATCCGCCGGCCGGCTCCG
>NZ_WHPN01000182.1 GCF_009735685.1 Streptomyces lycii | reverse complement strand
CCGGCCCGGCGGCGGGCGCTCGTGGGGCCGGTGGCCCGCGGGACGTTCCGGTTCACAGGGCGCACTCCGGGACGGTTGTCGGCGGCGGCCGATATCGTCGTATGCGTGTCGTCCCTCGCGCTCTACCGCCGCTACCGACCCGAGACCTTCGCCGAGGTCATCGGGCAGGAGCATGTCACCGACCCGTTGCAGCAGGCGCTGCGCAACAACCGGGTCAATCACGCGTATCTCTTCAGCGGGCCGCGCGGCTGCGGCAAGACGACCAGCGCCCGCATCCTCGCCCGCTGTCTGAACTGCGAGCAGGGCCCCACGCCGACCCCGTGCGGGGAGTGCCGTTCCTGCCAGGACCTCGCGCGGAACGGCCCCGGGTCCATCGACGTCATCGAGATCGACGCCGCGTCGCACGGAGGCGTGGACGACGCCCGTGACCTGCGCGAGAAGGCGTTCTTCGGCCCGGCCTCCAGCCGCTACAAGATCTACATCATCGACGAGGCGCACATGGTCACCTCGGCGGGCTTCAACGCCCTGCTGAAGGTGGTCGAGGAGCCGCCCGAGCATCTGAAGTTCATCTTCGCGACGACCGAGCCCGAGAAGGTCATCGGCACGATCCGGTCGCGCACCCACCACTACCCCTTCCGGCTGGTGCCCCCCGGCACCCTGCGGGACTATCTCGCCGAGGTCTGCGGCCGGGAGTCGATCCCGGTCGAGGACGGTGTGCTGCCCCTGGTCGTGCGGGCCGGCGCGGGCTCCGTGCGGGACTCCATGTCCGTCATGGACCAGCTGCTCGCGGGCGCCGCCGAGGACGGCGTGACGTACGCCATGGCCACCGCCCTCCTCGGGTACACGGACGGCTCGCTGCTGGACGACGTCGTGGACGCCTTCGCCTCCGGCGACGGCAGCGCGGCCTTCGAGGTCGTCGACCGCGTCATCGAGGGCGGGAACGACCCCCGGCGTTTCGTCGCCGACCTGCTGGAGCGCCTGCGCGACCTGGTGATCCTCGCCGCCGTGCCGGACGCCGCCGACAAGGGGCTGATCGACGCCCCGGCGGACGTCGTCGAGCGGATGCAGGCGCAGGCCTCCGTCTTCGGTGCGGCCGAGCTCAGCCGGGCCGCCGACCTGGTCAACACCGGTCTGATCGAGATGCGCGGGGCGACCTCTCCGCGCCTCCAGCTGGAGTTGATCTGTGCCCGGATCCTGCTGCCCGCCGCCTTCGACGACGAGCGTTCGATCCAGGCCCGGCTGGACAAGTTGGAGCGGGGCGCCCTCGCGGGCGGCGCCCCGGTGAATTTCTCCGCGGGCGGCGGACCCGCCGCCGGGTACGCCCCCGGGCCGGACGTCCACGCCT
>NZ_WHPN01000181.1 GCF_009735685.1 Streptomyces lycii | reverse complement strand
GACCGGATCGGATCGGGTCGGCTCGGACGACCGAGTCGGATCCGGTCGGGTCAGATCGGATCGGACCGGATCGGATCAAGTCTGGCCGGCCCGGCGGAACCAGCTCGCGCCGGGCCGGCGCAACCGCCCCGGTTCAGCCCGTGCGGCGCAGCAGGCAGAGGTACATGGCGTCGGTGCCGTGCAGATGCGGCCACAGCTGTACGTCCGGGCCGTCGCCGAGGGCGGGCACGCCCGGCATCAGCGGACGGGCGTCGATCCGCTCGGCCGGAACGGCGGTTCCGGCGCGTCCCCTGAGGACGTCGTCGACCACGGCCCGGGTCTCGGCGAGGTGCGGCGAGCAGGTCGCGTAGCCGACGACCCCGCCGACGCGCACCGCGTTCAGCGCCTCCCGCAGCAGCCCGCGCTGGAGCGGCGCGAAACCCTCCAGGTCCTCGGGGCGGCGGCGCCAGCGGGCCTCCGGGCGGCGGCGCAGCGCGCCCAGGCCGGTGCACGGCACGTCGACCAGCACCCGGTCGAAGCTCCCGGGACGCCAGGCGGGCCGGGTCCCGTCGGCCGTGATCACCTGGTACGGGCCGGGGTTGCCCGCCAGCGCCCGCGCCACCAGCCCGGCCCGGTGCG
>NZ_WHPN01000180.1 GCF_009735685.1 Streptomyces lycii | reverse complement strand
GCGCTTCCGCGGTTCCGGCGCCGCCGTGACGGCTCAGCGCATGGGGGAGTTCTGCGGCTGCTGCGGCGCGATGCCGAGCACCGTCATGTACTTCGACACCACGAGCCGGCCGATCGCCGGGTAGGCGCCCAGCGCCTCGCCGGAGGTGCAGCCCGCCTCGGCGGCGGCCGCCTCCAGCAGCCCTTCCGCCAGCTCCGGGCCGATCAGGTACGGCGCCAGGGCGAGCTGCGCCGAACCGGAGCCGCGCAGCTCCTCGGCGGCCTTCGTGATGGACCCCTCGACGTCCAGGGCGGCGGCCAGCACCGGAACCGCGAGCCGCGCGGCCAGCAGCATGCCCGTGATCCCGGCGGCCTGCACGGCCTCCTCGCCGCCCACGGTGGCCAGGATGATGCCGTCGGCCGCGGTGGCCACGGTGAACAGCCGCGCCCGGTCGGCGCGCGCCAGACCGGCCTCCGACAGCCTGACGTGCAGGGCCTCGGCGAGCAGCGGGTGCGGGCCGAGGGCGTCGGTCAGCTCGGCGGAGACGCGGCTGTCCATGACGGCCTGGCGTATCCGGCGCATCAGGGCGCTGTCGGGGCCGGCCAGCAGCGGGACCACGACCGCGTCGGGACCGTCGGCGCGAGCGGCGTCAGCGGACTCCGCGGAGCTGTCCGCCGCGGCCTGCGCACGGGCGGCGCGCTCGGCGGCGGCCCGGGAGAGCGCGGCGTCGAGCGCCGGGAACTCCTCGTCGGCGCCGTCGACGTAACCGAGGTGGACGTTCAGCCCCGGCAGCTCGGAGCGGGCAATGCTGATGACCTCCTCCGCGAGGCTGCGGGAGGAGGCGTCGGGCGTACCGGGCACCGCCAGAACCAGCGCGGGGGCACCCTCGGGCGCCGCCAGCGGCTCCGGTTTCCGGTGCCGCCCGGGCTGGCGGGGACGCGGCATTCGTACGGGCAGGCCGGATGCAGGCCCTGTGGGGGTGCTCATGGCGCCGCATGCTAACGCTTTTGGTGGGTCTGTTGTTCGGGGAGGGGGCGACTGTGAACCCTTTGTCCGCTTATGCCTGGGGGCTCGGTCATCCCTGAGAGGGTGCCGCGTCCGGGAGGTGGAGCATCCGCCCGTCGACCGGCAGCCGGAGACGACCGGTGGCCAGCGCCGAGGCGATGCACAGCGCGCCCTCCAGCGGCCCGCCGGCGGCCTGCTCGGGGCGGGCCGCGGGAAGGACCGCTGCCAACTCCTCGCGCAACGGCGCGAGCAACGGCTCCCCCATCCGGAACAGGCCCCCTGCCAGCGCGACGGGGCAGCCGTCCACCGGCGGGCACACGGCGGCCGCGGTCTCCGCGACGGCGCGGGCCGCCGACCGCAGGATGCCCGCCGACACCGGGTCGTCCTCCGCGCAGCGGCCGACCTCGGGGGCGAACGAGGCCAGCACCGCCGCCCGGTCCGTCCGGGGATAGAGCAGCCCGGGCAGCCCGGCCGGCGGACCGAACACCGCTTCCAGGCGGGCCAGCAGAGCCGGGGAACCGCCGCCGCGGCCGTCGAACTCCCGCAGCGCCGCCTCCAGCCCGGCACGGCCGATCCAGGCCCCGCCACCGCAGTCACCGAGCAGGTGCCCCCAGCCGTCGGCCCGCCGCCAGCCGCTCACCGGCCGCCCGGAGGGCCCGCCCGGCTCCGTACGGCTTCCCGGGTCCGTGCCGCTTCCGGGCTCCGTACGGCTTCCCGGGTCCGTGCCGTTTCCGGGCTCCGCACCGCTCCCCGGGTCCGTGCCGCTTCCCGGTTCGCGGCCCCCGGAGGAGCCGCCCGGCCCGGTGCCGGGAGCGGCTCCCGGGTCGGCGCCGAGCGCGATCATGCCGGTGCCCGCGGCGACCACCACCCCGGGGCGCTGGCCCAGCGCCCCGGCATAGGCGGTCACCGCGTCGGCCGCGAGTGCGATCCGCCGCAGCCCGAAAGCGGACGCGAGGGCCCCGGGCAGCACGGTCCGCAGCTCCCCGCCCAGGGTGGCCATCCCGGCGGCGCCCACGGCAAGCGCCGCCAGCTCCGGGGCGCCCCCGGCGGTACGGCCCAGCAGGGTGCGCACGGCGGGCAGGAGCTGCGCCAGCAGATGGCCGGCGTCGATGCCCGCGGGCCCCGTGCGCACCGGCTCCGCACACCGCAGGCTGTCGGCTTCCGTGCCGTCGGCTGCGCGGGCGATCGCCACCCGCAGCCCCGAGCCGCCCGAGTCGACCCCGCAAACCCACGCGTCGTCACGGGCGCCGCCGTCCGCGCTCACCCCCGGCACCGCCCGCCGGGCGGCCGCGCCCCCGGAACGGCGGTCACGGCAGTCTCCAGTCGACCGGCTCGGCACCCTGCCGCACGAGCAGGTCGTTGGCGCGGCTGAACGGCCGGGAACCGAAGAAGCCGCGGTCGGCGGACATGGGGGAGGGGTGCGCGGACTCCACGGACGGATACTCGCCGAGCAGCGGACGCACATTGCGGGCGTCCCGGCCCCACAGGATCGACACCAGCGGCCGGCCGCGGCCCGCGAGCGCCCGGATGGCCTGCTCGGTGACCGCTTCCCAGCCCTTGCCGCGATGGGCGGCCGGCCTGCGGGGCGCGGTCGTCAGCGCGCGGTTGAGCAGCAGTACGCCCTGCCGGGTCCACGGCGTCAGATCCCCGGTCGAGGGACGCGGCAGCCCGAGGTCGCTCTGCAGCTCGCGGAAGATGTTCTCCAGGCTGCCGGGCAGCGGCCGCACATCGGGGGCCACCGAAAAGCTGAGGCCCACGGCGTGACCGGGCGTCGGATAGGGATCCTGGCCGACGAGAAGCACCCGCACGTCGTCGAACGGCTGCTGGAAGGCGCGCAGCACGTTCTCCCCGGCGGGCAGATATGTCCTGCCCGCCGCTATCTCGGCGCGCAGGAAGTCGCCCATCGCGGCGATCTGCTCGGCGGCGGGCTCCAGCGCCTTGGCCCAGCCCGGTTCGACGATTTCGTTCAACGGTCGTGCAGCCACGGGCCGTCACTCTACTGGGTCGGCGCGCCGCCGGCCGCCACCGCGCTCAACCGACCACCGCGGCCCGGACACAGAGGACGTCCGGCAGATGAGAGGCCAGCTGCTGCCAGCTCTCTCCCTCGTCCGCGCCGGCGAACAGCTCGCCGTTGCGGTTGCCGAAATAGATACCGGCCGGATCGGCGTCGTCCATGCACATCGCGTCGCGGAGCACCGGGCCGTAGTGGTCGCCCTCGGGCAGGCCGGCGCTGAGGGGCTGCCAGCTCTCCCCGGCGTCCTCGGTGCGGAACACCCGGCACCGCCGCTCGGCGGGCACTCGGTCGGCGTCCGCGTTGAGCGGGAACACATAGGCCACGCCGCTCCGGCGCGGGTGTACCACGACGGGGAAGCCGAAGTCGGAGGGCAGCGAGTCGCCGATCGACGTCCAGCTGCCGCCGGAGTCGTCGCTGCGATAGACACCCCAGTGGTTCTGCAGATACAGCCGGTCGGGGTCGACCGGGTCCCGGGCGACCTTGTGCACGCACTGCCCGAACTCCGGATTCGGGTCGGGCAGGAAGCGCGCCGACACCCCGCTGTTGGACGGCGCCCAGCTCGCGCCGCCGTCCTTCGTCCGGAAGACGCCGGCGGCCGACACCGCGACGGTGACGGCGTCCGGGGTCCGCGGGTCGGTGACGACCGTGTGCACCGCCTCCCCGCCGCCGCCCGGGAACCAGCGGTCCCTGGTGGGGTGTTCCCAGAGCGGGCGGACCAGTTCGAAGGTCTCGCCGCGGTCCTCCGATCGGAACAGCGCGGCCGGCTCCGTCCCGGCGTACACCACGTCCGGGGTGTCGGCGCCGGCCGGCTGGAGCTGCCAGACCCGCTCCAGGGAGGTGCCGGTGTCCTTCGGGAACTTCACCGCGGGCTGCTTCGGCTCGTGCCAGGTGGCGCCGAGGTCGTCGGAGTGGAACACCGACGGGCCCCAGTGCGAGCTGTCCCCGCCGACCAGCAGCCGGGGCGTGCTCCGGCGGGTGTCGATGCCGATCGAGTAGACGGCCTGCGCGTTGAAGTGGGGGCCGTCGAACTCCCAGTCCCCTCCGGCCCTCCGCCTGCCGAGGAAGAGTCCTTTGCGAGTGCCTACTGCGAGCAGAACGTCGGACATGGCCGACACCTCCGGGACGCCGTTGTCTGTTGGGTCACATCTGCGAGCAGTGTGCACCCGGGCACTGACAACGGGGCCTCCGCGCGGGACCTCCGCGGCTCAGGAGGCCCGGTCGGAGCAATCGGCGTCCGGGCCGCCGCCCCCTCCCCGGCGGCCCGGCCGCCGGGGCCGCCGGGGAGGGGGCGGCGGCGCTACAGGTCGCGCATCCGGCCGATCTCGGCGGTCTGCTGTGCCACGACGTCGTTGGCCATCTCCCCCACCCGCACGTTGTTCCCCTCGGACAGCAACTCGGTGGCCATCGTGACGGCACCCTGGTGATGGGTGATCATCAGCTTGAGGAACAACGCGTCGAAGGCCTTGCCGCGCGCTTTCGACAACTGCTCCAGCTGCTGCTCGGTCGCCATGCCCGGCATGGAGCCGTGGTCGTGACCCGGCGTGTGCCCGGAGCCGTGTCCTGACGCGTCGTCCTGTCCCTTCTCCTTCTTCTCGTTCTTCTCGTTCAGGTCCAGCCACCCCTGCAGGGCCTTGATCTCCGGGCCCTGGGACGCGGCGATGCGCTCCGCGAGGCGCTTGGTCGCCGTCGCGTCGGCGTGCTTCTCCGCCAGATCGGTCATCTCCAGGGCCTGGGTGTGGTGTTCGATCATCATCCGGACGTAGCGGAAGTCGGCGGAGTTGGGCGAGTCGTCGCCGACCGCCTTCTTCGCCTCCTCGGCGGAGAGGGTCTCCGCGGCCTCCCCGGGCTTCCCCGGCGCGACGACGGACGGTTCGGGCCCGGCCTTGTCCGCGGCCGAGGGCTCCTGTTCGCATCCGGTGAGGCCCAGCGTCACGGCGGCCAGCGGCAGGACGACGGCCAGCGTGCGGACACGGGCCGGCAGGCGGCGAAGGGACACGGCGACCTCCAACGGGCGCAACTCAGTGATCGTTAAGTCTTACTACATCTTCGTTAATGACTGTTGTGATGTACATGCGAATCGGGATACTGCGGAGGTTGGTTGAACCCCGTTCAGCTGTGAACGGAGACAGGGAGGGCGCAGTGACGTCGACGCACAAACCCCACGTGCGGCGCAGACGCCTGGGCGTGGCGGCGGCCGCATTCGGCATGATCGCCACGTTCCTGGCCGCAGGCCCCGCGGCCGCGACACCCGACCCCGGTGACGCGCCTGCCGAGAAGCCGGTCACGCAGGAGCAGGAGGCCGAGACCCGCAAGGCCATCCGGGGCGGCGAGATACCCGGCGTGGACGAGATCGTCCACAGCAAGAACATGACCCACCTGGCGAACATCCCCAAGGACGCGCTGGAGGGCACCAACTCCGATCTCGCCTTCCAGGGCAAGTACGCGTTCGCCGGCAACTACGACGGCTTCCGGATCTTCGACATCAGCGACCCGGAGTCGCCGGAGACCGTGAGCCAGGTCCTCTGCCCCGGCGCGCAGAACGACATCTCCGTCTCCGGAGACCTGCTCTTCCTCTCCACGGACTCCTCGCGCAGCGACAACTCCTGCAACAGCACCTCGCAGCCCGCGACGGAGAAGTCCTCCTGGGAGGGCATGAAGATCTTCGACATCAGCGACAAGCGGAACCCGGAGTACGTCGCCGCCGTCGAGACCGCCTGCGGCTCGCACACGCACACCCTGATGCCGGCCGGCCGCAGCACCGTCTACGTGTACGTCTCCTCGTACTCGCCCGACGAGACCTTCCCCGACTGCAAGCCGCCGCACGACGGCATCTCGGTCATCAAGGTGCCGGTGAAGGCCCCGCAGAAGTCGGCGATCGTCGACTTCCCGAACCTCTTCCCGGACGGCGGCAACCCGGGCGGGCCGCAGAATCCCGGGGTGAGCCGGACCACCGGCTGCCACGACATCACGACGTACCCGAAGCTGAAGCTGGCCGCCGGTGCCTGCATGGGTGACGGCCTGATCATGGACGTCTCCGACCCGGCGGAGCCCAAGGTGATCGACCGGGTCCAGGACAACGTCAACTTCGCCTTCTGGCACTCCGCGACCTTCAACGAGCGCGGCACGAAGGTCGTCTTCACCGACGAGCTCGGCGGCGGGGGCGCGGCCACCTGCAACGCCGAGATCGGCCCGAACCGGGGAGCCAACGGCATCTACGACCTCCGCGGCAAGGGCAAGCACCGCGAGCTGGTCTTCAAGAGCTACTTCAAGATCCCGCGGCACCAGGCGGACACCGAGAACTGCGTGGCGCACAACGGCTCGCTGATCCCGGTCCGGGGCCGCGACATCATGGTGCAGTCCTGGTACCAGGGCGGCGTGTCCGTCTGGGACTTCAC
The DNA here is from genome assembly GCF_009735685.1 of Streptomyces lycii. Classification (GTDB taxonomy): domain Bacteria; phylum Actinomycetota; class Actinomycetes; order Streptomycetales; family Streptomycetaceae; genus Streptomyces; species Streptomyces lycii. The sequence goes on along the minus strand of NZ_WHPN01000180.1, from coordinate 16,294 downwards.
CAACTCGAAGCGGCCCAAGGAGATCGGGTACTTCGAGCGCGGGCCCATCTCCGCCGACAAGTTCGTCGGCGGCGGCACCTGGTCCGCGTACTACTACAACGGCCACATCTACTCGAACGACATGGTCAAGGGCCTGGACGTGCTGAAGATCAGCGACCGCCGCACCGACGGCGCGGCCCGGGTCCGGATGGACGAACTCAACGCCCAGACGCAGCCCGAGTACCACTGAGTCCGGTGGCCCCGGAGGCCGGTCACCTCTGAGGCACCACACGCACCGGTGCCCCGCCGGGCGGTTCGCCGTCCGGCGGGGCACCGCGCTCCCAGGCCAGCCCGTAGCGCTCGAACAGCTCGGCCCGCAGCCGCTCGGCCGGCATCGGAGCGCCCGGCAGCAGTACGGCGACCACGGCTCCCATCAGCAGCGCGCGCAGCATCCGGTAGTCGGTGTCCGGGTCGGTGGAGCCGAAGCGCACGACGGTGTCCCGCAGCAGCGCGGCCACCCGCTGCTGCTCGGGGCACTGCACGAAGCCCTCGGCCGTCAGGATTCCCGCCATGTGGGTGCGCATCAGCGTGGGGTGGTCGCGGGCGATGCCCAGGACGGCGTCGATCGCCCGGGCCAGCCGCTCCTGTCCGTCCGCGGTCCGCGGTTCGCGCTCCAGCGCGGCCTCCAGCGTCAGGTGCATCAGCCGGTGCACGGCGGACTGGAAGAGCTGGCGTTTGCCGGGGAAGTAGTACGACACCAGGCCGCGAGCGGCGCCCGCCCGGTCGGCGATGGCGGCCAGCGTCGTCGCCTCGTAGCCGTGCTCGCCGACGAGTTCGACCGTCGCCTGCAGCAGTCGCTCGCGGGAGCGACGGCGCAACTCTTCATTGACCGATGCGCTGCGCGGGGACATGCTGTAACTCCTGCGTTGACTGGCTCTGAGCCAATATACTCAGCGTGGCCTCGGTGACGGCGCTTGCCCGCCGTCCCGGGCGCTGCCGTCGTTTTCGGGCGACGCGGGGGATCGTCCGAAAACGGCGGCATCGGTACGGCCCCGCGATGAAGCGTTTCAATCCAGTCTGGCCAGCACCGGGCGCAGCTCGTCCGGCCGCTCGGCGGCCGGCAGGTGCCGGACGAGTTCGAGCGAGCAGCCCAGCGCGGTCGCGCCGCCGTCCGCGCGGGCGTCGTCGCCGACCATCAGCGTCTCCCCGGGTTCCGTGCCGAGGGCGGCGCAGGCCGCCTCGAACAACCCCGCCTCCGGTTTCTGCACGCCGTGCTCGTACGACAGCGCGTAGGCGTCCACGAAGCGGTCCAGGCCGTGGCCGCGGAAGACCGGACGCAGGTCCCAGCCGATGTTCGACACCACGGCGACGGCCGTGCCCCGCTCCCGCAGCGCGCCGAGCACCTCCGCCGCGTCCGGGTACGGAATCCAGGCGTCCGGCTCCATGTGCCGGTCGTACAGCACCTCGTACGCCTCCGGCCAGGGAAGGCCAGCCTCGCGGGCAAGCTCCGTGTACAGCTCGCGGTGCCGGTCCGCGGTCCGGTCCCGCTCGGCCCAGAGCCCCGCGAGCCGCGGCGGCAGCTCGCGGGGAGAGGAACCGCCGGGGAGCGCGCCCGCGTCCTCCAGCCGTGCCGCCCACCGGGCTAGCTCCGGCTCCGGGACGGTGATCCCCAGCCGCGCCAGCGAGGTGCGCAGCCAGGACTCGGCAGGCTCGATGCGGAAGAGGGTCCCGGAGAAGTCGAAGAGCACGCCCTTGATCGCCATGCCTTGATCATTCCCCGCTCAGTCGGCCTCCTGCAAGGGCTTCCGGGACGCCGCCCGCCGCCAGTGCTCGTATCCCGCCACGGAACCCGCCGCGACCAGCGCCCCGAGCAGCCAGCCGCCCAGCACGTCCGACAGCCAGTGGACGCCCAGATAGACCCGGGTGAACCCGACCCCGAGCACCGAGACCACCGCGAGCCCCGCCGCGAGCCGCGGCCACGGTCCCCGCGGCCCGGCCCGGTACAGCAGCCACACCAGCACCCAGCAGGCGAACGTCGCCGTCATGGCGTGCCCGGAGGGGAAAGCCGCGTAGTGGGCGGAGTCCACGGGCTCCGCCCACTGCGGCCGCGGGCGGCCGACCGCCGCCTTCATGCCCTGCTGGAGCGCCGAGCCCGTGAGCGTCACGAACAGCACCCACAGGGCGGTGGTCCGCCGGCCGGCGCGCAGCAGCAGGATCACGGCCGCGGTCAGCAGCAGCCGCATCGCCCACGGGTCCCAGGGCCAGTCCGTGAGCAGCCGGTTGGCCCGCACCCAGCCGGGGCTCTCCAGCGCCGAGGTGTGCAGCCCGTCGGCGACGGCCCGGTCCAGGGCGAGAAGCGGCGGCCAGCCGAGCGCCACCAGCGCGAGCAGGACGGCGGACAGCACGGCGCAGACGCCCGCCGTCCAGAGGTGGCCGGCGGCGGCCGGTCCCGCGGCCGGGTCCGCGGAGCCGGAGCGGCCGGCGGAACCAGGGAAACCGGAATCAGAGGATAGGGGCGCCCGCATCCCGTCATTCTGGCCGCAGCGGGGCCGCCGAAACCCGCGGCGGCTACCGCAGCGCGCTCAGCCCGGGCACAAACGCCAGCAACACGGGCACCACCGGCACCAGCGCCGCCGCGGCCGTGAGCCGCAGCCGCCGGGCGGGCGAGAGCCTCCGGCGCGGGTTGAGCAGCCGGTCGACCCGGCGCGGCACCTCGGCCAGCGGCGTGGGGCACGGCCCGAACACGCCGCGCTCCTCGTTCAGTTCGACCAGCGCCAGCGCGATCGTCAGCCGTCCGAAGCGGCGGGAGGCGACGTCGTCGGCCGCCAGCTCCACCAGCCGGTGCATCTCGTCACGGAACGACGCGAAGACCGGAACCCGGGGGAAGCCCCTCGCCAGCGCGGCGGAGCAGTGCAGCAGCCAGTCGTGCCGGGCCTGGGCGTGGCCCTGTTCGTGCGCGAGGACGGCGTCCAGCTGGCGGTCGCCCAGGCGGCGCAGGGCGGCCGTCGTGATGACCAGCTGGGGCGCCGCGCCGGGCAGCCACCAGGCGTCGGGCCGGTCGCCCTCCAGTACGACGAGCCGGTCCTCCGAGGGCACCTCGCCCGGCAGCCGCGGGGAGCGCACCAGCAGCTCGGCACGCCGGCGGCGGCGCTCGGCGCGCGCCGAGCGCACCTCCCGGGTCAGCATGACGCCGCTCCAGGCGCCGCCACAGGCGAGCACGACGGCCAGCGTCCCGGCCCACGGCCCGTACGCCCCGAAGGCGTACGCCTCGACCACTCCGTGCGGCGCGGGGGCGAAGACGTGACCGCGGACGAACTCCCACGCGGCGGAACCGCTCAGGGCCATGGCGAGCGCGCAGCACAGCAGCACCGCCGCCACCACGCACTGCCACACCCACAGGGCCAGTACGGGCTCCCGGTCGGGCCAGCCGGCCCGTGACAGCACACGGGGAGCGAGGGCCGCGGTCAGCCCGCCGAGGACCATGAGCGCGAGCGGGAGCATCATGGCGCCAGCCTATGAGCGGGCGGCCGCCCGCCGGTACGGCCCCGGCCGGGAAGTGACGCACCCCACGGCGGGGGCGGCCGGGGGAGGCGCCCCTCAGAGCGCCGGGAGCATGACGAGCATCCCGATGCCCATGGCCACCCGGCAGGCCGTCACCAGCTCCGGCGCCTGCGCCCACGCCCGGGTGCGCCCGCTACGGCCGGCGAGGTCTCCGGCGGCGTGCTTCCGGTCCGGGGCCGTCCGGTGCGGACCCGCCCGGTGCGGACGTACTCCGTCCGGTCCGCCGGTGGCCGGCGGCCACCTGCGTGTCCCGGCGGAACGGGAGCCGCCGGTGGCCGCGGACCCCGGGGCGGTGGCGGGCGGCGGCGGCACGAGCCGTGCCCCCGCCGCCAGGACGTATCCCGCGAAATACACCAGCAACAGCCCCGCGAGCACCGGGATGACGCCGGCCCGGCCGCCGGAGCCGTGCGCCGCGTGCCCCGCCGCGTGCCCGGCTGGTGCCGAGAGCGCCATGTACACCATCGCGGCAGCCCCGACGGCGTGGTGCAGGTGGTGCCGGTCCGCCGGTCCGGAGAGCAGGCACGACGCCGCGAGCACCAGCGAACCGGCGAAGACACCGGCGAGGAGCCACGGCAGCCACGGCAGCCCCGCCACGGCGGCGACCGGCACCGCCATCGCGGCCATGCCCGTCCCCATCAGGGCCTCCCCGGCCGCCATCCGCCGGGGTCCCGGCGCGCAGTACGGCATCCTCAGCAGGCAGTAGCCGGCGCTCGCTCCGCACACGGCCACCAACAACCAGCCGGCCAGCGGTGATCCGTGCACAGCAGCCTCCCCGTCGCCGGTACCGCGGGGAGGATGCCCGGTGCCGCCGCCGCCCACGGGAGCGCACGGACGCAACCGTGGCGCGTTGGGGGGAGCGTGACCCGGCGGCCGCACCCGGGGCAGCCGGACGGGAGCGGACGCCGGACACCGGGGCGCGGTGACGGCGGCGGGCCGGGAGCCGGGGCGCGGTGCCCGGCACCGGGGCGGGTACCGGCTGCCGGGAGCGGCGGCACCGGGGCGCGCCACTACGTCCCGGGGCGGTAGCGGATCGGATGGTCCGCCGGAATCTCCACGACACAGATCCCGACCCCGTCGGGATCGGCGATCCACATCTCGATCAGCCCCCACGGCTCCTTGAGCGGCGGCCGCAGGATCTCCACCCCGCGGCCGGCCAGCTCCTCGTGCGCCGAGGCGGCGTCGGCCACCTGGAGCCACAGCTGGAGACCGGGCGCGGGCGGCGTCGCGGAGCGGCCGGAGACCTCCAGGAAGCCGCCGCCGAGGAAGTAGACCGTGCCGCGCTCCGCCCCGGTGCCGAACTCCCGGTGGACGGCGAGCCCCAGCGCGTCGCCGTAGAAGGCGCGGGTGCGTTCCGGGTCGGTCGGGCGCAGCAGGATACGGCTGCTCAGTACATGCACCATGTCCGCGACCCTACGCATCCGGGCCCGTTCCGGGCGCCGCCGCCGCGCCTTGCTAGCCTCGCCTGTGCCCCGTCGCGGGCGCCGTACGGAGAGGACGCTCAGCTGATGGATCACGTGGTGGAGGCCGGGGAGCCGCAGTCCACCGGGCGGACCGTCTTCCGCGAGGCCGTCCGGGCCGATGTGCCGGCGCTGGTCTCGCTCGTGGAGTCGGCCTACCGCGGGGACGCCAGCCGCGCCGGGTGGACGACCGAGGCGGACCTTCTGGAGGGGCAGCGGACGGACCCCGAAGGGGTGACGGACGTGATCACCGGGGCGGACAGCCTGATGCTGGTCGCCGAACGGGACGGGACGCCCGTCGCCTGCTGCCAGCTGGAGCGGCGCCCCGGGCACGCCTACTTCGGCATGTTCGCCGTCAGTCCGCTGCTCCAGGGCGCGGGACTCGGCAAGCAGGTGCTCGCGGAGGCCGAGCGGCGGGCGCGCCGGGACTGGGGCGCCGCGGAGATGCGCATGACCGTGATCTCGGCCCGGGAGGACCTCATCGCCTGGTACGTGCGCCGCGGGTACCGCCGTACGGGCCGGACGAGTCCCTTCCCGTACGGGGACGAGCGCTTCGGCATCCCGCAGCGCGACGACCTCTGCTTCGAGCTGCTGGTGAAGACCCTGGGCCGAGGGTCCGCGGGTGCGGACCGGCGCACCGGCTGAGGGACCCGGCCGGCCTTCCGGCCCGGCGCCCCCGGCGGTGCGTGCCCGGCGCTGCGTGCCCGCGGCGGGTCAGGCCGTGAAGCGGCAGGTGCGCTTGATCTCCGGGAAGTCGGTGGTGCCGCCGTCGAGGCCGAGCGCCCGGGCGAGCCGCAGATCGTCCTGCGTGTTGACGACCCAGCCGATGATCCGCAGGTCCGCGGCGCGGGCGCGTTCGACGGTCTCCAGGGTGAGCCGGCGGATGTTGAGCACGAGGGTCTCGGCGCCGACGGCGACGGCGCGGTCGACGACGTCCTTGCCGTAGCGGCTCGCGACCAGGGCGGTCCGCACCCCGGGCACCAGCTTGCGGATCTCGGCGAGCGCCTCGTCGTGGAAGGACAGCACCTCCACCCGGCCCGCGAGATCGCGGCGCAGCATGACCTCGGCGAGCGCCCGGGCTGCCGCGACGTCCTTGATCTCGGCCTGGAGGGGCGCCCGCACCGCGTCGAGGACTTCCTCGAAGACGGGGACGCGCTCGCCCAGGCCGGCGTCCAGCTCGCGCAGCTCGGCGAGTGTGAAGTCGGCGATGGGCCCCTTGCCGTCGGTCGTACGGTCCACGTCGGCGTCGTGCATCACCACGAGAGCGCCGTCCTTGCTGAGGTGCAGGTCCAGCTCGATGACGTCCAGGCCGTCACGGTCGGCGCGGACGAAGGAGCGCAGGGTGTTCTCGGGCTCGACGCCCATGACTCCGCGGTGGCCGATGGTGAGGAAAGTCAAGAGTCCCTCCAATCCGCGGGAGCGGGGGTCGCCCCCGGAAGGCGCAGCCGCGTCCCACGGCCGCCCCGTGAACCAGCAGGCAGCCTAACGGCAGGGGGCGCGCTCGCACCGCCCCGCGACGCGACCCGGTTCACTCCTCACCCGGGCGTGTCACCCGCGGCGGCCGTGCTGACGGAGACGGCCGGCGGTGCGACGGCTGGTTCTGGAGGCGATGTGTGTGACACATGCGTGCATGGATCCGCGCCCAGGCGGGAAAAACATCGGCGTACTCGCTGCTTCGCAGGATGATTTCCGCTTGCCTCGACTTGAGGGGCGTTCCTCCGGCAGATACGGTGGCAGGGCGAAAAAATATCCAGTGGAGGGTGAGTCATGACGGAAATTCTTGTGCAGGAGCGGCAGGGTGGTGACGTTTTCTCTGCCGAGCGCGTGATCGACCACCCGTCCTGGCCCGTCCTCAAGAGCGCCGTCGAGGACGTGCGGCCCTGGCAGTCGAAGGACGGCTCGATCGACTTCGCGGCCGAGGGCGCCCCCTCCCGGGCCGCCGCGGAGGACGCCGTGGACCGGATGGTGACCGCCGTCCGCGAGCTATCGCCGCTGCTGCCGCACGACGCGGACTACCACCGCGCGCTCGCCGCCGATCTGCGGCGCTGGGCCGACGACGGGTTCGGTGTCCCGGACTTCCTGGACTCGCTGCTCGCCTTCCGCCCCGCGGACCACCGTGAGGACGGGCTCCAGCATCTGGTCCTCTTCCCGATGTACACCCAGAACGGCAACCCGGACCGCAACTTCGAGGCGGTCGTGCTGCGGGTGGTGTGGCCCGGCTGGCTGGCCGAACTGGAGCGGACCCGCTTCGACAACCCGCTCTTCCTCGGCATCACCTTCGAGGACTTCACCGCGGGCTACGACACCAACTCCGCCGTGCTGTTCCCCGAGACCATCGCGGTGCGCGAGGCCCCCGAGCGGTTCAGCTGGGGCGGCATCTTCTGCGACCGCGAGGCGGCCCGCTTCCGGGTGGTCAGCGAGGCCGCGGTGCGCACGCTCGGCCTGGACCTCCCCGAGGACGTCCGGTCGATGCTGGCGGACCAGGACCGCTGCCAGCAGGCCTTCGTCCTGTGGGACATGATCCACGACCGCACCCACAGCCATGGCGACCTGCCGTTCGACCCGTTCATGATCAAGCAGCGGCAGCCGTTCTGGATGTACGGCCTGGAGGAGCTGCGCTGTGACCTGACGGCTTTCAAGGAGGCCGTGAAGCTGGAGGCCGAGGGGCTGCCGCAGGCCCGCGACGTGCAGTACGCCGTGATCTTCGACCGGATGTTCCGCTTCCCGGTGACCGGCGACCGCGTCAAGAACTACGACGGCCTCGGCGGCCAGCTGCTCTTCGCTTACCTGCACCGGCACGACGTCGTACGCTGGACGGACAACACCCTGCACATCGACTGGGACCGGGCTCCGCAGGTCACCAACCAGCTCTGTGCCGAGATCGAGAAGCTGTACCGCGACGGCATCGACCGGCCGAAGCTCGTGCACTGGTTCGCCGCCTATGATCTTGTCTCGGCCTACCTGGCGCCGCATCCCGGGTCCGTGTGGAACAAGGGCCCGGACGCTCTCGACCTGTCGCTGCCGCCGCGCAAGCTGGTGGACGAGGTGCTTCCGGACGAGTTTCCGCTCAGCATGTTCTACGAGGCGCTCGCCAAGAAGCTGCGCGGTGTGATCGCCTCCACGAAGGGCATCACCGCGGCGGGGGCCCAGGGGGCGGCCGCGTGAGCGATCTCGACGAGGAGGCGACGACGATGGACCCGAGCGCAGGCACCGGCGGGGAGAACCCGCTGGAGGGCGCCGTGGTGGCGGTGGCCGGAGCGGCCGGACCGGCGGGCCGGGCGGCCCTGTTGCGGCTGGCGGAGGCCGGGGCCACGGTGGTCGCCGCGGACTCCGACGTGGAGCGGCTGGCCGAGGCCGTCGACGCCGCCCGGTACAAGCACGGCGGCGCGGTCGTCACCGGCGAGACCGTCAATCTGCTCGACCTCGACGCGACGCGGGCGTGGGCGGACCGTACCGAGAAGGAGTTCGGCCGGGTCGACGGCGTCGTCCATCTCGTCGGCGGCTGGCGGGGCAGCAAGACCTTCGCCGCGACGCCGCTCGCCGACTGGGACACCCTGCACAACCTGCTGATCCGTACCGTCCAGCACACCTCGCTCGCCTTCCACGACGCCCTGCGGCGCAGCGGCCAGGGCCGGTTCGTGCTGATCAGCGCCGCGGGCGCAAGCAAGCCCACCGCGGGCAACGCCGCGTACGCCGCCTCGAAGGCCGCCGCCGAGGCGTGGACCCTCGCGCTGGCGGACGCCTTCCGCAAGGAGGGGGGTGACGAGGGGCTGCCCGCGGCCGCTGCGATCCTGGTGGTCAAGGCGCTGGTGCACGACGCCATGCGTGCCGAGCGCCCGCACGCCAAGTTCGCGGGCTTCACGGACGTCACGGAGCTGGCCGAGGCCATCACCGGAGTCTGGGAGAAGCCCGCCGAGGAAGTGAACGGAAAGCGCCTGTGGCTGACCCCGCAACCCTGACCGCCCCCGACGCCGCCGGACGCACCGACGCGGTCCGGCGGCACGACCCCGACGCACGGGGCTTCGCCAGCGACAACTACGCCGGGGTGCACCCGGAGATCCTCGCCGCCATCGCCCTGGCGAACGGCGGACACCAGGTCGCCTACGGCGGGGACGACTACACCGCGCACCTCACCGAGGTGTTCCGCGCCCACTTCGGCCCGCGCGCCGAGCCGTTCCCCGTGTTCAACGGCACCGGGGCGAACGTCGTCGCCCTGCAGGCGCTGACCGAGCGCTGGGGCGCGGTCATCTGCGCGGACAGCGCGCACATCAACGTCGACGAGTGCGGTGCCCCGGAGCGGGTCGGCGGCCTCAAGCTGCTGCCGGTCCCCGCCGAGCACGGCAAGCTCACCCCCGGGCTGATCGAGCGCGAGGCGTTCGGGTTTGACGACGAGCACCGTGCCCAGCCGCAGGTCGTCTCGATCACCCAGACGACCGAGCTGGGCACCTGCTATACCCCCGACGAGATCCGGGCGGTCTGCGACCACGCCCACGAGCGCGGCATGACGGTCCACCTCGACGGGTCGCGGATCGCCAACGCCGCGGCGTCGCTCGGCGTGCCGCTGCGGGAGTTCACGACGGACGCCGGGGTGGACGTGCTCTCCTTCGGCGGCACCAAGAACGGGCTGCTCTTCGGCGAGTGCGTGGTGGTGCTGAACCCGGACGCGGTCCGCGCCATGAAGCATCTGCGGAAACTGTCGATGCAGCTCGCCTCGAAGATGCGCTTCGTCTCGGCCCAGTTCGAGGCGCTGCTCGCCGGTGACCTGTGGCTGCGCGGAGCCGGGCACGCCAACGCCATGGCGGGCCGGCTCGCGGCGGGAGTCCGGGACGTCCCCGGGGTCGAGGTCCTGCATCCCGTCCAGGCCAACGCGGTGTTCGCCGCACTGCCGCACGACGTCGCGACACGGCTGCAGAAGCAGTACCGCTTCTATTTCTGGGACGAGGCGGCGGGCGTCGTGCGCTGGATGTGCTCCTTCGACACGACCGAGGCCGACGTGGACTCGTTCACGGCCGCCCTGGCGGAGGAGATGGGCAAGCGCTGAACCGGGCCCCGGTTCGTATCCCGTATGGGTATGCGCTCGACCGCAAATCAATTGATGGGCGGTCGGGCGCTTCCCTATGCTCGGCGCATGCTCCTGACCAACGCCCCGGAGCCGGCCTATCTGGCCGCCGACGAGGTCATCGACCACGAGCACCCGCTGGTGCGACAGACCGCCGGCCGGCTGCGACGCGGCTCCGCGGACACCGCTCAGGCCTACGCCGAGGCTGCGTACGCCTTCGTCCGGGACACCGTCCCGCACTCCGCCGACACCGGGAACCCGCTGGTCACCTGGCGTGCCTCCGACGTCCTCCGGGAGCGGACCGGCATCTGCTACGCCAAGTCCCACGCCCTGGTCGCGCTGTTGCGCGCCGGGGGCGTTCCCGCGGGCCTCTGCTACCAGCGGCTGGGTGTCGTCCACGGGCTGATCGCGCTCAGGCTGCCGGGGCGGGACCGCTGGGACCGGCAGGACCCGCGCGGCAACAAGCCGGGAATCGACGCGCGGTTCTCGCTGGACGAGGAGCGGCTCGCCTGGCGCGCGCGCCCCGAACGGGGGGAGGCGGACTGGCGCACCGTCCACGCCACCCCGCCGCCGGAGGTGCTGGCCGCCCTGCGCGGCGCCGCCGACCTGGACCACCTGTGGCGGCTGCTGCCCGCGGACCTGCCGGGCTCCGCGGAGCTGCCCGGCTGCGCGTAGCTGCCCGGGGCCGCGGAGTTGCCCGGCTGCACGGGCCTGCCCGGCTGCACGGGCCTGCCTGGCTGTACGGACTGCCCGGAGCCGTGGATTCCGCCGGCTCCGGGGTGCCGTCCTGTTCCGCCGCCCGCCCCGGGGCCGGTCGCTGACCCCCGGCTCGGTGCCCGGCCCGGAGCCGGCGGCCGGTTGCGTCAGCCCCGCTCGCCCGCCTCGGCCGGAGTCGGCGCGGTGCCTCCCAGATGGGCGGGCACCCACCAGGTGTCGTCCGGGCCCTTGGGGCGTACGGGGTAGGCCCGCTGGGCGGACTCCAGCAGTTCCTGCACCCGGGCGCGGACCCGCTCGGTGACGCTCACCGTCGGCTCCTCCGGATCTGCGGCCATCTCGCGCCCGACCCGGACGGTGATCGGGATGTGGCTGCGGCCGAGATTGCGCGGCCGGCCCTTGGTCCACAGCCGCTGCGTGCCCCACAGCGCCATCGGCAGCAGCGGGACCCCCGCCTCCTGTGCCAGCCGGGCGGCGCCGGACTTGAAGTTCTTCAGCGTGAACGACTGTGAGATGGTCGCCTCGGGGAAGACCCCGATGATCTCCCCGGAGCGCAGGGCCCGCAGCGCGTGCGAGTAGGCGTGCTCGCCCTGGGCGCGGTCGACAGGTATGTGCTTCATGGCGCGCATCAGCGGCCCCGACACCTTGTGCCGGAAGACCGACTCCTTGGCCATGAAGCGGACCAGGCGCTTCGCGGGGCGGGCGGTCAGTCCGGCGAAGACGAAGTCCAGATAGCCGATGTGATTGCTGACCAGTACCGCACCGCCGCGGCGCGGTATGTGCTCGGTGCCCTGGATGTCGAACCGCAGGTCGAGCGCCTTGAACATGGTGCGCGCGACGCCGATCACCGGTGGGTAGACGAGCTCTGCCATACGGGGGGACCCTTCTGTCTCCGGGGGGTTCTCCCGGCAAGGTTACGCAGCCGTAGGTTTGCTGCTCCGGCGATCGTGCCCGATCCCCGCCGTCCGATCCACCCCCGGCGCTGCCGCGCCGCGAGATCCTCGTCACGTCGGCGGGACGCCGGGACTGCGCCGGCGGCCGTTGGGAAGGTCACAGTTCAACGCCCTTGCGGACGTGTGCCAGGGTGGGTGTACTGGCGAGTAATATTGTGGCGGGAGCACGGGCCGTCGAGGGCCCGGAACCGTCCCAAAAGGCGCCTATGCTGCCTCCACAAGGCAGTTCAGTAGAGACGATGCGGTAGGAGAGCCGGCGTGAGCCTGAGGATCGTTGTCTGTGTGAAGTACGTGCCCGACGCCACCGGCGACCGGCACTTCGCCGATGACCTGACCGTCGACCGCGACGACGTGGACGGTCTGCTGTCGGAGCTGGATGAGTACGCGGTCGAGCAGGCTCTCCAGATCGCCGAGGACGCCGACGACGCGGAGATCACCGTGCTCACCGTCGGCCCCGAGGACGCCAAGGACGCGCTGCGCAAGGCGCTCTCGATGGGCGCCGACAAGGCCGTCCACGTCGAGGACGACGACCTGCACGGCACGGACGTCATCGGCACCTCCCTGGTGCTCGGCAAGGCCATCGAGCACGTCGGCTACGACCTCGTCGTCTGCGGCATGGCCTCCACCGACGGCACCATGGGCGTACTCCCGGCGATCCTCGCCGAGCGCCTGGGCGTGCCGCAGGTGACCCTGCTCTCCGAGGTCTCCGTGGAGGACGGCAAGGTCACCGGCCGCCGCGACGGCGACACCGCCACCGAGCAGCTCGAGGCGGCCCTGCCGGCCCTCGTCTCGGTGACCGACCAGTCCGGCGAGGCCCGCTACCCCTCCTTCAAGGGCATCATGGCCGCGAAGAAGAAGCCGGTGGAGTCGCTCGACCTGTCCGACCTGGGCATCGAGGAGGACGAGGTCGGCCTCGAGGGCGCGTGGACCAAGGTGGACGAGGCCACGGAGCGCCCCCCGCGCACCGCGGGCACCATCGTCAAGGACGAGGGCGAGGGCGGCAAGCAGCTGGCCGCGTTCCTCGCGGAGCGCAAGTTCGTCTGACACGGCCTGTCCGGCCGGAGGTTCACCCGAGCTTCGGGCCACGTACCCGACCCCACATTCTTCGCATCGCAGGAGCGCATTCCCATGGCTGAAGTTCTCGTCTACGTCGACCACGTGGACGGCGCCGTCCGCAAGCCGACCCTCGAACTGCTGACCCTGGCCCGCCGCGTCGGCGAGCCCGTCGCCGTCCACCTCGGCGCCGGGGCCGACACCGCCGCCCCGGTCCTCGCCGAGCACGGCGCGGTCAAGGTGCTGGCCGCCGACGCGCCGGAGTTCGCCGACTACCTCGTCGTGCCGAAGGTCGACGCCCTTCAGGCCGCGTACGACGCCGTCTCCCCGGCGGCCGTCCTGGTGCCGTCCTCCGCGGAGGGCAAGGAGATCGCGGCCCGCCTCGCGGTCCGCATCGGCTCCGGCATCATCACCGACGCCGTCGATCTCGAGGCCGGCGACGAGGGCCCGGTGGCCACCCAGTCGGTGTTCGCCGCCGCCTTCACCACCAAGTCCCGTGTCAGCAAGGGCACCCCGGTCATCACCGTGAAGCCGAACTCGGCCGCGCCCGAGGCCGCCCCGGCCGCCGGGACCGTCGAGCAGCTCGCCGTCTCCTTCGGGGAGAAGGCGACCGGCACCAAGGTCGTCTCCCGCACCCCGCGCGAGTCGACCGGCCGCCCCGAGCTGACCGAGGCCGCGATCGTGGTCTCCGGCGGCCGCGGCGTCAACGGCGCCGAGAACTTCCCGCTGATCGAGGGCCTCGCGGACTCCCTCGGTGCCGCCGTCGGCGCCTCCCGCGCCGCCGTGGACGCGGGCTGGTACCCGCACACCAACCAGGTCGGCCAGACCGGCAAGTCCGTGTCCCCGCAGCTCTACATCGCGGCGGGCATCTCCGGCGCGATCCAGCACCGGGCCGGCATGCAGACGTCGAAGACCATCGTGGCCGTCAACAAGGACGCCGAGGCCCCGATCTTCGACCTCGTCGACTACGGCGTCGTCGGCGACCTCTTCGAGGTCGTTCCGCAGCTCACCGAGGAGGTCAAGGCCCGCAAGGGCTGACCCGCGACCCGGACGGGCCCCGGCCGCGCGCGGCCGGGGCCCGACGCGTTCGCCTCCCGGAGCGGGGCGTTGACCCGTCGCCTTGATCGGCCATAGCTTCGCCATGCGGATCGGTGGTTTCGGCCACCGGAATCTTCTGAGCGACGGAGGGCAGCGGGATGGAGCGGCACACCACCGTGAGGACAACCCTGGCACCCGCGGTGACCGCGGACATCACGGCCGCGCTGGCCCCCGTCGACGCCGAACTCGCCCGCCGGTATCCCGGCGACCCCGGCACCCGCCAGCCCGTGCACACCGTCTACGTCCCCGCCGACGTCTTCGACGCCGGCACGGTGCGGAGCTGGGGGGACCGCGCGCTTGCCGCGCTCGACGAACACGCGCCCGACGCCCGGGCCCTCGCCGCCGTCCTGGGGCTCGACCCGGCACTGGCCGGACCGGTGTACGAACGGGTGCGCGCCAAACTCCTGCGCGAACCGGTGGAGGACCTCCGTATCGACTTCGAGGACGGCTACGGAGCGCGCCCCGACGCCGAGGAGGACGCCGACGCCGAACGGGCCGCCCGGACCCTCGCGGCGACGGCCGCGGACCCCGGCGCGCCCCCGTACGCCGGCATCCGGATGAAGTGCATGGAAGCGGCGGTCCGCGACCGCGGCATCCGCACCCTCGACATCTTCCTCAGCACGCTCCTCGACGCCGGGGACCTGCCCGGCGGCCTCGTCCTCACCCTGCCCAAGGTCTCCTACGCCGAGCAGGTCACCGCGCTGGCCCGGCTGCTGACCGCGTTCGAGGAGGCCCGCGGGCTGCCGCACGGCCGGATTCGTTTCGAGATCCAGATCGAGACCACCCAGGCCGTCCTCGGACCCGACGGCCGGGCCACCGTCGCCCGCATGATCGACGCCGCCGGCGGGCGGGCGGCCTCGCTGCACTACGGCACCTTCGACTACAGCGCCTCGTGCGGGGTCGCCGCGGCGCATCAGTCCCCGGCCCATCCCGTGGCCGACCACGCCAAGGCCGTCATGCAGGTCGCGGCGGCGGGCACCGGAGTGCGCGTCAGCGACGGCTCGACCAACGTCCTGCCCGTCGGTCCCACGGAACAGGTGCACGAGGCCTGGCGGCTGCACCACGGACTCGTGCGCCGCGCGCTCGTCCGCGCCTACCACCAGGGCTGGGACATGCACCCGGGCCACCTGCCCACCCGGTACGCCGCCGTGTACGCCCACCACCGGGAGGGGCTGGAGGAGGCCGCCGACCGGCTGGCCCGGTACGTGCGCGGCACCGGCGGGGCGGTGCTGGACGAACCGGCCACCGCCAAGGCGCTCAGCGGCCATCTCCTCCGCGGCCTGGACTGCGGCGCCACCGACGCCGGTGAGATCGCCCGTCTCACCGGCCTCACCCCGGCCGACCTCGGCGAACTCGCCGGACGGCCCGTCAGGGGCTGAACCGGGGAACGAACCTCCCGTCCGGGACCGTAGGCTGTGCGCCACGGTAATCGGTTTCACAGGACGGGGAAGCGGTGTCTTCGGGGGTCTACGGACACGGACAGGACGGTGCCGGGCGGGTGCTGGCGGGGCGCTACCGGGTGGTGCGCCAACTGGGCCGGGGCGGCATGGGAGTTGTCTGCCTCGCGGTCGACGAGGTGCTCGGGCGGGAGGTCGCGGTCAAGGAACTGCGCACCTTCACCGACGCCTCCGGCCCGGATCTCGCCGAACTCCGGCTGCGCATGCAGCGCGAGGCACGGGCGGCGGCCCGGGTCCGGCACCCCGGCGTCATCGCCGTGCACGACGTGGCGGACGACGAGGGGCGGCCCGTCATCGTCATGGAACTCGTCGACGGGCCGTCACTCGACGACGTGCTCCGTGAACGCGGCACGCTCGAGCCCCGCGAGGCCGCCGGCATCGGAGCCAGGGTCATGGACGCCCTCGACGCCGCCCACGGCGCCGGGGTGCTGCACCGCGACGTCAAGCCCGGGAACATCCTGCTCGACCGCAGCGGCCGCGTCGTGCTCACCGACTTCGGGATCGCCGCCATGGAGGACCCGGCCGGCGAGGCCACGAAGCTCACCCGGACCGGTGACATCGTGGGCTCGCTGGACTATCTGGCGCCCGAACGCGCCCAGGGCCGGGCACCCGGGCCCGCCTCCGACGTCTGGGCGCTGGGCGCCACGCTCTACGCGGCGGTCGAGGGCGGCTCGCCGTTCCGCCGCACGTCCACCTGGTCCACCCTCAGCGCCATCGTCACCGAACCGCTGCCCGAGCCGCGCAGGGCCGGGCCGCTGACGCCCGTGCTGCGCGTCCTCATGGACAAGGACCCGCAGGCGAGGCCGGACGCCCGGCGCGCACGGGAGCTGCTGGAAGAGGTCGCGTCCGGCGGGGCCGCGCCGGACGCGGGCGGCGTGCCGCCGGTCCCGACGACGCTCGACAACCCGGGCTTCGGGCCCGCCCCGGACCTGTCGCAGCCGTCCCCCGTCCACCCGTCCCCGG
>NZ_WHPN01000015.1 GCF_009735685.1 Streptomyces lycii | reverse complement strand
CGGCGGCGGTCAGTTCGGTGCGCAGGGCGGCCGCCGTGCCCCGGCCGTAGTCGGCCACCAGGACGGCGTGCGCCCGGCCCAGGGCGGCGCGGACGGCGCGGAGCACGCTCTCGTCCGGCCGGCCGGGGGTGCCGCCGCCGCGGTCGATCCGCACCAGCGGCCGGCCGCCGGCGCAGACCCGGGTCTTCTCGGGCAGCGAGCCGTCGAGGGGGAGTTCGACGAGGCGTACGCGGTCCGCGAGCGCGGCGCGCACGGTGCGGCTGGCGTCGTCGTCGCCGAGCGCGGTGACGAGCACGACGTCACGCCCGTCCCGGGCGGCGAGGACGGCGGCGAGCCCGGCGCCACCGGGCCGGCTGCGGTCGTCGGCGAGGTCCACGACCGGTGCGGGGGCGTCGGGCGCGAGCCGTTCCGCCGTGCCGTCGAGGTCCCGGTCCAGGAGCACGTCGCCGACGACGACGAGGGGCTGACGGGCGTTCATGGTCACCTCCGTGGTCCGGTGCCGCCGGCCGGCGCGGTGCCGGGGCCGGGCGGCGGTTGGCGGTGTGCGGGTGTGCCGGTGTGCCGTGTGCCGGTCTGCCGGGAAGGGACGGACCCGGCGGGCGGGGCGGCCGCCCCGGCACCCGGCGTGTTCCGCCGGGACGGCCGGTGGCACGCGGCGTCCGGCCGGTGTCACGCGATGTCCCGCCACCCCCGGACGGCCGTACGGGCGCTCTCCGCGGGTCCGGCGGCCGTGCGGGGCCTCTCCGCGGGCCCGGTGGCACCGGCACCGCCCGCGACCCCCGCCACCGCCGCACCGGGGTCGTCCACCACGGCGTCGAACGCCTCGCAGAGCAGGTGCAGCGCCACCAGGTGCGCTTCCTGGACGGTCGCCGTGCTGTCGGCGTCGATGCTCAGCGCCTCGTCGGCGCGGGACGCCAGCGGATTGGGCCGGGGTCCGGTCATCGCCCAGACCCGCAGCTCGGCGGCGCGCCCGGTGTCGGCGGCGGCGAGCAGGTTGGGGCTGCGCCCGGAGGTCGACATCAGCACGAGCACGTCGCCGGGGCGGCCGTGCGCCGCGACCTGGCGGGCGTACAGCTCGTCGAAGCCGTAGTCGTTGCCGATGGCGGTGACGCTGGAGGTGTCCGCGTGCAGCGCGATGGCCGAGTACGCGGGCCGTTCCCGCTGGTAGCGGCCGACGAGTTCGGCCGTGAGGTGCTGGGCCTGCGCCGCGCTGCCGCCGTTGCCCGCGACGAGCAGCCGCCCGCCGACGGGCAGTACGGCGGCGAGGTGCCGGCCCCACGCGGTGATCTGTCCCAGGTCGCGTTCGCGGAGCATGCCCAGCGCGTCCTGGAGGGACTGGCAGTGCTCGCGGGCTGCCCGCAGTGAGTCGGTCATGACGCTCCTTCGACGAACGGTTGCTTACGGCAGGCGGGCACGCGGGGCGCCCGGCGCGCCGGCGGTTCAGGCGGCCCCGGTCACCGCGGCGGGGCGCCTGGCGAGCACGTCGCGGTAGACGGCCTCGGTGGCGGCGGCGACGCGGTGCCAGCCGTAGCGGATGAGGACCCGGCGCCGGCCCGCGAGCGAACACGCCTCGCGCGCCTCCGGGTTGCCGAGCAGGCCCGCGACCGCCGCGGCGAGCGCGGCCGGGTCCCGGGGCGGAACCAGGCGTCCGGTGCCCGGGTCGGCGACGGTGTCCTGCTGGCCGCCGACGGCGCTGGCGACGACGGGGGTGCCGCAGGCCATGGCCTCCAGCGGCACGATGCCGAACGGTTCGTAGTCCGCCGGGCAGAGCACGAGGTCGGCGCTGCGCAGCAGGGCCGGTACGTCCTCGGGCGGCACGCCGCCGGTGAACCGCACCCGGTCGGCGACACCGGCCTCCCGCGCGAGCGCGCGCAGTCGGCGGACCTCGGGGTCGCCGGCGAGCCGCTCCGCGGGCGGACCGCCCGCGACGACGAGTTCCGCGTCGGGCAGTTCGGCGAGCGCGGCGATGGACACCGCGGCGCCCTTGCGGGGCACGAGCCGGCCGATCTGCAGCAGCCGGTGCGGCAGCGGCCCGCGAGGCGCGACCGGCCCGTCGGGGGTGAACCGCCCGGTGTCGACGCCGCACGGCACGACGGAGGTCCGGGCCGTGGAGACGCCCATGGCCGCCAGCTCGGCGACCTCGTCGCGGCAGGTGGCGATGATCCGGTCGCAGCCCTCGCCCACCTCGGTCTCCAGCAGGACGCGGGCGGCCGGGCTGGTGTCGGCGTCACCCTGGTGGCGCCGCTTCACGGTGCCCAGCGCGTGGTAGGTGTGGGCGAGCGGCAGCCCGGTCTCGCGGGCCGCCTGGAGCGAGGCGAGGCCGGACATCCAGAAGTGGGAGTGCGCCAGGTCGGGCGGATCGAGTTCCCAGGCCCGCGCGAGGAAGCGGCCGAAGGCCGGCATGTGCGGCAGCAACTCGTCCTTGGGCAGTTCCCTGGCGGGCCCCGCCGGTACGTGGCAGACCTCGACGCCGGGACGCAGCGGCACCCGTTCGGGCAGCCCGGGGTCGTCCCGCCGGGTGTACACGGTGACCCGGTGGCCGCGGTCGGCCAGGGCCCCTGCCAGATGTGCGACATGGACGTTCTGTCCGCCCGCGTCGACGCCGCCGAGTACGGCCAGCGGGCTGGCGTGCTCGGAGACGAGTGCGACGGCGAGGCCGTCGTTCCGCTCGGGGTACGTCATCCTCGGGTCACCTCCTCCATCAGCTGCTCCCAGTCGTTCAGGAAGCGTTTGAGGCCGTAGCGTTCGAGGGCCGCGGTGCGCGCCCGGGCACCGTCCTCGGCGGCTGCTTGCGGTTCGTTCAGGTAGTGGCGTGCGGCGCGGGCGAGTTCTTCGGGACGGGTGGAGATCACCCCGGTCCCGGCGGGGACCGCCTCGACGGCCTCGGTGGCGGCCAGGGCGACCACCGGCATGCCCAGGTGCATGGCCTCCAGCAGGGACAGCCCGAGGGAGGTCCAGCGCACGGGGTGCAGGTAGAGCCGGCGCTCGGCCATCGCCGGGTGGAGTTCGCCCTGCGGCAGGTCGCGGCTGCGGCAGCGGTCCTCCGGGAGCCCGAGGTGCGCGGCGAGCCCTTCGGTGCGCATGCCGAAGACGTCGAGCGGCGCGGCCTCGCTGAGCGCGGGCAGCAGGTCCGTACCGGTGTGGCGGCCGCGGCGTACGGGCTCGTTGACGACGACGGCCGCGCGGGCGAGCCGGCCGGTGTAGCGGTGGCCGGGGTCGACGATGCCGTGTTCGATCACGGCGGTGCGGGTGGAGCCGTTGTCCCAGAACAGCCGGTTGAAGTGGGTGACGTGGACCAGGGTCAGGTCGTCGCGGCCGGCCGCCGGATGGCGGGTGCCGGGCACGTCGCCGTCGGGGGCGTTGTGCTCCAGGTAGACCGCGGGCACGTCCCGGCCGGGCCGCCGTCCGCCGAGCCAGCGTTCGGCCAGCTCCGCCTCGTGCGGCCGTTGCAGGACGACGAGGTCGACGGGCTCGTCCCGCAGCTGCTCCGGGGTGCGTTCTTGTACCGACTCCGGCCAGGACCAGGTCTCGGCGCGGCCCCGGCCGTCCTCGCCCCGGTCGGGCAGCACCGGCACCAGATAGGTGTGCGGCCCCTGGACGAAGGCGGTCGTCCACGATCCGTGCACATGCCAGAGCAGGATGTTCATGCGGTCATCTCCCGGTCCGCGGAGGTCAGTTCGGTGACGGCGGCCACGACCTCGGCGTCGGTCACCGAGTCGAGGCAGGGATGGCCCGGCACGGGGCACACGCGGGCGCGGCTCCCGGCGCAGGGCGCGTCCTGCCGGCCGAGCAGCACGTGCGGCACGCCGTACGGCGCCCACAGCGCGGCCGGGACGACAGGGGCGAACAGCGAGACGACGGGGGTGCCGACCGCCGCGGTCAGATGGGCCGGGCCGGTGTTCCCGGTGACGACGGCCCGGGCGGCGGCCAGCACTCCGGCCAGCTCGTGCAGTCCGGTGCGGCCGCCGAGGTCGAGCCCGTAGCCGCCCGCGACCCGGGCGGTCAGCTCCTTCTCGGGCGGGGCCCCGGTGACGACGACCCGGTGGCCGGCCGCGTCCAGCGCGGCGACGGCACGTGCGGCCCGCTCGGGGCTCCAGGCACGGGCGGGCACGGCGGCGCCGGGGTGGACGACGACGTACGGGTCGCCGCCCGTCAGATGTGTGGTGTCGGGCGCCTCGCGGACCCGCAGCCCGCCGCCGTCCCCGGGCGGCAGGGCGTACCCGGCGGCCTCAGCGAGCGCGAGCGCGGCCCGCGCCTCGTGCTGCCCCGGGTCCCGCCGGTGCCGGAGGTCGAGCAGCGCGCCCGGGTAGTGCTCGCTGTCGGCGCCGATCCAGCCGACCCCGGCCATCCGCAGCAGCAGGGCGGCGGGCAGCGGACTCTGGTGGTACGAGGCCAGGATCAGCGCCCGGTCGAACCGGTGCCCGGCGACGGCGTCGACGAGCGCCTCCGTGTCCCCCCGGCGCACCGGCGGCGGTTCCAGCCCGACCCACGGCGCGTCGTGCACGAGCACCTCGTCCACGCCGGGCAGCAGCCGGGCCGCCTGCTCGCCGGCCGGGCCGCACAGCATCGCGGTGTACGAGGAGCCGTGCGCGGCGGCGCGGACCGCCGGTCCGGCCAGCAGGACGTCTCCGGCGCTGTCGAGGCGGACGACCAGGGTGCGGGTCATATGGACACGCCTCCTCCGGACCCGGAGACGGGGGCGAGGGCGGCGCGTACCGCCGAGAGCAGGTCGTCGGCGCGCTCGGGGGCCCCGGCGATCTCCTCGCGGCGGGTCACCGGCGTGGGCACCAGCACGGCGCGCGCGCCGGCCGCCCGTGCGGCGGCGACGTCCGCGCCGATGTCGCCGATGACCACGGCGTCCTGCGGCCGTACGCCGAGCCGCGCGCAGGCCGCGTACACGAGTCCCGGCGCGGGCTTGCGGCAGCGGCAGCCGTGCGCGGGCCCGTGCGGGCACACGGCCCACACGCCGAACGGTCCGAGCAGTTCCTCGATGCGCAGCTGCACGGCCTTGACCTGGTTGCGGGACAGCAGTCCGCGGGCGACCCCGGACTGGTTGCTGACCACGCCGGTCGCGATGCCGCGCTCCCGCAGCAGGCCCAGCGCGGCCCGTACCTCCGGCATCAGCCGCACCAGGGCGGGATCGCCGTTGTACGGAACGTCCTCCACCAGCGTGCCGTCCCGGTCGAACAGGACGGCCCGCGGGCCCGGCGCGCCTTCGGGCGGCATCGGCGGCTGTCCGGAGCCCGGCGGGCCGAACAGCCACGGCCCGTCGGCCGGGACATGAGGTGCGCGTGGCGCTGTAATCATCGACACGGCCGTGCGGGTGTCCCGAGAGTCGCTTCGCAAACACCATGAAGCGCCACAAAGAGTCACAGTGGCTGGTTTCCGCCGACGGCCCGCGCAGGTCGGCGCGGTGAGGGGCTCAAAACCGGCCCTTCACCGGCCCGGCGTCCGTCCCGCTCCCCGCCGCTCGCTCCGCCGCCCGCGGGAGGCTCCGCGTGTCGCGTGTACCCCGCGACACGGCCGGCACGTCGCGGAACCGGGGAACCGGGGAACCCTGGTGCCGCGGGCGCGTCCGGCGCGGGGACCGGGCGGCGCCGGG
>NZ_WHPN01000179.1 GCF_009735685.1 Streptomyces lycii | reverse complement strand
GCTCGTCCAGCGCCGGGTCCCGCTCCGCCAGCGGCCGTGCCGCGGAGGTGTCGCGCCTGACCGCGTCCGGCGCCACGTCCGCCCACCGCAGGATCGCCGCCACCGCGGTGTCCTCCTCGGCGCCGTTCATGGCGGTGATGCTCGCGCCGTGGTTGGCCCCGGGCACCGTGAAGACGTAGGAGTCCCGGCTGCCCCTGCCGAGCCGGAAGGGCTCGGCACCCCACGGGTCGTTCTCGCCGTAGACGAACATCATCCGCTCGCTCCGGTGCCGCACCCAGCGGTCGACGTCCCTCATCACGCCGTCCTCCCACTCCATCGGGATCTCGCGCGGCACATAGGCGCGCGGCCCGTACGTCCCCGGGTGGAGCAGCAGGTCCTCCAGGTGCGGGGCGGCGACGTCGGGCGCGCCCAGCTCCGTACCGGCCTGGTAGTAGTACGGCGTGTACGGGGCGAGGCCCTCGTCGGTGTAGAAGGACAGGCCGGAGACGGTGTCGAGGAAGTCGTACAGCTCGCCGGACGGGGCGTCCGCCGCCGGCACGTCCGCGCAGTCGGACTCGGTGCCGTACTGCCAGAAGGCCCAGGCGAGGTCGAGGACCGCGGACTCGAAGGCCCGGTCGATGCCGCCGATGGTGGCGAACGTGGCGTCGTTCTCCCCGGCCCACGCCTGGTAGCGGGCGGTCAGCTCCTCGCGGCGCAGCAGCGCCTCGCGCTGGGCGGTGTCGAGCGCGTCGCGGCACTCGGGCGTGGCGACGGTCTCGAAGAACCGGTCGTAGGCCGAGTCCTCGTCGTTGCGGTGGTCGTTGGGCGCGACGTAGGCGACGGTGCCGTCCATGTCGTGCGGGAAGAAGCGGCGGTAGTAGGTGGCGGTCATGCCGCCCTTGCTGCCCCCGGTGGCCAGCCAGTTGCCGCGGTAGATCCGCTTCAGCGCGCGGTGGACGCGGTGCTGGTCGGCGGCGGCCTGCCAGATGTCGAGCTTGGACCAGTTGGCCGGTTCGGGGCGCGACGGGGTGAAGAAACGGTACTCCATGGAGACCTGGTTGCCGTCCGCGATGCGCGCGGGCTCGCTGCGGCTCGGTACGGTCGAGACGTGGTAGCCGGAGGTGTGGAAGACCGTCGGGCGGTCCTCCCCCCGGTGCAGCAGGGTGAGCCGCTGCTGGAAGGTGCCCAGGTACGGGCGCTTGTGGTCGACCGGCTGCGTGTAGTTCAGGACGAAGAACCGGTAGCCCTCGACCGGTATCTCCTCGATCAGGCTCATGCCCCGGACGGCCAGGATCCGGTCCTTGACGTCCCCGG
>NZ_WHPN01000178.1 GCF_009735685.1 Streptomyces lycii | reverse complement strand
CGGCGTGCTGCCGGCCGCCGCCCGGGGCGGATGGAGAAGACGAGCCGTCCGGCGTGACCCGACGGGGACGGGGTCAGAGCGCGCTGCCGGCCACCCACTCGTTCCAGTCCATGTTCCAGCCGTTGAGGCCGTTGTCCGGCTGGATCGTCTTGTCGGGCGAGTTCTTGACCACGACGACGTCACCGAGCAGGGAGTTCTCGTAGAACCAGGCGCCGTCCTGGTTCTTGTCGCCGGCGCCCTTGACGTCGTTCAGGCCGACACAGCCGTGGCTGGTGTTGGCGTTGCCGAAGACCGAGTCGGCGCCCCAGTAGTTGCCGTGGATGAAGGTGCCGGAGGTCGACAGCCGCATCGCGTGCGGGACGTCCTTGATGTCGTACTCGCCCTTGCCGTCGTCGTCCGTGAAGCCGACGGTGGCGCCGTCCATCCGGGTCTCCTTGAACTTCTCGGAGATCACCATCTGGCCGTTGTACGTCGGGTTCTCCTTGCTGCCCGCGGAGATCGGGATGGTCCGGAGCGTCTTGCCGTCACGCTCGACCGTCATCTTCTTGGACTTGACGTCGACCGTGCTGACCTGGCTGCGGCCCACGTTGAAGCTGACCGTCTTCTCCTGGACGCCCTCCACGCCGGGGGCGCCCTCGACGCCGTCCAGACCGAGCTTCATGGTGACCGTCGAGCCGGCCTTCCAGTAGTCCTTGGGACGGAAGTCGAGGCGCTGCGAGTTGAACCAGTGGCCGACGACTTCCTGGCCGCTGCTGGAGTTGACCTCGATCGCGGCCTCGACCTCGGCCTTGTTGGTGATCTCCTTGTCGAACTTGATCGACACGGGCATGCCGACGCCGACGGTGGAGCCGTCCTCGGGCGTGAAGTTGCCGATGAAGCTGTTGTCGGGCGAGACCGTGGTGAAGCTGGAGTTCTCGGTGGCCTCGCGGCCCTTGCCGTCCTCGGCCTCGGCGGTGACCTTGTACTTCGTGGACCGCTCCAGCTGGCCGTCCGGCTTCCAGCTCTTGCCGTCGGCGGCCAGCGTGCCGGGCACCTCGGCACCGGTGGCGACGGAGGTCATCGTGACGCCGGTGAGCTTGCCGCCACTGACGGTGACCTTCACGTCACTGTTGATGCCGGTGTTGTCCGCACCGTTCTCCGGCGAGATCTTTATTCGCGCGTCCGAGGCGTCCTTCGCCGCCGCCTCGTCGACATCGGTCTGCGACTTGGAGCCCTTGTCCCCGCCCTTGGCGTCGGCACTGCCGCCTTCGTCGCCGCCTCCGCACGCAGTGAGCGTCAGCGCCCCACTGAGCAGCGCGGCCGCGGCCGCAAGTGCCTTGCGCCGCTTACCGTCCGTCATCACACGCTTCTCCATTGCTACTGTCCCCGGGTCCCCGGGCCGGGCCGCTGGGTACACGAGCCCGCCCCAATCCTTTAAGAACACCGATATGTATCCGTACGTTCCGTCCGGCGCTCAAGTGTGGCGAGGACCACGTCAACTTGGGTTTGAGTCACACCGCTCGAAGGAGTGACCCGCTTTCGGCCCTCGGGCTCACGCCCTCGGGTCGGCGCCTGCCCACCCTTGTCCGCTCTCATCCTTCTTCACCGGCATCGTTCTTGTCACGCCCCCTGAATACGGACGCCACGGGCCCCGGCGCAGTTGCCGATTCCCCAGACTTTCCCACAACCCGCACCAGTCACTAACATCAGTGCGGACGGCTATCCAACCTGTGCCACGAGGGGGTCCGTGACGTGTCCGCACGCCGACCGCTGCTCACCGCAGCCGCTGCGGGATCCGTACTGCTCGCCCTCTGGTTCGTGCCCTCGGCCAACGCCACGATCGACACCGGCGCCGCTGCCGCGCGCAGCCAGGCGGCCGGTGACTCCGCCGCGGCGGACCCGGGCGCGGCGGGCGAGGACCGGCCGAAGGCGGCCGGCGAGGGCGTCGATCCCACGCTCGCCGACACCGGCAGCTTCGACTCCGGCCCCTATCTCCTCGGCGGCACGGCCTTCCTCGGCGCGGGCGCGGGCCTGGTCGCGGTCGCGGCCCGCCGTTCCCGGGCGGCCGCCTTCTGACTCTCCCGCTCAGGCCAGCGGACCCGTCGCCGCCTCCGCCGCCGCGACCAGCCGCCCGGAGCGTACGAACTCCTCCGCCGCGGCCAGGTCCGGCGCCAGGAAGCGGTCCCCGCCCGGTCCCGCGACACCCGCCGCCCGGACCGCGGACAGCACCGAGCGGGCCGCCGGTCCCGGTGTCAGCCCCTCGTCCCCGCGCAGCTCGACCGCCCGCGCCGCGGCGACCAGTTCCACCGCGATCACCCGGGTCAGGCCGTCCACGGCCGTACGCAGCTTCCGCGCGGCGGACCAGCCCATGGAGACGTGGTCCTCCTGCATCGCGGAGGACGGGATGGAGTCGGCCGAGGCGGGCACCGCGAGCCGCTTGAGTTCCGCGACGAGGGCCGCCTGCGTGTACTGCGCGATCATCAGCCCGGAGTCCACCCCGGGATCACCCGCGAGGAACGGCGGCAGGCCGTGCGAGCGGTTCTTGTCCAGCAGCCGGTCCGTACGGCGTTCCGCGATGGACGCCAGGTCGGCCGCGGCGATCGCGAGGAAGTCCAGGACGTAGCCGACGGGCGCGCCGTGGAAGTTGCCGTTGGACTCCACGCGTCCGTCGGGGAGGACGACCGGGTTGTCGACGGAGGCCGCCAGTTCGCGGCCGGCGACCAGCAGGGCGTGCGCCAGGGTGTCCCGGCCGGCGCCCGCGACCTGCGGTGCGCAGCGCACCGAGTACGCGTCCTGCACGCGCGGGGCGGCCTCCTGGCCGTCGTGCCCGGTCTGGTGGTGCCCGGTGAGCCCGGAACCGGCAAGCACCCGCAGCATGTTGTCGGCGCTCGCGGCCTGCCCGGGGTGCGGGCGGATGGCGTGCAGCTCGGGGGCGAGCACCCGGTCCGTGCCGAGCAGGGCCTCCAGGGTGAGGGCGGCGGTGATGTCCGCCGAGGTGAGGAGGCGCGCGAGGTCGGCGGCCGCCATGACGAGCATGCCGAGCATGCCGTCGGTGCCGTTGAGGAGGGCGAGCCCTTCCTTCTCGCGGAGTTCGACGGGCTCGATGCCGTGCTCGGCGAGCAGTTCGGCGGACGGGCGCACGGCGCCGTCCGGGCCCTCCGCCTCGCCCTCGCCCATCAGCGTCAGGGCGCAGTGCGACAGCGGCGCCAGGTCTCCGGAGCAGCCGAGGGAGCCGTACTCGTGCACGACGGGGGTGATCCCCGCGTTGAGCACCGCGGCCACGGTCCGGGCGACCAGCGGGCGCACACCGGTCCGCCCGGAGGCCAGGGTCTTCAGCCGCAGGAACATCAGCGCGCGGACGACCTCGCGTTCGACGGCGGGGCCCATGCCGGCCGCGTGGGAGCGGACGATGTTGCTCTGGAGACGGCCGCGGAGCTGGGGGCTGATGTGGCGGACGGCGAGGGCGCCGAAGCCGGTCGAGACGCCGTAGACGGGCTCGGGCTTGGCCGCGAGGGCGTCCACGACCTCGCGGGAGGCGGCCAGGGCCGCGAGGGCCTCCGGTGCCAGCTCGACCCGCGCGGCGCCGCGGGCCACGGCGACGACGTCCTCCGGGGTCACGCCGGACGTCCCGAGGACCACTTTTTGCATATCCATATTCAGGACCCT